>JALRFH010000088.1 GCA_023253715.1 Halieaceae bacterium
CTATTTGTGGATGCCGCGCATCGTATTGTAGATTTGGCTAAACGTTACTACGAGCAAGAGGATGTTTCTGTTTTGCCGCGTGCCATTGCCACCCGAGAGGCCTTTATGAACGCAATGGCAATGGATATTGCGATGGGAGGCTCAACAAATACTATATTACACCTGTTAGCCATTGCTCATGAAGCTGGTGTTGACTTTACAATGGATGACATTGATGCCTTGTCACGCAAGACTCCATTTTTGTGCAAGGTCGCACCCGCTACCTCAGATTACTTTATGGAGGATGTGCACAAAGCTGGCGGGGTTATGGGAATTCTTGGAGAGTTGGACCGCGCCGGTTTACTAAACACGTCTGTGCGCCACATCGTTAACCTAGATGGTGACTTGAGCGATGTGCTGGCGCAATGGGATGTGCGGAAAACATCCGACCAGAGTGTTTTAGATTGGTACCGGGCCGATGCCTCTGGTATCACTGGAATGCAGGCATACTCGCACGATACACGAACAGAGCTGGACCTTGATCGTGCACATGGCTGTTTGCGTGAACTGACTCATGCGCATAGCAAAGAGGGTGGTTTGGCGGTGCTTAAAGGGAATGTTGCCGCTGATGGATGTATCGTGAAAACGGGCTCTGTACCTGAACATATGCTGGTGTTTGAAGGGCGCGCGCGCGTCTTTGAGGATCAAGATGTCGCAATTAAAGCGATCATGAACGATGAGATTGTCGCGGGCGACTGTGTGGTAATACGCTACGAAGGCCCAAAAGGTGGCCCCGGCATGCAGGAAATGCTAATGCCAACCACTATTTTAAAGGGTAAAGGTTTAGCTGGAAGCTGCGCATTGATTACCGATGGTCGTTTTTCGGGCGCGACGTCAGGACTGTCTATCGGGCATATCTCGCCAGAAGCTGCAGCAGGCGGTGACTTCGCGCTTATTCGCGAGGGGGATATAATCCGGATCGATATTCCCGAGCGCAGTATTGCTTTGGTGGTGGATAGCGCAACACTTGACGTTCGTCGCGCTGAAGAGCATGCTCGCGAACGTCCATTCACTCCAGCGAGTTCGAGAGCCCGGCGGGTGAGCAAAGCTCTGCGCGCCTACGCAACGTTTGCGGCCTCAGCTGACCTAGGTGGCGTAAAAATCGTACCTGAATAATAAGGGTCGAGAGTGATAAAACGTCGTTCGTTGCTAAAAAGCTTAGGCCTAACAGCCGCTCTTAACCCTGTGTTGCAGGTGGCAAAGTCGCGCGCGGACAGTGATATGTTCAATCATATTTTGTGTACTTGCAGCCACTCGCAAATCGCCGTGACGCTCTCGACACACGCGCCCTTACGCGGCCCCACTTTGCACTGTGGCGGTGCACAAGCGGCGGGTCACCAGATCGATTCAGAGGGTAAACATTGGAGTTTTATTGTTGAGGGTCTTGCGGCAGATAACGAGTATTCACTGCAGGTTAATGATGGAGGTGGTGAGATTGGTGAAGCTTGGCCGCTTCGCACCTTCCCTGCTCCGAATGTGCTGCCTGAACAATTTAAGTTACTGAGTTATACCTGCGCGGGTGGTGGTGATGGCTTTGGCTTTATGGGGCGGCAGTATTTTAAACCGGTTGAGTTTAAACGTCGCTTGCTGGCCTCGGCTCTAGCCGAAAAACCAGACGCGGCTCTCGCGATTGGCGATCATGTGTATTGGGACTTGCGCGGTCAAGGCATTCCCCAAATTGGGCGTAAAAAACCTCTTTTAAAGTGGTTGTTAGGCCACTATTTGCGCTGGAAATTTGGTGAATTCGATCGTTCTGCCGAGATGATAGGAACCGAGAACGAGGCGGTTTTAAAAGCCATTGGACAAGAGCAGATCGCGGCTTTGTACGGTACGGACTTTAAGTCGGTGCCCCTGTTTTTTATTGGCGACGATCATGATTACTTTGAAAACGACGATGCTGAAAAAGACTTGGTGACTTTTCCTGCAGATGTATTCTCTAAACGTGCAGCCAAAGCCATGGCGGATTTGTATTATCCAACATTGCTAGATCGTCCTGTGGCAGGTGATGGCCGTCTGGCTGGCCGGTTGCGCTATGGGCGGCTGTTCGATGGGGTGCTACTCGATTGCGCTGGTGGTCTGACGCTGGGCGAAGATGCACGTTTAGTGCCTGCCGATGTTGAAACATGGGCAATAAAAACCTGCACGGAATCTTCGGCTACGCATTTCGCATTCATTCCCTCTCATCCCTTAGGCTATACCGCGGGCAAGTGGCGCGAGTGGTATCCCGATGTGGTCGCGGAAGCGGGCGCTGATACCGTTTCGAACGAATTGCTGGGTGAGACCAAGGGTACCCTGGGTATGAATGCAAACAAGTATCTCTGGCAGCAGGATTGGTGGGCTCAACATCAACGTTTGCTTGGGGTGTTGGCTGCAAAAGAAGGTTCGAGGTTTATGGTGTCGGGCGATATCCACGCCTTGGCGGCAGAACGCATCACCCGCAGTGGTGATTTGGATCTATCCGAACGCCCGGTAGTGTCGCTTCTATCTGGGCCAGTCAGCAGTTCAGACGCTACCTGGCCGTCTTCGGCTCGAGGTATACGAGCCGCGGTTCCGACATGGTTAAAAGCAGAGACCTTAGTACCAGTCACAGAGGTGAATGGTTATACGATGATAGAGGTCACTCAGGACTCAGTGAGCATGCACTTGCGAGATTGCGGTGGCTACGATCGCAGCTTAAATGAGACGGGCGAAGTCTTACGTAGCACGACTATCAATGTGTAAGGCGCATCAGTGGATGCCTAAGCGTTGAGCTAGAGTGCTTCGGTCACCAGAGAGTGCAACGCGGTTGTCACGTTTGCTGAGCTGATAGTCGTACATAGGGTCGTAGTAGTCTGTGAGTAAAAAGCGTATCCACAGTTTGTGTGCTTCAGGGTTACCTTGTCGATGTTGGTCTAAAGCCTGGGCCATTAGCCTGTTAAGTTCTGCGTAACGTACTCCGCCTAGACGTTTGCGGATAGAGTAAGCTGAGCGTTCGAGCGATGCGGCAAAAGCCGTAAAAGCCTCTTCTTGAGTCTGCAAGTGTATCTTCCATTCTTCCAGATTGCTCAGGATGTACGCGTGGTAAGAATGATCGACTCGTTCGTCAAGTGGGGCTTCTAACACCCACAGCGGGGCTTGTTGCATCTGCAATAACAGAGGTTCAGGTATGGCGCAGCGGCCAATCAGTTGACTTTCGTCTTCCAAGATCAAGGTGTCATGATCTTGACCTTCATGTTTTAGTAAGGCAATTGCTAGCGCAATCTCGAAACCAATTTGGGTCGGCTGGGGGCTTGGCCGGCGACCGAAGGCGCTGCCGCGATGATGCGCTAAACCCTCCAAATCCACCGACGCTATGCTGGTGTGGTCAGGTATTTCGTTCAGCAGCACAGTCTTAGCAACGCCTGTTCGTCCCGCAAGAACAACAATGTTTTGGCTATCTGCGATCCGACTAAGCTCGCTCATCAACCAAGAGCGCATCGCTTTATAACCCCCAACCACCAGGGGGTAATCAACGCCGTTTTCGCGCAACCATTGCTGAGTGATATGCGAGCGCATGCCGCCCCGAAAACAAAATAGGGCACCCTCTGGATTAGCTAACGCAAACTTTGTCCAGGCGGCAATCCTTTTATCCTTGGCAGATCCACTAACCAGCTTGTGCCCCAGCGAGATCGCCGATTCTTGGCCCTTTTGCTTATATTCTGTGCCAACCGAAGCGCGTTCATCGTCCGTCATTAAAGGTAAGTTAACCGCCCTTGGAAATGAGCCTTTGTTGAACTCTATCGGGGCACGCGTATCAATTAAGGGGGTATCGTTTAAAAACAGCGCTTTGAAGTCAGAGATTTGCTTGGTCATTAACGCACCACAATTCTAGGCTGTTTATCCGATTTAGCGATCATCCTACCTAAGGGCTTGTGGGGTAATTCATGTTCTCGTAATAATCCTTCAAGCTGCGAGCTGTATTCTGGAGCCACGCTAATCAAAATTCCACCACTGGTTTGTGGGTCGAATACAATTGCATCATGCTCGGGCTTGGACGTGACGATTTGATCGCCGCAGGCTTGCTTGTTTCTGTGAGTGCCACCCGGTAGGCAGTTTTCCCGGACGTAATAGTCGATATTGGGGAGTCGGGGTAAACTGGCGTAGTCGATTTCTGCGCTTAAGTTCGCTGCTTGGCAAAGCTCCAGCAAATGGCCGCCTAAGCCGAACCCCGTGACATCTGTCATTGCATGCACATAACCTAGTTTGGATAGAGTCGCGCCGATGCGATTGAGTTGGCACATGGCTTCGGTCGCACGATGGGTATCGTCAGTCAGTAATAGTCCTTTTTTCTCTGCCGTTGTGAGTAAACCGATACCGAGAGGTTTGGTTAAATACAGCAGGTCGCCGCCTTGTGCCTGCGCATTCGTTTTTAAGTCGGCAATGGGTACGATACCTGTCACGGCCAGCCCAAAAATGGGCTCTGGGGCGTCGATACTGTGACCGCCCGCAAGCGGGATACCAGCCTCGCTGCAGACGGAGCGCCCGCCGGCAATGACCTCTGCGGCGAGTTCAGCAGGCAGTTTGTCCAGTGGCCATCCTAAAATGGCAATTGCCATGAGCGGTGTGCCGCCCATCGCGTAGATGTCGCTGATCGCGTTAGTGGCGGCAATTCGACCAAAATCGAAAGCGTCATCGACAATGGGCATGAAAAAATCGGTGGTGCTGAGAATCGCTTGCCCATTGCCGATATCCATGGCCGCGGCGTCATCTTTGTGGTCATTTCCGACCAATAAATTGGAATGACTGAGACCCGCGCTGCACGCTGTGCTTGCTTTTAATATTTTATCGAGTACGTCTGGAGCAATTTTGCAGCCGCAACCAGCGCCGTGGCTGTATTGCGTGAGTCTGATTTTTTCGGTGTCCACGTTGCATTCCTTGGTGTTGTTCCAGTCATCATACCGCGATCTTGATGCCCGTAAAAAATTTGAAGAATTGCGACCGTTTTGTATGGAATGTGCGGTACGCATTTAGGCTCGAACCATGATAGTCTATGATAACTTGACAGTAGAACTATGCGGCAAAGTACCGCGTGTGGCGTGATAAGGGATTCCAACATGACGAGCACCCAAACGAAACTGAATTTTGCTAAGCGAATTATCGGAGCGTTAACCACTTTGGTTGTTGTCGCCTGTGGAGGCGGAGGTGGTGGTGCTGGCTCGGGTGGCGGTTTTTTACCCGACAACAATGGGACGCCAACGCCGTCCTACACGCTGACCGTGTCTGGCAAAAATGGTTCTGGTGCAGCGACTAACGAATTTTCGGCTTCCAGTCCGCTAACGATTGAAGTACTTGTGGAAGATACCTCGACCAGTACGGCCTCAGTTGTATCGGGAGCGGTGGTTGATTTGCAATCTACCGTAGGTGCCATTACGCCGGCGAACGCGTCTGCCCTGACTAATGCCTCAGGTGTTGCCGAGTTTACTTTAAGTTTTAACGATGAAGAGGGTGCGGGAACCGTTACCGCCAGCTATGTTGTAGATGGCACAACCTACAGCGGCTCGTTTAATGTGCAGTCAATTATCGAGCCCGCTAATGAGCCAGTGATCACACTGAGCCTTTCAGCTACCAACAGTACTGGCGATACAGTTACGACATTGTCACAGCGCTCGCCAGCAACTTTGACGGCATCCTTCGTATCAACACTCGATGGCGTGGTCACACCCATTGCAGGCGAGCTGGTGACCATTAATACCAACATCGGCGACGTGAGCCCCAGCAACAATACCGCGTTGACGGATGCCAATGGTGATGCAGTTTTCACGGTATCGTTCAACGGCACTGAAGGTGCGGGCCCGGTGGGTGTTACCGCATCTTTGGATGGCGTGGAATACACCGACACCTTAAATTTGCAAGCTCAAGATACCGGTGCGCCCTACGAAATTTCGATTCAAATCGTGAACGACAGTGATGTGCAAACCAACGTGTTGTCATCGTCTCAGTCACTGACGGTGCAAGCCTTGGTGCGTCGCATTGATGGTGGACTCTTCATCCCGGTGGGGGCGGGCGAAACTGTCCCCGGGCGCGATGGGCGCTTGGGTCAGCCCCGAGACGCCATCCATGCCATTTTCCAGCCGCACCCCGTGCCAATGCACCGAGGTCGGCATATCAAGGCGGTTCACAACGCGCCGCTCTAGCCAGCGGCCTTGACGTGCCCGCAGGGTGGGGCCGGGAACGCGGCCCTCGAACCCTAAAATGGCCGTTTTCGCATAGCCCGCAGGCGCCAGCTGGGCCGTGCCAGCCTGCGCGGTCAGGGTAGGCATGGGGGCCGGGGCAGTTTCGGTTGTGCCCAGCCTTGGCCATAGGCTGCATGCCCCAGTGGCCAGCGCGGCCTGTAAAATGCGCCTGCGCGTCAGGTGGGATGTACGCTGGGATGACGGGGCAGGGCGCTGGGATGGGTGGGCAGTTTTCATAATGGGGGCCTGTCGCTGTGGTCTTGACTAACTATAGGCCCAGCGCCAGCTTGGGCCCCAGCAAAGTGGCCCAAGCCGCCCCATGTCACGCAGATGTGAGCGGCCTAGCCCGCCCGCTTCATCCCGGTAAAGCGCGCCCGCGCGCGCGGGTCTTTGTCAAACAGCGCGGCCAATTGTTCTGTCATGGCGCCTGCCAGCTGTTCGACATCGGTGATGGTGACCGCACGGCTGTAATAGCGTGTAACATCGTGGCCAATGCCGATGGCCATCAGTTCAACGGCCTTGCGACGTTCCACCATTGCGATGACGTCGCGCAGGTGTTTTTCCAGATAATTCGCCGGGTTTACCGACAATGTGCTGTCGTCCACCGGGGCGCCATCGGAGATGACCATCAAAATCTTGCGCGCCTCGCTGCGGGCCAACATACGCCGATGCGCCCATTCCAGCGCCTCGCCGTCGATGTTTTCTTTCAGCAATCCCTCTTTCATCATCAACCCAAGGTTCGGGCGCACGCGCCGCCATGGGGCATCGGCGGATTTATAGATGATGTGGCGTAAATCGTTCAGGCGGCCCGGCTGCTGCACGCGCCCCTCGGCCAGCCATTTTTCGCGGCTTTGGCCGCCTTTCCATGCCCGGGTGGTAAAGCCCAAGATTTCCACCTTCACATCGCAGCGTTCCAGCGTGCGCGCCAAAACATCGGCGCAGATGGCCGCAATCGAGATGGGGCGCCCGCGCATCGAGCCAGAGTTATCCAGCAGCAGCGTCACCACGGTGTCGCGGAATTCGGTGTCTTTTTCGATCTTGAAGCTAAGCGGGGTGGTGGGATTGGCCACAACACGCGCCAAGCGGCCAGCGTCTAAGATGCCTTCTTCCATGTCAAACAGCCAGCTGCGGTTTTGTTGGGCCTGCAGGCGGCGCTGTAATTTGTTGGCCAGCCGCCCCACCGCGCCTTTCAGTGGCTCTAGCTGCTGGTCGAGATAGGCGCGCAGGCGTTCCAGTTCGGCGGGATCGGCCAGCTCTTCTGCGGGGATTTCCTCGTCGAAACTATCGTTGAACACGCGGTAATTTGGGTCGGCCTCGGAGGCGGGGGGGGGCGGCGGTGGTTCAAGCGGTGCCTCGCCTTCGGGCAGCTCGGTTTCATCGCTCATCTCGTCCTCGGCCAGATCATCGGTCGAGATCTGCGCCTGCGCCGCGTCTTGGCTGTCTTCTTGCGATTGTTCGGGGGTGGCGTCGGCCTCGTCGTTTTGCTCGTCGTCTTGGCCGGTGCTGTCGGGCTGCTCGTCGTCTTCGGCGCTGTCCTCTTGATCGTCTTGATCGTCGTCGGGCGCGTCTGGGTCATCCCCCAGCTGGTCGCCATAGCCCAAATCTTCGATGATCTGGCGGGCAAAGCGGGCAAATTCGGTCTGGTTAGACAGCCGATCGTTCAAGTTTTCCAGCGTTTCGGCGGATTGTTCTTCGATGAAACCACGCCATAGCTGCATCACGTTATCTGCCCCTGCGGGCAGGGCGCGGCCCGTGGCCAAGTGGCGGATGAGATAGCCCGCCGCCGTGGCCAAAGGCGCGTCAGAGGCTTGGCTGATTTGATCATAGCCCAGCTTTGTAGCCTCTGACAGGATTTTGGCGTCGATATTGCCGGCAGTGCCGGGCATGTCGCGCGCGCCCATTGCTTCGCAGCGGGCGGTTTCCATGGCCTCGTACAGGTCTTGCGCCATGCGGCCGCTGGGGCGATAGCGGGCGTGCACGCCCTCGTCGTGATAGCGGCGATGCATGGCCAGCGCATCGGCTGTGCCGCGCGCCAAAAGCACCTCTTCGCGCGTCATCCGGCGGCTGACTTGCGGCAGGCGCATTTGATCACCGGCCAGCCCCGATGGGTCGACCGAGTAGCTAACTGTCAGCTCGGGGTCGTTCGCCATGACCTTTGTCGCTTCGGACAGGGCCTTTTTGAACGGATCGGCGGGGTTGTCGTTTGGCTTGCTCATGGTCCTGTTTAAGCACCCATTTTGCGCCCCCGCAAGCCTGATCGCGCGGCCCGTGCCGCTGCGGCATTAGGACAAAAGCAGCGCTGTGCAGCCAGCCACAGCGCGGTGGGCGGCATTGCGGGCCAATCGGGCATCGCGCGTGTCGGTGTTAAAGCTTGCCCGCGTCAGCAGCGCCTTATGGGCAAATTTTGCATTCAGCCGCGCCGCCATGCTGGCCTGTGGTTGTTGGCCAGCTGGCAAGGCCTGCATCAGCGGCACCATGGCATCGCGCTGGGCTTGCCGTTGGGTGATTTGGCGTGCGTGGGCCTGCGCATCGGGGCCGGGGAGAAGCCAAAGATGTTCTATCTCGGCCGACAGGCGGCCCGCGCAGGTGGCAAACTGCTGGTAGGTTGTGCCGCCGGCCCATGTGGGCATGGCCCCGATCTGCGGGGCCAGCAGCGCAATGGCGACAAGATATGTTTTCAAACTGCCCATAATCTTATCTTTATGCGGGTTTTTACGCCTGACAAGTAGACAGTTTGAAAACTTTTATCTGTTTACCCCAAAGACCCAAAAGAAAAAGGGCCGCCCAAAGGACGG
>JALRFH010000102.1 GCA_023253715.1 Halieaceae bacterium
CCAGGGCCGGTTGGCTCATAGGCACGCGGTGCGCGATACGGTGCTGCATCCAGCCCGCTTCCAGCGCTGCAAACGTGTCTCTGACGGCGGCTTCTTTCGCGGCTTCAGGCATGGCGTAGACAATAACCATGCGCACCGTTAAATCCATGAACATCATGTCTCTGAAGGGCAGCTGAGGCGCGGCGACCTGAGTGGAGGAGTAGGTCGCAATGGTGCCGCCAATTCGAATGCACTTAAGCACCTCCGGCAGGTTAGCACCAAACTCGACATCAACTACCCGGTCTACCTTTTGCCCGCCGTTTTGCTCAAGTACGTGGGTTCCCCAGTCGGCGTGGCGATGGTTTACTACTGCATCTGCCCCTAGGCTCAGACAAAGGTCTTGGTCCGCCTCACTACTGGCCGTTGCAATCACCTTTGCGCCAGCGTTTTTCGCCCACTGTATAGCGTAGTAGCCTACGCGACCTGCGCCCCCGGTAATGAGAAGGGTTTGGTCTTTGATATCACCGTCGGCAAATACACACCGGTGCGCTGTCATAATCGGAATGCCTATGCATGCCCCAATGGCTGGGTCGACGTGTTCAGGTAAGTTGGGAGCTCGTATCGAGTCGATTGCAATATATTCGGCAGTGGTGCCAAGTTGGCGCCCGTACTGACCCTGGTAGATAAACACCGTTTCACCTACGCGAGATTCCGCCACACCTTCACCCACGGCAACGATCTTTCCCGCGCCATCGCTATTGGGTATTACCAAACCCGCGTCTAGCAGATTTGGGAAGGCGCCGGCTCGCTTTTTGACGTCTGAGGGGTTTACGCCTGCGTAAGCGAGCTTTACTAAAACCTCACCCGGTGCCGGTGCAGGGGTGGGTTGGTCGCCGAAGATCAGCACATCGCTAGCGTTTCCAAATGATTCAAACCAAACCGCTTTCATTTTTTAATGTCCTTTCGTAATTGGTGGTAGAGGATGCGAGTCACTAGGGCTCTAACCAGTTCGATAAACCCTCTGTATGACCATCCACTGCAAGTGCTTGTCCCGAGATGTATCTAGCCCCCTCCGAACACAAAAACAAAACCGTATTGGCGATGTCTTCGCCATCCACGAATACGCGCATTGATGATTGGCGCTGGTAGACTTCGCGGATTGCCTGGGGTGGCATGCCTCGCTCTTGCGCATCTCGTTCGATAACACCATCGATTCGTGGGCCGCTGACACTGCCCGGACAGATCGCGTTAACGCGAACGCCCATAGGTCCCATCTCCATCGCCCACGTTTTCGTGAGACCAATCAATGCCCACTTAGCGGCGGTGTACGCACTTCGCATAGGGAAGCCGAATAATGCAGCGTTTGATGCCATGTTAATGATGCACCCTTTGTTTTGCTGGATTTGTGCACTGCAAAGGCGTGTCATGTAAAAACAGCTGCTCAGACTGACAGCGATTGTCTTATCCCAGTCGTCGGGGTCGGCGTCTTCGACGCGAGCGGTATTGCCGGCAATACCAACATTGTTGACGAGAACATCAACCCGTCCGTGCGAATTTATGCAGTCCGCATAAACACGCTCAGCCTCGCTGGCCTGGCCTAAATTTGCGATGGTGCCCGTCAGAGCCTCATGTTGTGTTTGCAATTGAGTCAGTGCATCACCATTGATATCGGCAATATGAACGCGATAATTGTTTTCAAGGAGTTTTTCGACAATGGCTTTCCCAATACCCGAAGCACCTGCGGTAACCAAAGCTACGAGAGAGTTACTCAATGTAATACCACCATTTTTATAGTTAGGAATTGACGATAGGTAAAATTTTCTCAATCATAAGCACTCGCTACAAATGATATAAATGTGTAGTTTGATGAAAATAATTCATGTATGTGCTGATGGGTTAATGACCGATGAAATTACGCCGACAGAAAAGAAAGTTACCGCCTTTGAATGCCTTAAGGGCATTTGAAGCTGCCGCTCGGCATGGAAGTTTCAAGCTTGCGGCAGAAGAGCTGTCGGTATCGCAATCGGCTATCAGTCACCAAGTCAGAGCCTTGGAAGAGTATCTCGGTGTCCATTTGTTCGTCAGACAAATTCGTGCGGTAACCTTAAACCGCAAGGGCGCTATGTATTACCCTGTTCTTAGGGATGCGCTAGATCGCATTTCTGATGCAACAGATCTTGTCGTATCCGATCGTTTATCGACGACGCTGACAGTACAAGTGTATTCGACGTTTACGATACGCTGGCTGTTGCCGCGGTTGGCAGAATTCCAGCGTACACACCCAAATCTGCAGGTTCGCTTACACACCTCGCAGGATGATGTGAATTTTGAACAGGACGACATCGATCTTGCGATCATGATTGGGCTCGCCTCGAATAGTCAGTTGTACTACACGCACCTGTTTGATTGCGAGCTATTCCCGGTGTGCAGTGCTCAGTATCTGGAACAGCATGGCGACTTTAGCGACCCCGCTGAATTGGGCGAACATCCTATTTTGCAAGTTTATCCCTCAGCAGGCGACTGGCATGTTTGGCTAGACGCGCAAGGCATAGACGCCGATGTTGTGCCAGAATCTGGATTGCAGTTTGAGTCCTACGATGTGGCTTTATCATCGGCGGCTCAAAGCATGGGCATTGGTCTGGGACAACAACCTTACGTGGCTCAGGATCTGGCATTGGGAAGCTTGGTCGAGGTGTTTCCCGGTAGGCGTGTTAAAAACCCTAACGCGTGGTATTTGGTGGGGAGGCATGAAAAAGCAGACCTGCCTAAGATACAAGCATTTAGAGCCTGGCTATTGGAAGAAGTGGCTAAAGATAGCGCTTTAGCGGGTCTGGTATTGCGCTAACCATGGGGGTAGCGGGTCATGCTATCGCCGAGTTCAGTGATCATCGGCTGTAACCAAGCCTCGTAAGGTTTCCAAGCGCTGATCCCCTTGCGGTTGATGGGTTGGCGAACCTGCTCGGAACTTGCGGTTCGAACGGCGCGTTGCGTCTCATGAAAATGTAAGCATGACTCCTCGAATTGTAAGCCACAGTAATCTAATAACGCCCTAATTTCGCGTTCAGGATCTTCAACCATCGCTTCGTAATACACTCGGTACACAAAACCGGGGAATACCGAATCCCAATGATGCATCATGCGCTCATACTGTCGGTAGTAGTGCGCAATGCGTCGCTGGCTATAAGTAAAGCCTTGGCCACTCGCGAACAATTGCTTGTAGCCGCTAAAGCAGCAGTCCATGGGGTTACGCCGAGCGTCGATTATTTTTGCCTTAGGTAAAATCTGACGTATAAGCCCTATATGACTGAAATTGTTGGGCATTTTGTCTATGAAGTAGGGTTTTTGGGTCTGGCGTTGCAGGCGTGTTTCTTGGAGGTATTGGTGCCCTAAAGCCGCCAGCTGCGGTTCTTGTAGCTGCTCTAATACTTCTGGGTATTGTGATTTTGAGGCGCGGTTGGTTTTGTTGGCTAAGGTTCTTGCAATCGCAATCATGTTCGCGAGTTCTGCTGTGCCCTCTACTTGGGAGTGCGATGACAATATTTGCTCGATGAGTGTTGATCCGGCGCGCGGCAGGCCCACGATGAATATTGGGTCTGAGACCTCTAGCTTCGAGCTCGCAAGCGCCTTGATTCGGTCTTTCTCGAAAAAGTCGATGAGTCTTTGGGTGTCTTGTTCGAACTGTTCGGGGCTCCACGGCACCGTTTTGCTTTTCAGTTTGTTGCCTTGGGCAAGCGCTGCCATCGCTTCCTGGTACTGTTTGCCGTCTTCCAGTGCTTTTGCGAGCGCAAATAGCAAATGATAGGTCTTACGGTAGTCGCCGCTGTTGGCCTTGAGCTGTGCGCGCATGGTTTCAAGCGCTGCCTCACTAAAGCGATAGGTTTTTAGATTTGCTAAGCTCCAACAGGCTTCGCCATATTCGGCGCTAGACTCGGCAACTTTACGATAAGATTGTATCGCGGCCGCTTGATCGCCAATCGCACGTTGCGCATGCCCTAGGCTGAGCCTAACACTGGAGTTGTTAGGGTCGTTGTCTAATAGCGCAGAAAAAATAGCGATTGCCTGCTGGTGCTGTGAGATTTCGGCTAAATTGGCGGCTTTAAGCGCAAGATACGCGGGGTTACTAGGGTAGACCTGCAGTAACGCGTCGAGTTGCGCTATTGCTTCGGGAAATCGATGACGTTTGTAGAGTACATTCGCATAGCTGTATCGACCGGCAGGGTAATCAGGCGCGAGTGTAACGCATTGAGCCAGCAGGTTCTCGGCGTCACGCAAGGCACCGAGTTCCAGCCCAATTTCACCCAGCATTCGAATGGCATTCACATCCCCAGGTTGATCCTTTAAATAAGGCCTGAGAATGGCTTCGGCCGCCGCAAACTCGTGTCGCGCGATATGTGCAGCCGCCTCCATCAGAGCAGGAGGCAGCTGTTGTTGGGCAATGCTTGTGATGGGGTGTCTCCGTTAAAACGGTCGAGGTTATTTTACTCGAATCGCATCCCAAATCGCAGGCCTATGGTTCTAGGACGATTGACTGTCACCAATCGCCGGATGTCCGCGGTATTGATATACAATTCGGCTTCTTCGTTAAAAACATTACTGGCGAATAGCTCGGCTGTCCATCCATTCTGTTCTAGTCCTAGCGACAAATTGGTGACCGTGTACGAATCCATTTCTTCACGATTGCTCAAGAAAATGTCGTTGTACATGCTGTCGGTAAAGGTCGTGTTGGCCATGGCATAGCCATCGCCACCCATCCAGTCAAAGTTGTAACGTGCGGTGAGGGCCCACTTGCTGTCCGGGGTAAACGGCAGATCTTGGCCACTCAGGGCGTCGGGCGTGCCATCGTTACGACTGTCGTAGTCTTCGGTAAGTTCCGCTTTGTTGTAGGCGTACGAGAAGTTGAGTTCAAGTTGTTCAGTGGCTAGGAAGGTGGTGTCTATTTCAAAGCCTTGGCTTTCGGCGGTGCCAACGTTGTCGACTAAGCCCAGTAAGGAGATCGCAGGATTAAAAAATCCCAGCTGCATATCATCCCAGTCCATGGTGTAAACCGCCGCATTCAAACGCATGCGGCCGTCCATGAGTGTGCTTTTCAGACCAAGTTCGTAGGCTGTGACGAAGTCCGCGTCATAGGTGGCACCGAGCTGTTGCGTTCGGTTGGCACCGCCAGGGCGGTAGCCTTCGCTGGCGGTGGCGTAGATCAAGGTATCGTCATTTACCTTGTACGACACGTTTAGTTTGAAGGTGTTGTCGCTGCCCTCGAACTTTGAGTTGACGTTATCCGGTGGACGAGTATCGCTGAAGGCATAGCAGCAATCGGGCCACCAGACAGTCCCGACGAATCCACTTAAGGTTGTTTCACTGTCGAAGTCTCTAAAACCAAAGGTCGCGGTCAACTGGTCGCTTAGATCATAGCTGAACTCACCGAACACAGCCGTTTCCGAGTCCTCTCTAACTTGATCCGTTTCAAAGTAGAGGTCATCGCGCACAGCGGCACCCGGATTGATCGGGGGAACGCTCCATTGTGAGTCGTACTTGGTCTCGTTTTTCATGTAAAACGCGCCCAGGATCCAACGGAAGCGTTGATCTTGAGCTGACGTTAAACGCAATTCGTGAGTTTCGAATTTGATGTCCGTTTCGTTAATAAATTGAACGCTCGGGTCTACGCAAGGCCCAAAGTAAGAGCTATAACAGGTGTAGTAGGGCTCGACATAACCGCTAATCGAATAGGCTGAATAATCGCTGTAAACTTCAAAATCACGATCTAAGTACGAGCCCGCATAGGTTAGATCTGCAAAGCCTAAATCGCCTTCGACAACCAAGCCCATTTGGGTCCATTCGTCGTCTTGGCGGTCATCAAAAAAACGCGACACCTCGAGTGACCCCAGCGCTTCAGGATCGTGATCCCAAATACCGTCTGTCTCGGTCTGCTGGTGAACAGCTGACACCGTGGCGGTCCAGCTCTCGTCTAAATCGACTTTGAGTGCAGCGCGCAAACCCGTTTTCGTCGAGGTGTTGAAGTCTTTCTCAACGTATTGAGCGCTGCTTTTCGTAATGCCACTCAGTGGATAGGTTATCGTATCTGCTACCGAATCGATGTAGCCGCCGTCTTCGTCGCGCCATCCTACGACACGCAGAGCTGCGTTATCACTCAGTGGGATGTTGACGAAGCCTTCAACCATATAACCCATATCGCCATCGGTTATGGATTCAGCCGCCACATCAAAGCCCGCTTCGAAGCCCGTAGGGTCCGGTTTTTTGGTAATGATTCGTAAGTTGCCTGCTTGCGATGCGGCTCCGTACAGCGTTCCCTGAGGGCCCATGAGTACTTCGATTCGCTCAATATCGTAGACGTGAACATCCAGGTTTAACCCAATTGCGGTCACAGGTTGCTCATCAAGGTAAATGGCGACTGCCGGGCCTTGCAGCGACTGATTGGAGTTTCCGCCATCAGAAATGCCGCGCATAAAGAGCTGTGCCTGGCCAGGGCGTCGTTGCGTAAAAGATACTGATGGAATTTGAGCCACATAGTCGCCAAAGTTGGTGACGTTTAAAGCATCTAATTGGTCACTATTAATGGCGTTCATACTTATTGGCACGTCTTGCAAACTTTCGCTTCGCTTCTGTGCCGTAACGACAACCTCTTCGAGCTGGAGTTGAGCCAAGGTTGTCGGAGCTACGAGCATGTTAGCGCCGAGAGCTCCGATTAAGCTGGCTTGAAAGACTCGCTGGCTTAGGGTGGTTGTCTTAAATTTAGGACTATCTTTTGTGTTGAACAAAGAGAGGGTTTCCTTATTCATGCAAGCGCTCCTGCTTTTTATGATTATACGTAGTTTTTGATTTTGATCAGTCGCAGAATAAGCGGTGAGCGAAAAGAGCGGCAAACGATGATTTTTTCATGATGATTGAATTTTTCTCATGTATGAGGTGTCCATTGATGCTCAATAGTTCTTGGAGTTTGCTACGGCTTGTGAGACAAACATTCAATTGTCGGGCGAGTTCAGTTTATGGGATAAATGAATTTGTTTCATTGCGCACCTTTGTGCGGTGAACACGCCTGATCGAAATCAGCA
>JALRFH010000129.1 GCA_023253715.1 Halieaceae bacterium
GGAAATAAAATTACATATTCCGTTGGAACAAGTGGCAGTGGTAATGCCAGAGGAACTAACATGCTTGATACAAGACTTAATGGTTCTGGTAATTATCAAACATTGCAATCTGGTGATGATTATCGTTCACAAGAATTTCCAAACGGTTGATGATGGCTAAGTGACGCGGTTTGTCTTGCAGTAAATCCCGTCGAAACTGCAGCGGGTCCTGCCCGGCAGCATGCGCCAACTCATCAATCATCGACTCGGTAAAGAAAGCGTGCTGCGAGTGATCGACACTGCGCCATGGGCCTGTTGGAATCGGCATTTGCTTCTCGACTGAGCCGATCCATACATTGGGTATGGCGTAGGGAATGTGGGGAGCCTCGTGTGGCTCGCCCTTGTTCACGAAAAGATTGCGCCATGCCACGGGCTGCCCTTTGGAATCGACATGCGCCTGAAACCGACTGCTAAATGCAGGGCGATAAAAATCGTGCTGCATGTCTTCTTCGCGGGACCAAACCAACTTCACTGGGCTACCGACCTGCTGCGAAATTTTAACGGCTTGCACGATGGTATCGTAAAACGAGCGACGTCCAAATCCACCACCCATCAAGTAGTTATGAATGATGATATTTTCAGCTGGAATGCCCAACGCTTCAGCCACTGCGTGTTTGGCACCCAAGGGGTTTTGACTACCCACCCAAACTTCGCAGGTGTCGCCCACCACGGACGCTGTTGCATTCATGGGCTCCATACACGCGTGCGCTAGATAAGGCGCTCGATAGGTGACATCGATCACACCACTGGCCTGGGCAAGCGCTGCGTTGACATCGCCCACATTAACCTCAGGCTCGACTTCGCTGGAACCCAAAGCCGCGTCAATCGCTGACTCAAACTGCTCAAAAATCGTTGATTGATTCAAGCCGCTGTTTTCGTGCTGCGTCCAGCGAATATCGACAGCATCTAAGCCTTTTTTGGCATTCCAATACGAGTCGGCGACCACTGCGACAGCGTCGTCTAAGGCAACCACCCGCTCCACTCCAACAAGGGTCAGCGCCGAGCTTGCATCGAACGAATTCACCCTAGCACCGAACACTGGCGCCGCTTTTAGAGTTGCGACTTTCATCCCGGGTACGGATACATCGATGCCGAACATGGCACTACCATCGACTTTAGCCGGCAAATCGCGTCGAGGGATATTTTTACCCATCAAGCGATACTGTGATACCTCTTTCAGCTTGGGCGAATACGGCGGCGCTTTGGCGCCCGCCGCGGCAGCGAAATCCGAGTAGGGGGCGGCAATACTGCCGTCACTTTTAAAGATCTGCCCTTGGTCAGTTCGAAGCTGTTCAAGGGGAACTTGCCATGCCTCACTCGCTGCCTCAAGTAGCATCTCTCGAGCGGCAGCGCCCGCAACACGCATGCCGTATTCACCGGTCGTACGAATGCTCATACTGCCGCCAGTGATTTGCATGTGCATGGCTTTAGAGGCCTGCAAGGTCACACCTGTCAGTGTGCCAACCAAAATTTCGGGTACCTGCATACCGCCAAACAAGTAACCATAACCCAAGGCGTAGTTGGCGTATTCATCTTGCGCGGGTGCTTCGATAAACGTGACGTCTTCCCATTTCGCATCTAACTCGTCGGCCAACATTTGCGCCAATACGGTTTGGGCGCCTTGCCCCATTTCCGAATGCGGCACAATCACCGTCACACGATTGGCTGAATCAATTTTTAGCCAGGTATTCACTAGCACTTCATCTGGCCCCTCGACGTACGCCCGGAGCTTGTCGTTGCGGTTACCTGGCCGGAGCGCCACGCCCACCACCAATGCGCCGCCACCAATGACACCGGCCGTGATAAACCCTCTGCGCGTCCACTTACCCATTGGCCACCTCCACGGCAGGATCAAACACCTGCACACCAGCAGCCTGTTTTATGGCAGCGCGAATGCGCGAGTACATGCCACAGCGGCAAATGTTGCCGGACATCGCCACGTTAATGTCTTCATCGCTTGGATTCGGGTTCGTCTCGAGCAAAGCCACCGCCGATAAAATTTGACCCGACTGACAATAGCCACACTGCGGCACCTGCAAATCTAACCAGGCCTGCTGCACAGGGTGCAATTGCCCCTCACGTGCCAATCCCTCGATGGTCGTGACGTGTGCACCCTCAGCTGCCGCTACTGGCGTAACGCAGGAACGAATGGGCGCGCCGTTCAAATGCACTGTGCAAGCGCCACATTGCGCAATGCCGCAGCCGTATTTGGTGCCGGTCAGGCCAAGGGTATCGCGTATGACCCAAAGTAAGGGGGTATCAGGCGCGACATCGAGCGTGTACTGTTGCCCATTGATGGTGATTTGCATGGAAGTTCCTTATTGGTCTCTGTGGCTAAACTATTACCTTGTTACGTCATCCAGGGCAAGCTGGACGCTTTCGCACTCGACGCACGGATCAAGGCTTGATTTATAACACAGATCTAGCGACATTAAGCGGTTACACTATAAACCTTTTAACAAAGAGCGACGTGCATGTCCGAATCACAAGTCATTGTGTTTGCCATACCTGTTTTTTTCGGCCTAATCGGGATCGAACTACTAGTGGGAATTGTGCGCAGCAAAAACACCTACCGGCTGTACGATGCCATGAGCAGTATTAGTGCAGGCATGCTCAGTCAGCTTGTGAATATTTGTGTTAAAGCACTCGGCTTTGCGGTGTATGCCATGGCCTATCCATATTTGGCCCTGTCGTCCCTGCCAGCTGACGCCTTATGGATTTGGATCGCAGCCATCGTTCTGTACGACTTAGCCTACTACTGGAATCACCGCGCGGGGCATCGAATCACCTTATTTTGGGCGGCGCACGCTGTGCACCACCAAAGCGAAGACTACAACTTATCAACCGCGTTGCGCCAAACGAGCACCGGCTGGCTATTTGGCTGGATTTTTTACCTACCCCTTGCGGTGCTGGGCTTTCCACCCGAAGTCGTGGGCGTCGCTGGGTTAATAAACTTGCTCTATCAATATTGGGTCCACACCGAGCACGTCGGCAAGTTAGGTTGGTTTGACCGAGTGTTTTGCTCGCCCTCGAACCACCGTGTGCACCACGCAGTCAATGACGCGTACCTCGACAAAAACTACGGCGGCATATTGATTTTATGGGATCGACTGTTCGGCACCTTCCAAGAAGAAAACGATAACGATCCCTGCCGCTACGGCACTCGCTCGCATTTGCACGACTGGAGTCCACTCGCGGCAAACCTGCAGGTCTACCGCGAGCGATTTGCTGAAATGCGCGCGACCCAAGGCTTAGGCAACAAACTGGCGCTGTGGTGGAAAGGGCCGGAATACCACAGTAAATCCAGATCTGAAACACCCTTTAATATTGACTTCGTCAAGTATGAACCTAAGGCCAATGCAGCACAAAAAACGCTTGCCGTCGCCAGTTTTATGGTGTGCTTGTTCGCTGTCACCGCACTACTTTGGTACGCCGAGCAGCTCGGCACGAGCGTGGTGTTGGCGGCTACATTGGCGCTTGGGTTAATGATGCATGGGTTTACGCGATGGCATTCGCCCGCTTTTAACGTCGAATCGATATCAACGAAACCCTGAGCGTCCACCCAATCTCCGCTGTCAATGTCGAGAGCTCTCGAGATGCAAGGCTAGGCTAGTGCGCTCGCCACTTGGTAGGCCTCGCGCGTCGTGGCAAGAAGCGATCGCGGGGCATGACAATCTCCAATCGGAATCACCTGAATGCCTCGATCGCGAAGGGGCTTAAGCAACTGATCATTGGGCACTCGGGAACTGGCATGAACAATGACCGAAAAATCATCGATCTCTTCAATTGCGCCGTTATACACGTTGTGGAGTTGTAGCACACCGTCTTCGAGACTATCCAAATTTTTGAGCTCGACATTGAGTTTGAGTTCGATTCCCAGGTCGTGCAAACGTTGATAAATCCCCTGCCGATTTATCAAAGACACATCGTGGGCGATACGTTCACGCACAGTAACAAGAGTCACGGCCTCAAATCGCTTAGCGAGGAGTTCGGCGACAGCATAAGTCATTTCGGTGTGGTCTTGATCAATCAACACGGCCCTACCCGGCGTAACATCACAACGCGTAAGCAATTGAGGCGTAATTTCTCGCACGCTGGGAATCAACCCCGATTCAGCCCAATCATTGTTCAACCACCTCGGAAGACTTGAACGCGAACCCGTCGCCAGCAACACCACGTCTGGCTCGCAGGCCAGCACATCATCTTCTGTCGCTTGATGCCCGAGAAGAAATGTTACGCCCGACTGCTTCGCCATCAAATATTGGTAGTCGTAAACGCTCGATAGGTTTTCTCCACCCGGTAACTCGGCATGCAACCGAGTCTTGCCCCCCAGCTTTTCATGATCACCTAATACTTGAACCTTGTGTCCGCATTTCGCTGCAGTATAAGCCGCCTCTAGAGCCGCGACACCCGTGCCGACCACAACCACGCGCTTGGGATTGACCACACGCAGAGGTTGCCAATCGGCTTCATCGGCAGCACCGACTCTCGGGTTATTGTCACACTCCAAACCACTGCCATCGATAATACTGCGCCAGCAGGTGTTGCAAGAAACACAGTAGCGGATATCGGCTTCTCGATCGGCTTTGGCTTTGTTGGGAAATGCGGGGTCCGTAATTAAAGGTCGACCCAAAAACACCAAATCGGCGGTGCCGTCGATTAAGGCCGTCTCACATTCATTTGGATCCGTAATGTAGCCGATTGCTCCCGTTGTAACATCAGGTGCCGCTTGTCGAAGCTGCGCAATATCGCCCAAATAAGGATGCCTTTCCGCATGTGCATCTGGCAAATGCTTGTATAACGAACGGGCGTGCGCTCCCCATGCCCACGTCCAATAATCGAACTCATCGCTTTGTTGCGCCATGCGCTCGGTGATGTCACGGGCCATTGTTAAATCAATACCACCCGGCACACCATCATCGCCCGGTAACTTTAACCCAATAATAAATGGGTAACCGCATCGCGAGCGTATCTCTGTCACTAGCTCACGCAACAAGCGAGTGCGCCCTGCAAGATCACCTCCGTACTCGTCTTCACGTTCGTTAGACCAAGGTGACAAAAACTGATGGAACAGATGTCCATGTCCAGCGGAAATTTCAACACCTGCGAAACCGGCTCGCTGCAAACGAACACAAGCTTCAGCCCAGTCATTAATCATGTCTTGAATTTCAGCCACACTCAGAACGGCAGGCACCGTCCAACTCAAGTCATCGGGCAAAGCTGAGGCACCGACTGCCCCATCGTTGCGCCCCACAGAGTGACGCCCGCGACCGGAGTCTTGCACTTGTCCGAGCAAAACCGCGCCCTCATTGGTGACGGTATCCGCTACGCGCTTCAAGTTATCCAAGCCCTGATCATCCCAAGCTCTTAACCGAGTAGGTATGCGGTTGTAGCGGGTCATCGCGATAGGTTCAGTAATAATACCTGCCGCGCCGCCCAAGGCCCGTGACCGATAATAATTCAGAAGCTTTTCAGTCGGCTTTCCAGCACTCACGTACTTGGTGACAATCGAGGCGTGCAAAATCCGATTCCGCAAAGTGAACCCACCCAGCGTAATCGGACTGAATAAAGTCGGGTATTTCTCGCTCATTAATTGACGTTATGCCGCCGCCTCAATTTTAGAGTTCTCGTCGGTCATATCGTCTACATCGCTTGAATTGTCAAACTGAGCCAATACCGTCTCGATCATACGCTGCCGATTCGCTGCCAGCTCTGCCTCTTGCTCTGCGGATAACTCGTAAGCCTCTATCGCATCCGACACATTCAAGCCTTGCTGTTCAAGGACTTTTTCTGCGATGTAAACGCGATCTTTCAGAGCCGACACCTCAGCACTCAAACGCAAGAGTGCGCTCAGCAGCTCATCAACACCCTCAGCTTGAAAGAAGCGATTGCGCTCGCCACGACGTTTCCTGGGAATTCTTCTCATTGCTAACTCCTTATTTTTTCCAAGCGCCAAAGCCGTACCAGCGCGTCCCTTTGGGATCCATGCGGCCGGTTAGGGTATCGAAGGTGTTCTCACCACTTAGGGCCTCTTTATAGGCCTCCTCGCCCACAAAGGTGTAACGAGGCATAGTCGCTTCCATAAACTCCTCGGCACCAAAGCCCGCATCGGTCAACAATTTGCGATAGTCCTGACGACGGAATGTGCCGTAGAACGGCTCGTTGTTGTAGTAGGTATCCCAGTTCAGATAGAAGTTATCGTAGGCAGGCATCTGATTCATCGGAGGCAATTCCATCTGCCACAGTAGGCCGCCGGGTTTCAAAACGCGATAAGCCTCCTTTAAATAGGCGTGAATGTCCTTTAAGGGCAATTCATGCAGAAACATTGATGAGAACACCACGTCAAACGTGTTGTCTTCAAATTTCATTGCCGTGGCATCCATTTGACGGAAATGCACTGGCACTCCCATCGACTCAGCGCGCGCATGACCATAGCGCAACACAGGCGCTGCAACGTCTATCGCGGTGACCTCGGCCTCAGGAAAGGTCTGAGCCCAGGGCAAGGTGTTATGGCCGATCGTGCAGCCCGCATCGAGAATTTTAGCAGGTTTAAAGTCGGGAAACTTAAGCCGAACATAGTTGCTTAAAGTCATCCCAATATCATTGCTGTCCTTACCGAACTGACCAAACGAAAACACTTCAATGGCATTATCATAGACAGCGCCGGTGGCAAAATCTTCCTCGGTGTACTCCGCGTGGTAACTCCCTGGCGCCAAATGGACATCAATTTCCGACACGCTTTTCGGAATTTCAACAGAATCGTCTAAGGTCAAGGAACCCTTCTTCGCCACCGGTTTGGCTTTGGCCCTCAGTGTTTCAAACTCGCGATCTACTGAATCGCTGACCACGTCAAAAACCATCTCTTGGGCGCATGTGCGCGCGCTGCTGTAAGCCTTAAACATAAAATCAGACTTTAGGGCCTTGTGAATGTGCTCTGGTGTATCGCAGGTATTGCCGCGTTTTTGAGCTTCGGGCTTCACATAATCTTCGTAGCGATTTTTCATACTACCCGACATATGTTGCAACACATGAACGCGCAGTGCCGTAACGAAAGCGCGTTTTGCCTTGTCTTCTTGGTTCAAAGGTACCGCTAAATCATGAGTAATATTGGAGTTCATAAGTAAGGTCCTCTTGTGCCTTACATGAGATACTAGGAAATCTGTATTTTATTTGTCAAACACAAATTTTTTTTGTAGGCTCTAGAAAATTTCAGGAGAAACGCTTATGACGACTGTAGTGGTGCTATTTAACTTGAAAGAAGGCGCGGATGTCGCGGCCTATGAAACTTGGGCCAACACGGTTGACATTCCCAACGTGAGACGTCTGAACGGGTGTGGGGGGTTTAACGTGTTTCGCGTGCAAGGACTGCTGAATGGCTCGCCCGATGCGCCTTATCAATACGTTGAACTGATCGAAATTGTCGATATGGAGACCTTTAAAGCCTCGGTCAGTACAGAGGCTGCGCAACAAGTGGCAGCGCAATTTCGAGAGTTTGCAGACGCACCCGTATTCATGGTGAGTGAGTCGATCGCATGAACGGACTAGCGGGCAAAGTTGCCTTGTGTACGGGCTCCGGACGCGCGGGCGGCCTTGGCTTTGGTATTCTTGATCGACTGGGGCAAGAAGGGTGCAAACTGGTCGTCACCGACCTACCCACGGCACTTGCGGTCGAAGAGGGTTCATCCTTCTCCGCCTTGCAGGGCAAGGGGTACGATGTCATTCAAATAGCTTGTGATGTCAGTAGTGAAGTCGACGTGGTGGCCTGTTTGGATCAAGTCGTCGCCCACTTTGGACAAATCGATATTGTTGTTAATAATGCGGCCATCGGTCACATCATGAAGCCCTTGCTTGAACTCGAAACTCACGATTGGTTAAACGTGATCGGCGTAAATCTTACGGGCGCTTTCCTGTTTACCCGTGAAGCCGGCAAACGCATGCAAGCAGGCTCTTGCATCATCAACGTGGCCAGCCAGGCAGCTAAGACGGGGTTCCGCCAGATGGCGCCTTATGTATCTTCGAAGCACGGATTAATTGGCTTAACGCGCACTTCTGCGATCGATCTGGCACCCAAGCAAATTCGTGTTAACGCAGTTTGTCCTAACCACGTCACCACCGATATGGGGCGCCAACAAAGCGAATATTTCTCGCAACTGCGCGGCATGACCCCTGAAGAATACCGCAAGGGTATTGCCGAGCGCGTACCCCTGGGTCGTGTGGGACGCCCAAGCGATACAGCGGCGGCAGTGGCGTTTTTGGCGTCCGACGATGCCGCATTTATCACGGGTGAGGCCATGAATGTGAGCGGCGGCGAGGAGATGCACTAAGCGTGGAACTCAAGCAGCTCGAGCGCTTCTTAACGGTTGTTGAAACGGGTTCATTAGCGGAAGCCGCTCGCCAACTGAAGCTGACACAGCAGGGAATCAGCGCATCCATTCAAGCTTTGGAAGCCGAGCTCAGTGTTCGACTACTCGACCGCCAACCGGGCGGTGTGACCAAGCTCACGACTTACGGCCGCGCCTTAATTCCTCACGCAAAAGCACAGATTGCTGCCGACAAACGCGCCAAAACCACCTTGCTGAGCATTGCGGAAGCGTATACCGGTACTGTGACTATTGGGGTTGGTGAAACCTTTGCCGGCGACCTGATTGCGGAAGCGATTTCCCCACTCTTGATCGAGCGGCCTGGACTCTCGTTTAACATCGTCGAGGGCTACTCTGAACGACTCATTGATCGCCTGAATGTCGGCGAATTTGATTTCATCGCTGCGTCTCACAGTTACGTGTCACCACCCGAAGGCCAGGTATTTTATGAACTCTATCAAACCAACGACGTAATCTCTTGCAGCAGCTCACATCCACTCACACAAAAACAGTCCCTGCAACTTGAGGATTTAGTCGGCTATCCCTGGCTAGTCCCCTATTCTCGCCCATCCGACAAAGACACGATCATCGAAACCTTTGCCGCCGCCGGACTCCCCGCACCGACACAATTTGTGGGGACCGATGCCTATCGAATCGGCACAAAGTTAATGCTGGATCACCCTTTTTTGATGATGACTTCACCAATCTTGCTAAAAACTGCGAAATCAGCTGAACATTTTGACGTTCGAATTTTGCCGATTAACGAGCCTACGGTGACCCGCAATGCCTCGCTCATTCACCCCATTGATCGGCCCTTAACACCAGCAGCCACCTTGCTGTTCGAGGAAATTGTCCGGATGGCGGGCCAATCAGAGTTTTTGCAAGCCCGTATCGCGCACAATGAAGACCCTGTGCTATGAGGGATCAGGCCTTCGCCGCGCTTTGCCCATGAGTTGGGGTTACCCAAACCAGCATCAAGGCGAGTATGCAGAAAGTCAGCGCGACCCCAAAAGCCAAGCCGTACGATGCGAACGTGGCGAGATAACCGGTCGCAGCAATACCCACAGAGCCGCCAATGGCTTCGGCCATGGATACCGTGCCATTGACCTTACCGGCGACTTCAATACCGAATAAGCGCACCAACACGATATTGTACAAGGCGTGTAAACCACCCCAGCCATAACCGGCAATAATCACCGCCAAGACCAGCCAGTCGCGTCCCAGTAGTAACAAGGCCAGACCCAAGACCATCAAGCCCATCTGCACGCGAAAGGCATAATCAAAGCGATAGCGGTCGCTGAAATAACCGGTAGCGAGCTTGCCTAGCAAAGCACACACCGACAGCGTAGACAGCAGCAGCGCAGCATGGCTGGGCTCAAGCTTAAAGGATCGAAAGTACAAAAATCCGTGCGAGAACATGGACAAGGCAGCGTAGTAGGTCAAACTTGCCGCCGCCGTTATTTTGAAAAAGGCCGAGGACGTCACAATACGTTTAAAGCCCACCGAAAAGACGGCCATGCCGGTGCCGGCTTGCGCTTTGGCATTCGGCAGTACCGTTAGCACCAACAAAAACACCAAAACAGGCCACACCGACTGAACTTGCATAGCCGTTTGCCAGCCCCAACGTTCGATCGCGGCGGTGGCTAGCGGAGGAATTAACATTCCGCCAACACTCGTGCCGGCGACAGCCAGACCGATGGCGAGCCCTCGCGCCTGTGGAAACCAGAACGCCGCGGTCACAATAGCCGTCATGTTGCCAGCACACGCCAGCACTAGCGCAAAGATACCGTGCAAACCGTAGACGTAGGCCAAGCTTGGTACCAATGGATACAACCAATACACTCCAGCTAACAGAATTAATCCCAGCAGAAGCAGTGGCTTGGTACCAGCACGATCAACCCATATCCCAGCGACGACAATAAATACCGTACTGGCAAGAAAACTGATGGAATCGCGCAGCTTGAGTTGCGCAATAGAGACCTCAAAATGAGTAGCGAGCGCCTCATCGTAAACCGACAAGCCACTATTAATCATCCCGTTCGATGTGGTGACAATTAACAAGCACAGACAAGCAACCCAAAAGCCGCGGGTTCGGAGCAACTGCAAGAGGGTCAAGACACGTCCCCAACGTGAACCATGCGAACACCAAAATTAGCGCCCACATAGAGATCCACTAAAGCTTGAGGCAGCGTTTCGATCCCTTCAGAGATGTGCTCAATTGGGGTGATGATCCCGGCGCGAATCCAGGCGGCCAACTGCTCGGCATAGCTCGAAAAATACGGCTCGTAATCGTACACAAAAAACGCCTCCATTTTGGCATCTTGTCGACCCAAATTTTGTAGGTTTTTGTATTGATAGCGATCACCGTCTTCCAGCAAATACTCTGAAATACCGCCGCAAATAACAATGCGTGCTCGCCGTTTGAGTCTCGCAAGGACAAGATCCAAAAGTGGGCCGCCTACATTATCAAAAAACACATCGATGCCGCTCGGAAACAACTCATCCAAGCGCTCCTCTAAACAATCGTTTTTATAATCAATCGCAACGTCGTAAGCCATTTTACTGAGCAAGGCTTGGCATTTAGCTGGTCCTCCCGCAATACCGACAACGCTTTGTGCGCCCAAGGCTTTGGCTACCATGGCCACCTGACTACCAACCCCTCCACCGGCGCCGGAGACTAAAATGGTATCGGTTGGCTTCAGCTTGCCGATCTCGCGCAAACCGACCAACGCCGTAAAGCCACTCAGGGCCAGCGTCGATATGCCATAAGACAAAGGCAAGTCGGTATGGGGCAAGATGAAGGGTTTGGGGTACTGAGCGGCATCGATTAGCGCGTACTCTTGCCAACCCAGACGCGCTTGAATAATTGCGCCAAGGGGCAAGTCTGGGCAATCACTCTGAATCACTTGCGCCACACCTCGCCCAGCCATGACATCACCAATTTGCATCGGCCGCTCAAAAGCGGTCTCGTTGCGCATGTAGCGCAACATGACGGGCGCCACACCCAAATACAAGGTTTTCACCAGAGCTTTGCCTGTCGTCAGCACCGGTAGCGGAGCCTCCTGCAATCGAAAATTGTCCACGCTGGGCGCCCCTGTTGGGCGTCCGGCCAATACCCACTGTTTTTGCTTCATAATTTAACGCTCGGATTAAAGTCAAAAATCACAATCGGGTGACCATCATAGTCGTAAAACGCCCCCTCGGTGCGCGGGGGACCGTGCTGCGGATTGATTTCTCGCTTTATGGCTTCGCACTTGAGGCCCAGTAAGGCTACCCGCTCATAAACGGCATCCACACTGTCCACACGGATCACCAAACCAGCACTTGCCGCACGAGTTTGCCGATCGAAAGGAGACTCTGGCGCAAGTAATGCCAAACAACGCTCCTGCCCCGGCAAATCCAATGTCACAAAGGTCGTAGGTAGACCCGCGGGTAACCCAAATAAGCGATGACTGAAGGTGTCGAGCTCGTGCTCTAATCGGTAATTTTCAGTAAAGCCCAACAATTGGGTGAATAAAGGCAGACTCTGCTCAAGATCACTCACAAAGAAAATTGAGCGCTGCAGGTATGTTGTCTGCGCCGTTCCCTGTTGACTGTCATTCATCGAGTGGCCTCCCCCTCAATACCCTAAAGGCATTAAGTATTGTTACCTTAATTGATGGTTATCCGACGACCACGCGCCCCTACCGTCAAAAAATATTCAAAAACCTCAAAATTTCCTAAAAATATTATTGTTATAAGAATATAACTTATGATATTTATCAATGTAAGTCATGATTGCATGAACTAGCACCTCTTAATAACAACCTGTGGGGAATAAATATGAAAACTATGCGTAAACTCTGCTACGCGGGGGTAGCAGCCGCTATCACAGCATCAACTTTGCCAAACCTAGCATCGGCACAAACATCGATGACGATCGAGGAAGTAGTGGTAACGGCTCGTAAGAAAGAGGAAAAATTGCAGGATATTCCTATGACGGTGAGCGCGCTAACCACCGAGGATATCGACAACCGCAGCATTCAATCAATCGACGACATCGCACGTTTCGCCCCTGGGTTAAGCTTTTCCAAAGCCTTCGGCCGCGCCACCGACCGGCCTGTGATACGGGGCTTGGGTAACGTATTAGCCGGTGTACAGTTCGGCGTAGAAGCGGGTGCTGCTTACTTTGTCGACGGCGTTTACTACCCTGGCGATATCCAGGGCATTGACCTTGCGAACCTAGCTCGAGTCGAGGTCATCAAAGGCCCACAAAGCGCGCTCTATGGTCGGAACACCTATTCAGGTGCCATTAACTTCATTACCCGAGACCCCTCGGAAGAGTTTAGCGGCGGGGTGCGAATTATCGCTGCCGAAGATGGCGAGCAAGATGTTCGAGTCAATGTCAGCGGTCCGATCGTCGACAATGTGTTGTCTGGCTCTTTAAGTGTTCGCAGCTACCAGTTCGATGGTCAATGGACCAACACCGTCACGAATAAAACGATCGGCGATGAGAGCACCGACTCAGCGTCTCTCGCCTTAAATTGGACACCCAACGACAAACTCTCGATTAAGCTTCGCGCTTCGACCCAGGAAGATGACGATGGTACTCGCCCGCTCTTTCTGCAATCGGCAGCCGACAACAACTGCGAACCAGGCTATCGATCCCTAGCGTATTGGCCCGCAAGCTTGTCATCCAACAACAATCAGTACTACTGCGGAGCCATTAAGCCTGGCACCATTGCACTGAACGATCTAGCGGATGCGGATGGCGTGCCTAACGCAGTTGCTGGTGTTCCCGTTAACAGCTTTTTACCCTCAGGCACAACCTTCTTCGGCGA
The DNA here is from genome assembly GCA_023253715.1 of Halieaceae bacterium. Classification (GTDB taxonomy): domain Bacteria; phylum Pseudomonadota; class Gammaproteobacteria; order Pseudomonadales; family Halieaceae; genus Aequoribacter. Next base: position 13,220 of record JALRFH010000129.1, read on the forward strand.
GCCGTATGCTCTTAATGATGGCACTGCGTTTGACGGCGTCGAGCGCGATCTCAACCTGATCAGCTTAGCCGCAAGCTACGAACTGAATTCCGGTCATGTACTATCAATATCGACCGCTATGCGCGATGAAGAGTTGCGAACAGGCTCCGATAGTGATCACTCGGGCGTGAACTTCAAGTTCGCACCCACACCCTTTAACGCGGGTGAAGAAGCCTTTTTTGGCAACTCAACCTGGAACGATGTCGAAGATAACTCTTTCGAAGTCCGCTTGGAGTCGCCTGGCGATGCCCAAGTTTCTTGGCTGGTCGGTGCTTTCTACTACAATCAAGAGAAAGACACTCTAGACATTACCTTTGCGAACCAAGCTGGCTTGCTCGATTCACAAGAAGAGATTACCAACAAAGCTTTATTTGCCTCAGCCGGATTTGATCTAAACGATAAAACCTCAGTAACGATCGAAGCCCGCTACCAAGAAGAAGAAAAGTCTTACACTGAGTGGTCAGTTAACGTTTCGGGCAACACCACGACGCGCCAAGGCTTTGACGACTCCGCAACATGGTACAGCTTTACCCCTCGCATCACACTTGACTACCGCTTAAGTGACGATGTCATGCTGTACGCCATTTACGCAGAAGGCGTTAAGCCAGGCGGCTTCAATGGTGACACCGGTGCCGCGGTCGGCAGCCCCGGTTACTTGCAGGAAGAGTCATCTAACTTCGAATTTGGTGTGAAGAGCAGCTTGTTTGATGGCCGCGTGCTCGCCAACGCTTCGGTATTCTTTATCGACGCGACCGACATCCAGCTTACCACTGGGGTAGCTGCACCCACAGGCGCAATCAACTCGATTGCAACCAACCAAGGTGAAGGCGAAGTGTTCGGTGTTGAATTGGACGTGAAAGCACGCCTGACCGACTCGTTAACTGCGGGCATTAACTACGCCTTAGCTGACTCTGAATTCACCAGCGGTTGTGATGATTTTGAGTGGGTTCTAACCAGTGGCGGCGGTAAATGGCTGGGTAGCGAAGCAGCGTCAGCAGACTACACCGGTAACGGTACCTGCTCGATCAAGGGCAATCAGTTCCCCTTAAGCTCGAAACATCAAGCCAGTGCTTTCATCGACTTTGAAACACCCATCGGCCAAGGCGGCATGAGCTTCTTTGCCAACGCGGATGTTAGCTACGAATCCAAAAAGTATGTGCAGGTTCACAACCGAGCATACTCGCCCGAAGCAACCCTCGTTGGTGCTCGCTTTGGTATCCGCGGCGACAACTGGTCCATCACCGCGTTCGGTAAGAACTTAACTGACGAAGATGCGGTACCGATGACGACGCGCTGGTTACAAGTACCTTACTTCACCTTCACATCGGTGGCGGTCGGGTCGAATATACCAGGTGCCGATACCGGCACACCTCGCGCCTTCTTCGGCGCCTTACGCCGCGAGCGACAACTAGGACTGGAGTTAACCTACAACTTCTAGTTACGAGGTCTGAGCATAAGAACCCGCCGCTGGCGGGTTTCTTTTCTGGGAGATAAAGATGCAACGCCGCTCCTTTTTAAGCGCGCTCGCTTCAACACTTGCCCTAACCGGGCTACCCATCGCAGCGCAAAACTCGCAAGGTAAGCGCATCATCGTTGTCGGCGCAGGTCTAGCAGGACTTTCAGCAAGCTACCTGCTCGAACGCTTGGGCTTTGAGGTAGTGTTGCTTGAGGCTACACAACGCGTAGGTGGACGTGTTCGCACACTGGATGGCATCAAAGGCCGACCTGAAGGTGGGGCAAATGTCCTGGGGCCCAACTATGGCCGAGCGATCGCTTACGCCAAGGCTCTGGGGCTTACTCTAAGGCCGCCATCTCGCTCGGCCGCCAGCGGCCTCCTCATTGACTCAACATACATACCCGCAGCCGACTGGGCCACCTCAGCAAAAAATCGGCTGCCAAGCCACCTTAAACGCTGGATGCCAGACCAAGCCCGCACATTGATGTTGCCGAAGGCTTTGGTGGGATCGAGCGATTGGTTGAGCGCTCAACAACAACAGTGGGACTACTCTGCGCTACGTTATTTTCAAGAACAAGGGGCGAAGCCTGAGGCCATAGATTGGTTTGCGCGTAACAATAGCTATGGCAACTCGCTTGCAGATACTTCCTTGCTTAACCTCATGCGAGTTTCAGAGTCTATTCAAACCGCCATTGCGATGCGTCAACCCACACTGGTCGTCGCTGATGGCAATAGCCGCTTACCCGAGGCCATAGCGCGCGCCCTAATCTCAAAAATCGTCTTTGATGCGCCCGTGCAAACATACCGTGCCACACGGACACAAGTCACAGTAATAACGTCAGGGGGAGTAGAGTTTAGTGCCGATGCCGCTCTATTTGCTATTCCTCTGACAACACTAAGACAGATCGAATTCCAACCGCAACTGCCCGTTCAAATGCGAGAGCTGATGAACAGAACGCCCTACCACAAAGTACTGCAATCTCACTGGACTCTGCGCCGAGACACTACTGGAGCGATGCCTGACCTGGTGTGGACTAACGGGCCCCTAGGCCGCTTGTTTTTTTCAAAGATAGATGCCAATTCCGTGCATATTAATGCGTGGATCAACGGCGACGATGTGGACTATTGGCGAGGCCTTGACCGCCGTCAGCAACGACAAACACTGGAGCAAGCACTGGTTCAAATTCCCGCAGCATCGGGCGAACTCAGCCACGATGTCGAAATGGACTGGGCTTTGGAGCCCTATCAACAAGGCGTCTGGGCGACCTGGTTACCGGGCGATATCAAACACATCCCCAAGGTATCGCAGGCTCAGGATCGTGCGTTTTTCGCCGGCGAGCATACCGGAGTGAGCTACTCGGGCATGGAAGGCGCCCTAGAGTCAGCGGAGCGTGCGGTCCTTCAAATCACTCGGGCTTTATCATGAAATGGATGACCTTATGGATACTGTGTCTCAGCAGCGCTCAGGTCGGGGCCGTAGCGCCCGATCAAACGCTGTTAGACGCTTGTCGCAGTTGCCACGCGATGGGTCAATCCGACCCCGAGGGTATAGGCCCCTCACTGGTCGGCATCGTGGGCCGTTCGGCCGGCACCTTGCCTGGCTACACTTATTCTTCAGCGCTGGCTGAGGCAGACTTCGTCTGGGACATCGGCACTTTGCGCGTCTGGATAAAACACAGCGAAAGCATGCGGCCTGGTACCTTTATGCGCTACAACAATGTCTTAACTCCAGTCGAGATCGACCGATTGCTCAACTTATTGAACCCCTCTGACACGAAATCAAATGAGCCAAGACCATGAGTAAACGCCTGATCGTACTGTTTTTAAGCATCACTATGCATGCAGCGTTAGGCTCAGACTTACCCCAATTGAGCGAGGGGCAGTATTACAACAACGAGCAGATCTGGCAGGCTAGCGAAGATGGACGCGAACCACCACAGCCATTAGAACTCGGTATCACACAGCGCGCACCTGAGACCTATGAGTTACAGGTGCGATCAGATGACGAGTCCAGGGAATATTTGCTGCAAATACACAGCGCTGAAACCGCAACCCTTAAAAGCGATAGTGGCACCTGTGCTCTGGCCATTAGCCAGTCATCTGCCGAGGCGATTCAGTGGGAAGCGGAGTTTGATCCAAGCCCTTGTGAATGGCCAGTCGACCCCACGGTTTCGAGCACTCGCTGGCTGATCGGCCAACGCATCTTTGTGTCCGGGGACAGCTCAAACGTGCAACTCGCCACCGACTATTTCGGTCGCAGCCAGGGTAGCGCCCTGCGCCTAGCCTACCGCTATTCCGGTTGGTTTGTTATTGATCCCCAGGAAAGTAAAGAATCGACCACAACAGAAAAAGCGCAGTTTGTGCGTGGCTTAATGCTGCATACAGAAGGCGCAAAACAAGAGCTCATTCGCCCCGACGGAAGCTCGACAGGCATAGAAGTTGAGCTAGCAGCGCTAACGTATCAGGGCACAGGTGCACAAATTCTTAAACTGGCGCTTTATCGTAAGGGCGAGACACGGGCCTTCACCTACATTTGGAGTGAGAACGGCGCGAATCGATTGGGTATTAATTTGCGCTGGATACAAGTTGGCCTAACACGCGAAGACTAATGTAAGCCGTTCGGTGATGGCCAACTTACATCGGGCGTCGATTGATCAATATCGGCGGCAATTTTCCAAGCACCACCCTCTTTCTTATAGACCAACAAAGAGCGACCCGCATCGAGAAAGACCTCTCCACTCTGCTTGTCCACGGCTTTGAGCCAATACTGACTGATGATATAAGCAATGGGGCCGTGTGTTTCACGTACCTCATAATTCAGCTCGAAGGTCGATTCTGCCTTCCCCAAACGTGCAGAAAAATAGTCGCGAATCGCTTGTTTTCCAAATAAGGCCGGTTGCCCGTGCAGGGCGACGACGGCGTCATCCACGTACAAGGTCATTAAACCGTCCAAGTCCTCGGACTCGTAATACCGCGCCCACTTGCCACCCTCAGCTTCAATTTCATTCAGACCGCTACCAGCGGCTGTACTCGTAAGCGACGAGACACTCATTACAGACATTAATACAGCGAAGCAAAAGCGTGGCAAGCGAATCATTTCAACCTCCAAATCACAATGTCACTAAACGGGCCATTTAAATACCCCGACGGCAGCAGCGCCCAAAGCCAGCACATAGATCAACAGCACAACCCAGTAGACCGGCCGCAAGGCTTGGCGGTACTGCTGATTGAGTGCCGCATCATTTGGCATTTCAGCTAGACGGGCAAATAGACCCATGGCGGGACCGAACAAAAGATCAAGCACAAAACCCGCCAAACAGATCAGAGCTACCAGCAAAATTTTGGTCGCTATCCAGCCTGGCAGCAGCTGCTGGGAATACCCAGATGCACCGATGCTCAGAAGAACCAGAGCCAAAATTAAGTTGAGCCACCAGTTGATTGCAGCACATTTGGCCGTAAGTGTTGCATTGGTCGATAAAAACCCAACCCACAGCAGCGCTAACCAACAAGCAGCAAACACCCAAATACCAAGCACTAACATAGGGCTCAAGGCCGTCAAGCCGGAGGTTTGAGTCAGCATCAGTCCGGAGGGCACAATCAGCACCAGAGCGCTTCGAGGTAGCCGATCTAGCACCATTCCGAGCATCAACACGGTCTGTCGCGTTTCGATCGATAGGGTCTGCCGCTCCGAATACTTCGCTGCCAAGAAAACACCCAAATCGGTACCCACCCAAAAGACCAACAATAGTATGTGTAGATATAACCACGCCGCCATCATCATTAAGCCCCCAGCATTCGCTCTGTACCACTCTTGTTGAGTTTTTGTGGTTTCAGACCAACAACAAAACGCCTCACTGTGAAAAGTTACATTCTTTGTGGTCTGCAGAACTTGAAACTCATAAAGATATAGTGATATATCATTAAGTCAATAAGGGAGCGGTACCCATACACTAAAGAGGCTATGACATGAATGATCTAAAATTGGCTAAACGACACTCCTTAA
>JALRFH010000137.1 GCA_023253715.1 Halieaceae bacterium
TTCGGACAACGAAGAAACGGGTGCTCGGGCAATGACTCACGAAGAAGTGAAAGCCACGATTCAAGATTTTATTGACGCAGCTGTTCGCAGTCAAAAAGCGGGCTTTGGCGGTGTTGAAGTCCACGGCGCACACGGTTACTTGGTCGCGCAGTTCTTAAGTGGCGAGATTAATCAGCGCACCGACGAATACGGTGGTTCGCAAGAAAATCGCGAGCGTTTCATGTTTGAAATTATCGATGGTATCGCCAAAGCCTGCGGACCAGAGTTCAGTATTGGTGTGCGTTTATCACCAGAGCGCTTTGGTATTCAGATGGCAGAAGCTCTCGATTTAGCGGGGCGGCTGTTGCAAGATGAGCGCTTGGATTACTTAGATATGTCCCTGTGGGATAGCTTCAAAGAGCCCGAAGAGGAACCCTTTAAAGGTAAATCTTTGCTTGAGCATTTTTGTGCTTTGCCCCGACAAGGCGTAGCCTTGGGTGCCGCAGGGAAAATTTTCTCGGCTGAAGATTGCGCGAAAGCGATGGATACGGGTTTGGATTTTGTGGTTTTGGGACGCACCGCAATCTTGCATCACGATGCACCCGCGAGAATTCTCGCCGATGCCAATTTTACGCCCACCAAGCCGCCCGTCTCGCGCGAGTACCTAGCGTCCGAGGGTTTGGGCAAGCCGTTTATCGATTACATGAGCACCTGGAAGGGCTTTGTCGCTGCAGAGTGACGCCGTACGAACTGCTTCCTTGGGGTACAGTTGCGTGAGTAGCGCGTCTTGCTCACGCAACAGTTCGGTCTCGGTCGCTGCCCACAAAGCAATGTGTCCGAGTTTGCGTTTTGGTCGGTTCTCTTTGCCGTACCAGACCGGTTCACATCGTGTGTTCGTCGGGATCTGATCTTGTTCGACAGGTCCCAGAATATTGACTAAGCCATAAACTTGCGGGAATGATTGGTGTACTAGCGACATGCCCGCGACCGCACGAATGTGCTGTTCAAACTGAGAGCATAAGCCACTTTGCAGGGTCCAGTGTCCGCTGTTATGGACTCGAGGTGCAATCTCGTTAATCAAAATGCCGTTTTGCGTCACGAAACATTCGACGGTCAAGACACCAACGTAATTCAACTCTTGCAACAAAGTGCTGGCGTAGCGTTCTAGAGTTTCTTGTTGCTCCGCGCTAATTAAGGGGGCCGGCGCGATTGAGGATAATAAAATGCTATTTTGGTGTTGGTTTTCCACGACGGGGTAGCAAACGATATCGCCAAACTGATCGCGTGCGGCGATGATCGACACTTCAAACTCGAAATTAATGCGTTCCTCGATTAACACGGCGGTGTCGGTCAGTGTGGATGTGATTTGGATGGTCTCATCAAGCGTTTTTGCGTGCCACTGGCTTTTGCCGTCATAACCTTGGGTTGGGTGCTTTATCACCACCGGAAACCTGAGGCTTTTTGCGATAATCGATGGCTCTACACAGCTGCTAACCCAGGGCGAGGTGGGTAAGGTCAAATCGGTTAATAGAGATTTTTCTTTCAGCCTATGCTGAGTCTTGGCAAGCGCCTCGATCGGTGGGTAAATTGGCACTTCTTCATTGAGACGCTGAAGGACAGAGAGATCAAGTTGTTCTCGCTCTACCGTGATAACATCAATATCTGATACCTCAAGAAGTGACGCTGTGGGGTGGCTGGGGTCAATGTGGATCACCGTACCAAGATGCTCCACGCATCGCGTATCTTCATTCGGCTCCGCCAAAAAGCATACGCTGACGCCCAGGCTCTGGGCGGCTTCAGCCATCATGCGGGCAAGTTGACCGCAGCCATAAATGGCGATTTTCATGATTGTATCTCGACAGCAACTTCTGCGCTGCGGTTGAGGCGCCATTCTTTAAATCGGGCACGAAGAGGATGATCGTAGATGGCCAACATTTGAACAGCCATTACGCCGGCGTTAAATGCGCCTGCTCCGCCCACTGCCTGCGTTGCCACGGCAACTCCGCGAGGCATTTGTACAATAGATAGGAGAGAGTCGAGTCCCTGGTTAAATTTACTTTCTACTGGGACGGCGATGACAGGTACAGATGTCATGGATGCAATCATGCCGGGCAAATGAGCCGACCCACCTGCGCCAGCGATGATGATCTCGACGCCGTTCTTTTCGGCGCCACGCGCAAATTCGTACAGGCGATCTGGCGTGCGATGCGCCGAGACAATGCCGCAGGCATGATCTACGTTTAACTGTCCCAAGATCGTGGTAGCTTCCTGCAGGGTGGGCCAGTCGGATTGTGAACCCATGACGATGGTGACGCGAGCAGCGGGTAAAGTGTCCATATTAACTCCCTAGTTGAGTTAGGCTTAAGTAAAGTGGTATTGCAACAAGCACGTTAAAGGGAAATGTGATTGCCAGCGACGCGGTGATTGCCAAGGCGTTATTGGCTTCGGGTAAGGCGCTGCGCATGGCTGCAGGTACAGCAATATACGAGGCGCTGCTAGCCAGTACCATCAGCAGAAACACACCGCCCGCGCTCAGATTCAGAACATAGGTGGCTACAACATAACCAAGACTTGCCGCCAATAACGGCATGGCGATCGAGAACGAGGCTAGAAAGGGGCCTTGTCGTTTGATGTCATTTATTCGCGTTGCGGCTTGACGTCCGAGTTCCAGTAAAAACAGCGCCAGCACGCCGTGAAACAGGTCACCGAAGAAGGGCAGGAGTCGCTCAGTTCTCTCGCCACCCCAGGCGCCAATGATCAAGCCGCCGATGAGTAATAAAACGCCCTCGTTAAAAAACATTTCGTGTAAGGCTTTGGGAAAGGCTTTTGACATGAAGATTTTTGGCTTGGCGATGAACAAACCCGCGAGAATTGCGGGAATTTCAAGCAGGGCAACAAACAGGGGGAAATACGCTTCGTAAGTGATGCCCTGAGCTTCGAGTACGGCCACAGAGACGGCATAGGTAGCGACAGAAACCGATCCATAATGTGCAGCGGTGCTGGCCGCATCTTCGCGAGTCCACCCACCAATCTTGTGCAAGATGGGGAAAGCAATGAAAGGTAAAATCAGTCCAAAGGCGATAATGATGAGTGCCTGAGGGATCAGAACACCGAGAGGGTAGGCGGTAAAAGCCATGCCACCTTTGATACCAATGGCAAGAAGCAGAAATAAAGTACAGCCTCGGTAGATTGCCTTGGGTACCTCAAAGCTAGCGCGGCTGAGTGTTGCGACTGCGCCGAGCAGAAAAAATGCGACAACAATATCTAATTGCATGCTATTGCGAAGCTAGTGGCGAGCTGCCGTTTTGATTTTTTGCAGCAATCGAATCTGAGGGTGAGCCAGGCTGTTCAGTACGGCGAGGCTCAATCCCGTAATCATCAAATACGGCGCAATTAGCTGTGCATTCCAGCCGATAAAACCAAGCGCAGCAATGAGCGTGCCCACCAAGATTCCAAACCAATAGCTTCTGTTCATAGCGACCTCCCTAAACGACGGGCGCGATTATGGGGGCGAATAGAAATAGATAAAACTAGATAATTTTTATTATTAGTATAGAATTTTATCGATATATTTTGCCGGTTTCTGGATCAGTATGAAACACCGTACGCACGCACGAATTGGTACTGCACGGCAGTTGGAAATACTGCTTGCGGTTTACGAGCACAAAAGTCTGTCCGAGGCAGCTAAGACTCTCTTTCTGACTCAGCCAACGGTATCCATGCAGTTAGCAAAGCTAACCGATAACATCGGTTTGCCCCTGTATTATGTGCACGCCAAGCGGCTTGTTTTTACCGAGGTGGGTCAACGCGTGGTGACCCATGCGCGCGCCATTTTACGGGAATACGACTACCTTGCACTGACTCTAGAGCAACTAAAAGGCACCCAAACTGGGTCGGTGAGTTTGGGGCTGGTGACGACGGCTAAATACTTTATCCCACATTTGATCGGGCCGTTTGCCGAGGATCACCCAGATGTGGAGCTGAGCCTAAAAATTGGTAACCGAGCGGAAATTATCGAACGTGTCATGAGTGACGAAGATGATTTTTATGTGTTCAGTCACCCACCAAGTGATCAGGGTTTAGAGTTGACCCCGTTCTTATCGAATAAGCTTTGGCCTGTGGTTTGCCCCACGCACCCACTGGCGCAAACCGATAACGTCAGCCTGGCAAGATTTTTACAAGAGCCGTTTCTATCACGTGAGTCAGGTAGTGGCACTCGGCATGCCATCGAGCAGTTTCTGGCAAAACGGGGCATGAGCTTTGTGCCCAGAATGATTATCGAGAGTAACGAAGCGATTCGCCATGCGGTAATGTCAAACCTGGGTGTCTCTGTTGTTAGTGAGCACACACTTAACTATGGTGGGAGAGAGGGTCTAACAGTACTTGATGTCGATGGGTTTCCGATCGAGTCCAAATGGTACCTAGTCCGCCGTACTGTGAGGCCACTGTCGCCTTCAGCACAAGCTCTAGCTGACTGTTTAACCCGGCGTCAGGATGGATTTGTTTGAGTCGGTTTAAACAGAGCTTCCACGGGTTCTTTAAATACCCCAGATAACTTGAAGGCGAGCGACAAACTCGGGTCAAACTTGCCGGTCTCGATGGCATTAATGGTCTGTCGAGACACGCCTACCAAGCGGGCAAGCTCTTGCTGTGTCAGTGCGAGCTCTTGTCGCCTTTCGCGAATACTATTGATCATAGATAGCGCCAATTATTGATCATCACCGCCGCCAGGTAAGTTAGCCCCATAAAAATCACAACAACACTAATTTCAGCGTCAAAGGGTATTAGGTTGGTGGTATCCAGTAAAGAATACGACAGGCCAAACACCAGTACTAAACCTAGAGTTAGTGCCATAGCTTCCAGATGAATTTTTTGCTGCAGCTCATCGAGTGAGCGCAGATGGACAATATTGGCCTGAATCATACCTAGCCCAAAGACCAGTGTTCCAATAATAGCGATCAAGGTTAAGGTCGCTTGCTCACCCCATAAAAATATGGGTCCAAATGCGGCTACGGCCTGCGAGATAACCCATAGTCCAGTCCAAATTGCTAATTGAGCGGTACGAGTTGTGGTTTTCATAAGGCCTCCATGTCAAGTTTTGTTTACACAATGTTGCCTACTTGTCTTTTTGGTGTCAAGTTTTATTGACATCAAATAGCGCTTTATACGATTTCCAAACTTGCGTTATGCTTGCGCCACCAATACCAATAAGTCAGGAGTTGTTATGAACGCACCCGCACGCGCCACGTTTAAGCACATGAAAGATTCCACCTACGAAGACTGGCAGTTAATTATGGGCGAGATGCGTCATTACTCCGCCGAGTTGGCTGATCGCATGCTGGACCATTTGCGCGCGTTGGAGGGTGATTGCGGTGGCTTTATCGTCGATCGATTAACGCACTGTCTGCAAACTGCGACCTTGGCCCATAAAGATGGTAAAGATGAAGAATACGTCGTTTGTGCGCTGTTGCACGATATTGGCGATACGCTCGGACCCTATAATCATGCCGATATTGCGGCCGCTTATTTGCAGCCGTTTATTTCCGAGAAAAACCACTGGATGGTGAAGCACCACGCTATTTTCCAAGGTTATTACTTTTTTCATCACTTAGGGTTGGATCGCGAGTTGTATAAGCAGTATGAGGGGCATGAGTATTTTGATTACACCAAAGAGTTCATAGACAAATACGATGCGCCGGCCTTTGATCCAGAGGGCGAAACCTACCCGCTTAGCTTTTTTGAGCCTATGGTTCGCAATGTGTTTGCGGCACCCAAACAGTCGCTGTACAAAAAAGACTAAGGAGTAAAACCCCGATGCGTTCTCTCGGTCTGTTTTTGTTGGCGCTGGCACTACCACTGGCGCATGCTGATGAAGGTATGTGGCAACCGCATCAGCTGCCCAAAATTTCCAAGC
>JALRFH010000154.1 GCA_023253715.1 Halieaceae bacterium
CACCAGAAATGCAGCCTTTGGAGTTCGATATGGATATGGATGTGGATGTGGTGAATTTGGCACCTACCGCCAAGGTAGATGTCACGATTAACTCATCGGGGATGTCGTCGGGCGATGGCGAGTATTTGCCGATCGTTAAGGTAGCTCCCATTTATCCAAGACGCGCCCAGACTCGCGGTATTACCGGATACTGCATTGTCGAGTACGTCGTGACTAAATCGGGTTCAATCCGCGATCCCATTCCAGTGGATTGTCAGCCAGAAGGTGTATTCGAGCGCGCCAGTTTGAAAGCGGCCGAAAAGTTCAAGTACAAGCCGCGTGTTGTCGACGGCGAGCCCATCGAAGTGGCGGGCGTACAGAACAAATTCACCTACGAGCTTGAGCAGTAAGCGGGATACGAATTATGCATAAGTTAAGTAACACACACTTGTGGATGCGGGCAGCTGCGCTGTCACTTCCCTTGATGGTCGCCCAAGTTGGCATAGAAAAGATGGCGCTAGTCGCGGGTGTGCAAGTCACAGCGGCTGTCGCTCAAGAGGCCAAAAAAGACGAGCGCGAAACCCGCCGCACTCCAGCTTTGCGTAACAAAGTGTACGAAAAGCTGGCAGAGGCGCAAACCGCCGCCGAGGCAAAGGACTGGGCGACTGCGAGATCCGTTCTGGATGCGATGATCGACGCGTCGGGGAAACGCGAGTTAAATTCCTACGAGCTCGCGAACGTTTACAATCTGTATGCGTTTATTTACTACAGCAATGAGGACTACCCCGGTGCGCTTAATGCTTACCGCAACGTGATCGCTCAGGCTGACATTCCTTTGGCCATGGAAATCAACACCAAATACACGATCGCACAGTTGTACTTCGTGCAGGAAGACTGGCGCAATGGTGTGGATATGTTGTTGGAATGGTTTGCGGTGACAGATCAGCCGTCGGCCACATCGCACGTCTTGCTGTCTCAGGGTTATTATCAGTTAAAAGACTACGATAACGCGTTGGCGAACGTCAAAATCGCGATTCAAATGGAAGAAGACAAAGGCAAGCTGCCAAAGGAACAGTGGTATAACCTGGCGCGCTTCTTATATTTTGAACGCAATGACATCGATAACACGATTGATATGCTGCGTAATTTGGTGACTTACTACCCGAAAGATCAGTACTGGATTCAGTTGAGTCATATGTACGGTGAGAAAAAGCAGGAGGGTAAGCAGCTGTCGGTGATGGATGCGGCTTACGCACAGGATCTTCTCACGAAAGGTCCGGAACGTGTGACGATGGCTTACCTCTATTTGCAGGGTGAGGTGCCTTATAAAGCCGCTCAGGTTATGGATCGGGGTCTGAAAGAAAAGTTGATTGACCCCACGTCTAAGAACTACGAAATTATGGGTTCAGCGTATCGTCAAGCGCAAGAAATCACGAAGGCAATTCCAGCGATGGAGATTGCCGCCGAGAAATCTGAGGACGGTGAATTGTTCGCGCGTTTGGGTAACGTCTATTTGGATGGCGACAAATTTGATGAGGCCATCACGGCCTTGGAGAAGGCGCTTAAGCGCGGCGGTATTCGTCGTGAGGATAATGCGCAATTGTCCCTAGGTATGGCGTATTTTAATACCAAGCAATACGACAAGGCGCGCCAGGCGTTTAAGGCGGCGGGTAAAGACAAGCGCTCAGAAACCTACGCCAAGCAGTGGATTAAATACTTAAATAGCGAGCTGGAGCGGCAAGCCAAACTCGCCGAAGAGTAAGCCTACCGTAATCGATGCTAACAAAGCCCGCCGTTGCGGGCTTTTTTTTGGGGGCATTGCTGTGACGGAATTGCTGGGGTGAAGCAGGGTAGGTTGCTCAGTGGGGCTGTGCCAAGCTGTATCGGTCATTGTGGTGCGCATAAAAAAGGAGCCTAGCGGCTCCTTTTTATTTGGATGATGGGGTGTATCTTACAATGGCACCACATTTTCCGCTTGAGGACCTTTTTGTCCGTCGGTCACATCAAACTCGACCTTTTGGCCGTCTGCCAATGTTTTAAAACCATCGCCTTTGATGGCGCTGAAGTGTACGAACACGTCAGGGCCGCCTTCACGTTCGATGAAGCCAAAGCCTTTAGTTTCGTTAAACCATTTGACGGTGCCAGTTGTTGTAGCCATATTTCTTACCTGTGTTAAAACGCTCCAGTTGGAGCTTCATACATTGCTGCGTTCGTGCGTATCCTGAGTATCAAGACAGCACATTACTCCTTGCCACCTCAGTGACGACTTCAGTCTATCACCCTTATTGCTTCATGTATGTGAATGTTTGGCTTCTATTATGGGAAAAAGTCACTAATTCTGCGCATTACGCCACATTTAGGATCTTTAGGATATTGGTAGATCCCGTTTGCCCCATAATGGCGCCTTTGGTGAGGATGATCGAGTCGCCCGACACCACGTACCGTCCATCCTTTAAAAACTCAACCGCGCGCTCCTCAATTAGATCAACATCGAACATCCTCGCGTCGAAGTAGAGGGGGATCACGCCGCGGCACAGGGCCAAGCGCTGCAGGGTGGCTCGGTTGTCGCTCAGGGCGAAAATGGGTAGCCCTGACGATATTCGTGACATTAACAAAGGCGTATTGCCCGACTCGGTTAGGCAAGCAATCCCACGGACTTTATCGTTGTGGCTGGCGGCGTAAATTGCAGAGACTGCGATTGTTTCTTGTGTGCTTTCGAACTTTTGGTTGCTTTTGTGTTTCCAAGAGCGAGCAACGGGATGTCGCTCCGCCCCGAGGGCTGAGTCGGCCATGGCTTTGACCACTTCGACCGGGTAGTTTCCTACCGCGGTTTCAGCCGAAAGCATAACCGCGTCGGTCCCGTCGAGGACCGCGTTAGCAACATCGAATACCTCGGCGCGTGTAGGCATGGGGCTGTTGATCATCGACTCCATCATTTGAGTGGCGGTGATGACGATACGATCCTGTCGACGCGCGCGGGCGATAAGGTCTTTTTGAATGCCAATCAACTGGGCATCACCGACTTCAACGCCCAAATCACCCCTGGCGACCATAACGCCGAAGGAGGCTTCGATGATGGCGTCTAGGGTGTTGGTGTCGGCAACGACTTCAGCACGTTCAATTTTGGCAATGATCCCTGCGGTGACACCTGCCTCATTCAGTAAGTCTTTGGTTTGTTCAATGTCGGCGGCGGTGCTGACGAATGACACCGCTACAAAATCGGGTTGAACCGCATGTAGGCTCTTGATGTCAGCCATATCTTTGTCGGTCAGTGCTGGCGCGGATAAGCCGCCGCCAAGGCGGTTGATGCCTTTACGAGAGCTCAATATACCGCCAACCACGACGGTACACTCGATGGTCTTGCGAAACACATGATTCACCGTGAGTCGAACTCGGCCGTCATCAAGTAACAAGGTGTCGCCCGCACCGACGCTGTCGGCGAGGTCCGGGAAGTCGACGCCCACCGTCCGTTGATCTCCGGAATCTTTATCAAGCTCGAGGTCAAGCACGAAGCGGTCTCCGGCTTTCAGTTCTACCTTGCCCTCCTTGAAACCGGCGATTCGAATTTTTGGGCCCTGAAGATCGGCAAGAATCCCAACGTACCGCCCTGCAATTGCCGCTTGCTTGCGAACTCGCTCCGCCACTGCAGCGTGATGATCAGAGGAGCCGTGGCTGAAGTTCAATCGAAAGACGTCAACGCCTGCTTCAATGAGCCTAAATAAACTATCAGGGTTGTCGCTACCAGGTCCGATGGTAGCAACGATCTTGGTTCGACGGTGGGTCGTTGTGGTCATAGTTAATTCCTCGGGGAGATGCGCGAATTATAACACGCCAATTTCTCATCGGCCGAGCTTGGCGTGGCCAAAACCTTCTGCATACGATATCTTTTGCCGTCCAGCGTTTCATTATGGGTTTTTCAATGGATACGAGAACGCCATCACCGCCATTTGGGTACTCACGTTTATGTCAGTATGAGCGTGATGATCAAATTCGGGTGGTCGCTTTGTACGCGGCGAACAAAATTCGTCCGCCTCGCATTGCCTTTCGCGAAGGTATCGATATTGCTTTTGTCGAGGCTTTAGTGGCTGGTGAAGAAGAGCAAGAGCGCTTCAACTACTGGTTGGAACACTACCGTAAAGAGCGGCGTCGGGAGCGCATATTAAAAACACGAAAACTGGCGGGCTCGGCGCGATTCGAGCAAGAGACGCGTATAGAGCGCGAGTTAAAAAACGACACTTTGTGAACTACCCGCGCTCAGTCCTGGGCGCCACAGACTTGTCTAAAACCTGCCGCGACAAACGGAATCATGTGGTCGTATGCGGCTTGAAAATCGCTCGATCGGCACAACCCACCTGACAGGGCGTCGATACGCTCTGTTTGCGCTAGGGTTAGCGTTAATGCGCCCGATAAGTTGTGGTAACACCAATACAGATCTTGATCGCTGGCATTCGGCAGCGCTTTGCGCAGTGCTTGAATGAATTCTTGTACCAGATCATCGAACAGCTTGCTCATCATTCGTTTGCCCCAATAGGTGCTGTTGTTGACATAGGCAATCAATGCTAGGTAGTGGCGCCAGCCGGGGTCTGCGGTTTCTTGAGTTAGTTCTAAAGGACGTAAAAATGCTTCAATAATTTGTTCGACGCTGGGGCCCTTATCGCCTTCTTGGGCCTGAACCTTGCGTAAGGCTTCCAGGCGAGACTGGTTGAGGAGTGCGGAGCGCCTGTCAAATACGGCATTGAACAGCTCGAGCTTTTTGCCGAAATGATAATTGGCCAAAGCCACGTCCACACCGGCACTGCTCGCGATCTGACGCAAGGTTACTCCGTCGAATCCTCGTTCGGCAAATAAGGCCTCTGCGGCGTCTAATATTCGATCGCGTTTACTGATACTTGTCACTTTGTTGTCCTTGTCTTTGTGCTTGCACAGTAGCACACAATGCCATTCAACGCTTGTTGAAAAATAAGCCTATTCGATGCACAATGCAAGCAACCAGAGCAATAAGAACGATTTATGACGGCTGAACTTTTCAAATACAGTGTGGTGATTACGTACGTTTTCGCCATATACGGCCTGTCTTGGATAGGCATGAAACGCACGCGGTCGGTCGCTTCATTTTCGATCGGCAATAAAGACATGCATCCGGTGTTAATCGGTATTACCTTAGCGGCATCGATTTCATCGACAGCAACCTTTGTGATTAATCCCGGGTTTGTCTATGTGCATGGGCTCAGTGCGTTCTTGCACTACGGTCTCGCGGGATCCTTGGGTATCTTTGCTGCTTTCCTGGTATTAACGCGTGGATTTCTGAGAGTCGGAGAAGCGCACCAGGCCTTAACCATTCCGCAGTGGATTTACTATCGTTACAATCATCGCGGCTTTAGCTTATTTTTCGCCTTCTTAAACCTGTTGTCGATTACCTTTGTTGTACTCATATTGGTCGGCTGTAGTTATTTAGTGACCGGACTGTTTGGTTTGGACCAAAAGGTCGCACTGGTCGGCGTGCTGGTATTCGTATTTTCCTATGTGTTGATGGGCGGGACCTACGCTCACGCCTACACGAATACTGTCCAAGGTGTCATGATGATTTTTGTGACCGTCTTCTTGGTATTGAGTGGGTGGCAATATTTTGATGGAGACATCTCAGGTGCTCTGGCACGTATTAGCACTGATTACGCGGCCGCATTCAATCCCAGTAGCAGTCTGTATTTCGATATTTTCTCGGTGTTCATCAGTGGCTTTGTCGTAACCTTTGCGCTGATGATGCAACCGCACATCCTGACCAAAGTGCTGTACTTACGCAGCGAAAAAGACATTGGCTTGTTTATTGGCACCACGGTGGGAGTGGGTGCAATCTTCATGCTGATGTTGCTGGTTGGGTTTTATGCGAGGTTGGCCGGACTCGATATCGACGCGCAAGACACGGTTGTGCGCGAATACTTGTTGTTTCAATTTTCGGGTTCGCTGTGGGGCGAACTGGCGCTGACGTTTATTTTTATTACTTTGCTGGCGGCCGGGATGAGTACCTTGGATGGAATCTTGGTATCCCTGTCAGCAATGGTGGTGACCGATATCGCCAAACCTTTGGTATCCGATCGCATTGATGCTCTGGCTTTATCGCGCTGGGTTCTGGTGGGCGTGGGTATTCTTGGTTTGGTCATTGCCTGGAATCCGCCCCCGATTATTGGGTTATTTGCGCAAAAGGGCGTGTATGGGTTGGCGGCGGCATCCGTTGTTCCGGTCGTCTTTGGCGTGTTGGTGCGTCGACATGTGCCGCTTGGTGTGGTCTTCGCCAGCGCTATCACAGGTATCGTGCTACATTTGCTCCTAAATTTATTGTTGGGGGTGTCCAATCCCGCGGTATCAGCGGCTTGGGGGATTATAGGCTCTTTTCTGGTGGGAACGGTGGGTCTGCTCATGTTTTCGCGGCCTGCTGAGGCCTAGGTTCATTGTGACTGTTCGCTCTTGAGTAAGGATGCCGCGGGCGTTACAGTAACGAAAAAAGAAAGGGGGCTTTTTAATGTATCGCGACTACTACTACGACAGTGTCGATGGCCTGCGCTTGTACGCCCGCGACTACCCGTGCACTGGATTGCGCGGTGACGCGGCGCCCACTCTTTTATGCATGCACGGTTTGTCGCGCAATTCCAAAGACTTTGCGGGTCTGGCCGATGTGCTCTCTAACTATTACCGCGTCATTTCCGTGGATCAGCGTGGCCGCGGTCGCTCGGCCTATGACCCGAATTCTGACAACTACCAGCCCGCTGTGTACTGTCAGGATATGTTCACTTTGCTCGATGGCTTAGGTATTGATGAGGTGTCGGTTATTGGCACATCTATGGGTGGCTTGATGAGCTTCCTTATGACCACTCTGGCGCCGACCCGCATTAAAGCGCTGGTGATTAATGACATAGGTCCTGAAGTGGATCCCGTGGGTCTTGCGCGCATTCAAAGTTACGTCGGCAAGCTTGCACCCCCGCAAACTTGGACCGAGGCTGTGGCGCAAGTGAAATCGATAAACGGCCCTGCGTTCCCAGATTTTAGCGAGGCCGAGTGGATGAGCTTTACTCGCAATTTGTATGTTGAGTCGGCCGACGGTAAACCTGAGCTCGACTATGACGCGAACATTTCTAAGCCCATGGATGCCTCGCAAAGCGCTGCCGTTCCCCCCGATTTGTGGCAATTTTTCGATGCGACCTTGTCTAAGCCGATGTTGCTGGTGCACGGTGCCTTGTCGGATATTTTGGCTGATAGTTGCGTGGCTAAAATGCAGGCGAGGCACCCTACGATGCAATATTTGCGGCTTGAGAATCGGGGTCATGCGCCGACATTAGACGAGCCCGAATCGCGCCTGGCCATTGCGAATTTCTTGGAAGATGTCTACAACAACTAATCTGTGTGTTACAGGCCGATCCGCTACGCTTGCTCAAGTCGCCGTTAGCGGCTAATCTTTAGTCGCAGTTTTTTTGGATTGTCTTATGCCATTCAGTGTCGCGCGAACATTAAAGGGTCAAAGTGTTAGCTGGCTACGCCTGCTGATTTTGCTTGCCGCCTTTGTGTCGGTGTCAGGGCAGGCTTTCGAAGCCGGACACGTCCATATAGATCCCCAACCGGTCGACTGCTGGGTATTTCATAATTCCTCTATCGCGGTAGATACCTCGCCGTCGCCGGCGCTCAGTGCGCAGTGGTTGGCGCTGTATGACTCTTTTGAAGTTGATGGAACTCTGCTCGACGAGACCGGCTACCTTCCCCCAGCAACTGGACCACCCCGAAACTCCTAGTAAGCCATTACCTTTACTTTAACGATTAGGAGTTATCATGAAACAGCGAACTATCGCTGCACTGGCTTGTGTCAGTGCAGCCGCGGTCGGCGCTGAGTCGGCACCCATGGAGCACGTGCTGGTGACCGTGCCATTACACAAAAAATCTTCAGAAACGGCGCTGCCTGTAACTGTCTTAAGTGGTGATGCTTTGCAGCGGGCTGCGGGCAGTACCATCGGCGACACACTCGCCTTGCAGCCAGGGCTGAATAATGCCTCCTTTGGGCCCGGTGTCGGGCAGCCCGTCATCCGAGGCCAGCAAGGGGCGCGCGTCACGGTATTGCAAAACGGCACGATTAGCGCCGATGCCTCCAATCTCAGTGCTGACCACGCTGTCGCTGTAGAGTCCATTTTGGCGGACAGTATCGAGGTGCTTCGCGGCCCAGCGACACTGCTGTACGGTGGCGGTGCGATTGGTGGTGTGGTGAACGTAACCGATGGGCGAATACCTGCACGCTTAGTGGGAGAGGCCCAAACGCAAGCAGAGCTTCGTTACGACTCTGCCGGTCAGGCCAGCACTGGCGTCGTGCGCTGGGATGCTTCCCAAGGCGACTATGCCTTGCATTTAGACGTGGTAGTGCGGAGCTGGGGTGATTTAACGGTCCCCAAAAACACGGCTGAACCGCTCGAGCATCATGATGAACATGGGGGCGAGCACATTGGTGAAGACGTACACGAGGACGAGGAATACGAAGGCCCTCCAAGCCGTTTAGCCAACACCGATGGTGAAATGGATATTCTTACGCTGGGCCTGAGCCGCCATTTTGAATCGGGCTTCGCGGGATTTTCGGTGCAGCACCAAAACAGCAATTATGGCATTCCCGCAGCGGCGCATGCACATCACGCGCATGAGGAAGATCCTCTTGCTGCAGATCATGAAGAGGAGAGTCCAGAACAGGGTATCCGCATCGACCTTGAGCAAACGCGCTACGATGCTGCTGTGCACTTGCACGAGCCTTTGCCTCTGCTGGATGAGCTGCGCTTTTTTGGAGCCTACACCGATTATCAGCACTCGGAAGTTGAGCCAGGCGGCGAGGTGGGTACTACCTACAGCAATGAAAGTAGACAGCTGCGTTTAGAAGCGGTGCACAAAACAGTCGGTATTTGGCACGGTGTGTTTGGGGTCCAGTTTGGGCAATCCGAATTCAGTGCTCTTGGAGAAGAGGCCTTTATTCCGCCAACCGATAAAGATCAGCTGGGCTTATTTCTGGTAGAGGATTTGCACTTTGATGCAGGTTTGCTTGAGCTAGGGGTTCGCTATGACCGAGATGAGCTAGATTCGGGCAGTGTTGCTGAAGCGCGTACCTTTAACAACCTGAGTTTTTCGGCTTCGTGGGTGCAGGACTTAAGTGCCGGCTGGCAGTGGAGTGTGGCTTACTCTCACGCCGAACGAGCGCCCGCAATTGAAGAGCTTTACTCAAACGCGGGTATTCTGAACGAGATGGATTGGGTGGTTCACGCCGCCACCGAAGCGATAGAGCTTGGTGCTTCCGATCTCGATAGCGAAACCTCCAACAACGTCGACCTGTCTTTGTCTCGGTCGTGGGGTGACAACTACATTGAGGTGGTGCTTTACCACAATCGATTTAGCGACTATATCGGTTTGCTCAATACGGGACTAGAGGTCGATGCCGTGTCGGTCTATCAGTACACTCAGGTGGACGCCACTTTTTCCGGACTGGAGTTGAGCTCGGTCTGGGCGCTTGGCGAATGGGGTGCGGGCGACTGGTCGTTGAGTCTTAACGGCGATCTCAGTCGCGGCAAGCTGGCTGGTGCTCAAGGCTATGTGCCACGCATGCCTGCCAACCGTTTATTCGCTCAGCTTGATTGGCGGGGTGGTGAGTTGTATGCCTGGGTTCGGGCTGTACACGCCTTTGAACAGGAGCGTGTGGCCTTAAATGAAGAGACGACCGATGGCTACACGCGCGTGGATCTTGGTCTGGAATGGTCGGCCTCGCAAGCCTCTAGCTGGACCCTTTTCGCCGGTCTTAGCAATATTACCGATGCAGAGATACGCTTGCACACTTCTTTCTTGAAGGCGCTTGCCCCGGAGCCCGGGCGTGGGTTTGAGGTTGGTCTGCGCGGGGAATTTTAGGTAATCCTACACCTAAGTGTCTGTTTTGCTGTCAAGTTCGGCCGGTGGTCTGTATACTGCGCCACCGGCTGATTTAAGCCCCCCTCTTTTTAGGAACTCCCATGACCGATACACCGGCGAAGGCGACCTTTGCCTCTTTGAACTTGCCCGCTTCTTTGCAAAAAGCCTTGGATGAAGTAGGTTACGAAATACCCTCAGATATTCAGGTTAAAACCATTCCGCCTCTGTTGGAAGGTTGTGACGTGATTGGGCAGGCGCAAACCGGCACTGGTAAAACTGCGGCGTTTGCCTTGCCGATATTGGCCAAGATCGATTGCCGCAAAAAGCAAACGCAATGCCTAGTGCTAGCCCCAACACGCGAGCTTGCGATTCAGGTTGCTGAGGCATTTCAACGTTATGCTCACTATATGCCTGGGTTCCAGGTAGCGCCAATTTATGGTGGTGCAGATTATCGCACGCAGCTTAAGCAGCTCGACCGCGGCGCTCAGGTCATTGTCGGCACTCCGGGCCGAGTCATGGATCATATGCGTCGGGGTAGCTTAAAGCTCGATCACCTTGCACATCTTGTACTGGATGAGGCCGATGAAATGCTGCGCATGGGGTTTATTGATGATGTGGAGTGGGTCATGTCGCAGTTGCCGGAACAGCGCCAAATTGCGCTGTTCTCAGCGACTATGCCAACCGCTATTCGAAAGATTGCCAGTGATTATTTGAACGATCCGCAGCACATAACGGTAACGCAAAAAACAGTAACAGCGACCTCTATCCGTCAACGGGTCTGGATGATTTCGGGTGCCAGCAAACTCGACGGCTTAACCCGCATATTAGAAGTTGAAGATTTTGATGGACTTATTATTTTTGCGCGTACCAAAATTGCAACCACCGAACTCGCCGATAAGTTGCAGGCCCGTGGTTTTGCCGCTGCAGCGCTAAATGGCGATATGGCGCAGAACGCCCGTGAGCAAGTCATCAGTCAACTCAAAAAAGGTCGTCTGGATATTGTTGTGGCCACTGATGTCGCGGCGCGGGGCTTAGACGTTGAGCGAATTACCCACGTGGTGAACTACGACATTCCCCAAGACCCTGAAGCCTATGTGCATCGTATCGGGCGAACAGGTCGCGCCGGACGCAAAGGCGAAGCCATCTTATTCGCGGCTAATCGTGAACAGCGTTTGCTGCGTATGATTGAACGTACCACCGGTCAACCCATTGAACTCATGCGCTTGCCCTCGGCGACAGATGTTGCTGATGCAAAAGCCGAGAAAATCCGCGATCAAATCGCGATTGGCTTAAAGCGCAAAGGTTTGGATACCGCCAAAGAATTTGTGTTTCATTTGGCCGACCAGCTTGAAGTCAGCGCAGCAGATATTGCCGCCGTGCTGGCGATGGAATTGGGCTATGCACAAAAACGCGCGCAGCCAGAGATGCTAGAGAGTGACATACGAGAGTCGGTGTCGGAGCGTCGCAGCCCGCGCCCCAACGATGCGCGCAAGCGCAAGTCGGAGAGTGCGAAGACCAAGGGTAAGTCTAAGACAAAAACCAAGGCCAAAAAGCGCGATGCCGGTAAGCCTTCAGCAAAGGCGCGAAGGCCAGCCAAACCGGTGGAGCAAGATGGTGCCCGCAAGCCGCGTAAACGCAAGGCCAATTCCTCTAGCTTCTAGCAATGAAATTTGTGGGCAGTGGTGCTAGAGTGCGGAGATTAAGTTAAGGAGAACGCGTATGCCAAAACGAATCATTGTGGGGATCAGTGGTGCCTCCGGTGTGATTTATGGCATTCGCGCTTTACAAATGCTGTCCGATTTGGGTGCAGAGACGCACTTAATCGTCAGCAAATCTGCACAGCTGACGCTGGCGCAAGAGCACTCGATGAGCTTGGGAAAGCTGAAAGCTTTGGCTGATCATTCCTACAGTGTGGGCGATGTCGGGGCGGCGATTTCCTCTGGATCCTTCGTTACCGATGGTATGCTGATTGCCCCGTGTTCGATACGGACGATGTCTGAAATTGCCACAGGTGTTACGTCTACCTTACTGACCCGTGCGGCCGATGTGGTCTTGAAAGAGCGGCGTCGTTTGGTGCTGATGGTGCGGGAAACGCCCTTGCACACCGGACATTTGCGCACCATGACAACCCTGTCTGAACTGGGCGCTGTGATCGCACCGCCCGTACCCGCTTTCTATGCGGGGCTGCAGTCCATCGAAGCCATGGTAGATCAATCGGTCGGTCGTTGTCTGGACTTATTCGGTTTGAATAGTGGCGAAGTGACGCGCTGGCAGGGTTTGACGCGCGGTGAGTAATCACAGCAGTAAACGCTCTGTTTTTCTGCTATTTAGTGTCGCGCTGCTGGATTTGATTGGCTTTGGCATTGTCATACCCATCCTGCCGTTTTTGTCGCCTACGCTTGGCGCGACGAAGTTTGATATCGCTTTAATTATCGTCGTTTATGCCGTTTGTTCAGGTGTTATGTCGCCGTTTTGGGGGCGTTTGTCCGACCGCTGGGGTCGCAAACGAACCTTAATGTTGTGCTTGTTGGGTGCCGCAGTCAGTTACGTGGCGCTCGCTTTTGCCCATGCCCTATGGATGATCTTTGCTGCGCGAGCTTTCGCTGGTTTGATGGCGGGCAACCTACCTGTCGCCGCGGCCATGATGGCCGATCTAACCAGCCTAGAGAATCGCGCCAGTGCGATGGGTAAGCTGGGAGCAGCCTTCGGTTTGGGTTTGGTCCTAGGTCCTTTCTTGGGCGGTCTGCTCAGCGGTGATAGCGGCAGTTTTGTGCTGCCCTGCGTGGTTGCTGCGACCATGTCTATGCTGGCTTTGGGGTGCGCCTCGCTGTTCCTGCAAGAAACCGTTTCTGCTGAAGCTCAAGCCGAGCATCGCCATCAAGCGAAGACATATCGCTTTGGCAGTGCGTTTGTTTTTTTGCGTCGAACGGGTAATTTGCGCTTCGTGTCACAGTTCACGACCCACTCTGCCGTGATCAGTTCAATCACCTATTTGCTGCCGATATGGACTGCGGATTTGCTGAACTATACGCCTAAAGAAGTCGGGTTGGTGTTGGGGGTCCAGGGTTTGGTTATGGCTATTGTCCAAGGTGGTTTGATTGGCCGCTTGATTGATCGTTTTGGTGAAATTCCGCTATTAAGGTCGGCGCTTATTGGTCTATTCACGGGATTGCTCCTAGCCGTTTTCGCCACCGGTTCAGTACTTATCCCGCTGTCGTTTTTTATTGCGATGACGGGCGCTAATTTTTGCTTTCCGATTTTGAATTCGCTTGCCTCAAAACGCGCTGACGCGCACCATCGGGGTCAAATGATGGGCGCCACTGGTTCTGCGTCAGCATGGGGTCGCGTTGTGGGGCCTTTAGTCATCGGCTTTGCCGTGACACACTATGGCTACCCCAGCGCATGGGCGGTGTTGGTTGTGGTATCGATGTATTACTTACACTGGGCTTTTCGCGTTGCCCAAGTCGATTCAAAGTCGTTAAGGATGAACAATGTATAACAATTTATTTGATCTAAGTGGGCGTGTGGCTTTGGTGAGCGGCGCCAGTCGAGGCATTGGCGAAGAAGCGGCTAAATGCTTAGCCGAGTATGGCGCTCGCGTGATCGTCTCGAGTCGAAAAATCGATGATTGCGAGCGAGTGGCACAAGCAATACGAGAGGCGGGTGGTGCCGCGACTGCGATAGCCTGTAATATTGGCGACATGGCCCAAATTGAGCAGCTCATAAGCCGTATTAAAAGTGAGTTTGGTCGTTTGGATATTTGTGTAAACAATGCCGCAACGAACCCCTACTTTGGGCATGTGTTAGATACTGATCTGGGGGCATTTCAAAAGACAGTCGACGTAAACATACGTGGCTATTTCTTTATGTCGGTTGAAGCCGGAAAAATGATGCGTGATCAAGGTAAGGGCGTGATCGTTAATACGGCTTCGATCAACGCGATTCAGCCCGGCCCCATGCAGGGCATTTATTCGATCACTAAGGCCGCCGTGGTCAATATGACCAAGACGTTTGCGAAAGAATGTGGCCCCTTGGGTATTCGCTGCAACGCCTTGCTTCCGGGATTAACCAAAACAAAATTTGCCGGCGCTTTGTTCAGCAATGACGCTATTTATCAGATGGCCATTGAGCAGATACCTTTGGGCCGACACGCTGAGCCACACGAAATGGCAGGCACATTGTTGTATCTTTGCTCGGATGCCTCTAGCTATACCAATGGTGAGTGCATTGTGGTTGATGGCGGGCTCTTAACGTAGGTATCGGCTAAGACGGTGAAACGGCAAAACGGCAAGTAAGTAAGAATTTGGGGGTAACTATGCTGACTTTACGATCAATCGCGGCGCTCGGTATGAGCGGTCTTCTGAGCTTACTTGTCGCAGTCGATGCGGCCTCTGATCAAGCGTCGTCGGACTCACGTGAATACCCCAGTTTTAAACAGTTGTGGAGTGACCTCACCTTAGGTGTGGGCCTTTTGGCGGTTGACTATCCTCACTATCCGGGCTCACCTCAAAGTGACACTCTGGTCGCGCCTCTGCCTTATCTGGAATATGAAGGCGATTGGCTGAGTATTGATCGTGACGGTATTCAGGCCTCGTTATTTAAAACAGATCGCGCCAAACTCGATATCAGTATTAGCGGTTCTTTACCGGTGAATAATGACGACGATCGTTTGCGCGAGGGTATGGACGATCTCGAGCTCATTCTCGAGGTCGGTCCGGAGTTGGAATTTATCTTGGCCCAGTGGGGGGCGCACAACCTCGAGCTACATTTGCCCCTGAGAGCAGCGCTTGAGCTCGATCCGTCCAATGGTATTGAACCGGTGGGCTGGGTATTTGACCCACGTCTACATTATGAATGGCGCGCGCAAAGTACTGAATTCGAGATTGACCTAGGGGCTTACTCCGCTGATCAAGAATATAACCAGCTGCTGTATGGGGTGAGCCCAGCCTTCGCAACACTCGAACGACCAGCGTATCGCGCACAAAGCGGATTGGTCGGTTACCGATTCTCGACTACCTTACAGTACGACGTCGGCGCGTGGTCATTGTTAGCCTACGCCAGATATATGGACTTAGGGGCGAGCAAGAACAAGCTTAGTCCTTTGTTCGTCGATGACACCTATACGCTTGTCGGTATCGGTGCGATCTGGCGATTTAAATACGCTCACTCCGATTAGTACTGCCCTCGTGTTACTGAAGGCTAGATGGTTGTTCTTGGGTCTCACGTATCTAGTGGTGATCGCATACAGCTCTGCGAATTCGCCAGAGCTTATGACCGAGCGCGCTGAAAACGAATTTCATCAGCTGTGGGGCAAGGCAGTCGAACTTGCCTCGGTGCCCGCAGCCAGCAAAGATTTGGCTTGGGCGATTCGAGTGGAACATGAGGTCGCCGCGCCATTTTTGGCGTATTGGGCGCTACAGAATTTACTGGAGGAATTGGTTGGGCCCAATGGTGCGACGATAGAGCCGGTCGTTCACGCGCAGTTGATTCAGGCCTTACAAATCACGCTCAAGCGTTATGTATTTGAAGTGCTGCTTGACTATGAGGTGGATCGAAAAACGATTCAAGACTTGCGAATCCATTTATACACCAATACCCCAAGTATTGATTTGGTTGTTATGGGACCGCTGGGTATCTCGCTAAATTTGCGATATTTATTGTCCACGCAAAATACGTCTCTATTTATCAAAGATATGGAAGTCACTAACATCCGCTATAGCCGTTGGAAAAAACGGTTTTATCGAAAATATGCTAAAAATAATGATTGGCGCGGTTTAATTGATGCCTTAACTAAAAAGAATAACCGTTTTTTTTATTCTTTTTGTCGCCCAGATGATAATAAAATAGACGCTCCTGTTTATATTCAAACGTCCTGCTTAAACTAAGGATTTATTTTTTTGAAACCATTGCCTGCTTCGGAACTGCAACGTTTTTTGAATTCGGAATTTCCGGGATTTAAAAGTCGAATTGTTCACACAGCATTGAATCACTGTGAGCTTATTCGTCTTGTTGATCATTCTGATTTGCGTCCAGGCGGCACGGTGTCGGGCCCCACGATGATGGAGCTAGCGGATACGGCACTCTATGTAGCGGTGCTTGCCACCATTGGTTTGGTCCCTCTCGCTGTTACCACAAATTTAACCATTAATTTTTTACGTAAACCGGCAGCTAACCGGGATCTCAGAGCCGTTTGCGAATTGCACAAAGTCGGCAAGACACAAGCCACCGGTAGTGTTTCGATTTACAGTCAAGGCGATGACAGGATGGTAGCCCACGTCGTCGGCACTTACGCGATTCCTCCGAGACAATAAGACCATGCGCACGCCTCTGCTTCCCGCGATTACAGTGTCCCACCTGAGAGGCTTGTTCTGGCTAGCCTTGCTAAGCGTGTTGGCGCTGGCTTTATTGCCGTCAACGATGGTGACTGAGGTCATGCTGTTTTCCGACAAAATTATGCACGCGATCGCATTTCTGGTACTGGCCACCTTGGGTTATTGGGGGTATCCCAAACACATCGGAGGCGTTTTTTTGGGCTTATTGTTTTATGGTGCACTTCTTGAATTTTTCCAAGCCTTAACTGAAACGCGGGCGCCAGAATGGAGCGATTGGTTAGCGGATGCAATAGGCAGTTTTGTGGCCTTATGTTCTCTTCGCTTGCGTGATGTTTTTTTTAATAAAACAATTTAATTTTCTTGTGTTCGGTAGGCATGTAGCGAACAAGACATTTCTTTACCAAAGTTTAATTATTCTTTACACTTTGAATTAATAAAAACGCCTTGAATTAATTAAAAATTTTGGAGTTGCTCATGGCAAAAGTTTCTGCCTTTGATATTTACGTCAAGTCAAAAGCCAAAGCAAAAGCTGAGGCAAAACGCTTAGCTCTACACGAAGTGGATAAATTGATCGCGGTATTGCAAAACGTAAAATCCGAGCTTGAGCAAAAAGAAGCGGCTAAAGCCGAAAAGGAAAAACAGGCGAATATTGAACGTATTCAAACCCTGTTGGCACAATCAGGGTTAACACCCGAAGATCTCACCGTCAGCCCGAAAAAAGGTCGAAAACAGGCAGCTAAGAGAAAATTGGCGAGCAAGCCACGTGGGTCTGTAGCACCAAAATACCGTTTGGTCGTGAGCGGGGAAGAATACCTTTGGACTGGGCGCGGCCGCACCCCGAAAGTTTTCCAAGAATATTTTGATGCGGGCAACTCGCGTGAGAGCTGCGAAATAACAGGCTAATTTAATGCTGGGCGCGGACCGTCTGCGCCCGCATCACCTAAAGCTTTGTTGAATAAATAGGCCCTCACACTTTGTGACCAACTGTCCGTTGCAGTAACAGCGGCCACTCATATAAATCTTTTTATCCGCTACTGAATCAATTGCGGCTTCGAATCGCAGTGGCGTATTAATTGGCGTGGGTTTCATAAAATCCACGGTTAGATTGGCAGTGGGCCCACCGGTTTTATTATATATTCCGGCAAACGCCAGCAGTTGATCGTAAATTGCCGCAATCCACGATCCGTGCACCCAGCCTGGACCACCTTCGTACACCTTGTTTAAGGTGACGGTTCCCACCAGCGTGTTGCCTTCCATGCTCAATTCTACGGGTGGAGCTATCGGGTGATAGCGTCCGGTGATGGGGCTCATGGGGAGGGGGGAGTTTAAGTCGTCACCCCAATCTAAGGAAAAGTGCTCTAAGGCTTTGTTGCCGGTCATGGGGGCCATGGCATCGCTGAGTGTTTTGACTTTATCGGCGATAGCTTCGAGCTCTGCTGCGGTTCCATTTAACGTGGTCATGTGCTCGAGCACCAGGCGAAGCTCTTGAGCAACGTGCTGTAAGGCCTGACGCTGTTCGGTTGTGAAGTCTGGGTTCTCTTTCAAGCTTGTATCCTTTTGGTGGAATCACGACAGAGTATCAGCATGTCACTGAGCGTGCGACGTTGGGGCTTCCTCCATTTGAGGGTAGTTGTGTCTTGGGGTGTTGGCTGGCGCACCGTAACGGAACCTAGCTCTACAGGTTCCTTCTCGAGCCTGCGGTCGATTGGCTTTCATGCGCTGTTACTTTGAACGCCACAACGCCCGCAACACCTTTAGCGCTGGGGCAGTAATTAGCGACCTATCGCTCCCATTGGTCTCAAAGAAACCCCGAGCGCTCTCCCTCGCGTTGAGGGGGCGTGACGCTTTGTGCTTCGGTATGGCTGAGATTACAAAACTGAAATTTTCAAAATGTCCGATGCCGTTTAAATCGCGTACAATAGCGGCGTTTTTGTCAAACAAGGCCTTATCGCGTGACCTGGTTGGTGGTGCAAACGAAACCCAAGCAAGAAGATGTCGCTGAGCTTAATCTGTCGCGGCAAGGGTATCGTGTATTTTTGCCTAAATTGCAGCAGCGTAAGCGTATTCGAGGCAAGTGGCAGTTGGTGGTTTCGCCCTTATTTCCGCGCTACGTATTTATTGACGTCGATTACGGTACCGATGATTTAGGCCCAGTGCGCTCAACCTTGGGGGTATTTGCGCTGGTTCGGTTTGGGCAAGATATTGTGCCGGTGCCCGATGAAGTGATCGAGTTTCTTCAGGTGCAACAAGACCCCGATCTCGGCGCGAAAAACGAGTCGGATTGGCCCCACAAGAAAGGCGACAAGGTCGAGATCTTGCAAGGACCCTTTGCAGGCTTAGCCGGAGTGTTTGATATCAGTAAAGACGAAGAGCGCGCCTATCTTTTTATTGAATTGCTGGGGCGGGCTTCCCGCATTGTGGTCGAGCGCTCAATGATCGGCGATACCATTCAATCTTAAATTCTTTCGGAGTCCTGCGTGGCACACACAACCTTACAGTTCACCCAGTCCAAGGACGTAAAGTTCGGTACCAGCGGCGTCCGCGGCTTGGTGAGCGATTTAACAGATGATGTCGTCTATGGGTTTGCCTACGCATTTTTAACGGCGGTGGCCGGTAATCCCAAAGCGGTTGTGCTTGGACACGACTTGCGTGATTCAAGCCCAGCGATCGCCAGTGCCTGTGCGAAAGCTGCTCAAGATTTAGGCGTCAGTGTCAATCACGTGGGTGCCTTGCCAACGCCTGCGATTGCTTTTTACGCAGGTATGTTGGGTTTGCCTGCCATTGTGGTCACGGGCTCACATATTCCCTTTGATCGCAATGGCATAAAGTTTTACACGGCAAGTGGTGAGATCACTAAAGCTGATGAGCAAGCCATTAATAATGCCTCAGTCACCTTGCCGGCGATTATGAGCACTGAATTGCCGCCAATAAATGAGGCCGCTTACGAAGCTTACTGTCAGCGCTACGTCGATTGCTATGCTGGGTGTTTAGAGGGCCGAAAAGTGGCAATCTATCAGCATTCAAGTGTTGGACGCGATTTGTTTGCCGATCTGTTCCAGCGTTTGGGTGCCCGCGTGTTGCCGCTGGGTCGTACGGATCAGTTTATCCCTATTGATACCGAAGCGGTGAGTCGCGAAGATCATGAGCGCGCCAGAGCCTGGGCGAATGAATACGACTTTGACGTCTTGTTTTCGACGGATGGTGATGCCGATCGCCCTTTAATTGGCGACGCTAATGGTCAGTGGTTGCGCGGCGATCGCTTGGGCGTGTTATGTGCTAAAGCCTTGGGTGCGGATGCCGTAGTAACACCGGTAAGCTCAAATTCTGTGGTGAGCGAATGTGGCGCTTTTGATCGGGTAGAGCGAACAAAAATTGGTCAGTCGTCTCCATCTGATATAGATTCTGCAGTTAAAGCAGCCAGAGCCGCTCAAAAAAAATGGTGCAAAGAAAGTGATCATGCGCGTGCCCGCATTCTATATGCAATTGCGCGTCTCTTGCAGAAAAACTCTCGGCTTTTCTCTGTCTTGGAAACCCTCGACAATGGAAAACCAATTAGAGAATCTCGTGATATTGATATTCCTCTTGCTCAAAGACACTTCTATTATCATGCTGGAATGGCTCAATTAATGCAGGCTGAGCTTCCAAAGCGATCTCCGATAGGAGTTTGTGGTCAAATTATTCCCTGGAACTTTCCACTCCTAATGCTTTCATGGAAAATAGCTCCTGCCATCGCCATGGGTAATGCTGTGGTGCTAAAGCCTGCAGAATACACGTCTTTAACAGCCCTTTTATTCGCTGAAATATGTACATCTGCTGGAGTTCCAAATGGCCTCATAAATATTGTAACTGGCGACGGAAAAGTCGGCGAAATGATTGTCGGACATAAAGATATAAATAAAATTGCATTTACTGGTTCAACAGAAGTTGGAAAATTAATTAGAGAACGAAC
>JALRFH010000178.1 GCA_023253715.1 Halieaceae bacterium
GTGCGCAAAGAGTCGCAAACGCAAATCGCCAAGACGATGGGACTCAAGCTCTGGCGCGGCGGGCGTATCAAATACCAGCGCGGTGTCGAGCGCACCCTCGCGTAACTTCTTGGCAATCATCTCCTGTGACAAAGTCTCGACATGCAACTTCAAGTCACCCACCTCGCCATGCAGCAGATCAAAACACGACTGCAGGGTATCGCACCAAAGGCCTTGGCGAATACCGACGCTTAACCGCAAATCGCCGCCCTCACGAAGCGCAAAGTCCTGTCTTGCTCTAAGCAGCGAGACCAATATCGATTCCGCATGCGGCACCAAACGCTCGCCTTCAGGGGTTAGCTGAATATTATTGCGATCTCGGTGAAATAAGGGGGCGCCAAAATAAGATTCTAACTGCTTAATGCGCGCGCTGACCGCGGCCTGAGTGATAAATAAGTTATCGGCCGCTCGACCAAAGTGTCGAGTAGCTTTGACTTCCAAAAACGTGCGCAATAGCTCGGTATCCATTCCGCGATTGTGACCTGCTTTAGTGAAATAGCAAGAATTTTCAGGGCCTGCCCCAAAACCATAGCGTCACGGCGAATGCGGATGGCATATTGTATTTTAAGATGGCAAAAAACGCTTAACTACCGACGCGCACCACGCTAAGGTACACTGCCAATAATTCCAAATAATTGCAGACTCTTGAATTCTTTCGATCCACAGTCTTGGTATCAAGCCTCAACCCCAAAGCCAGCTTCGCGCGCACGTTTAGCGGGTGACAGACAGACGGATGTCTGTGTGATAGGCGCCGGGCTGACCGGACTATCGGCAGCAGTCGCACTGCGTGACCTTGGGTTAAACACAGTGGTACTAGAGGCCAAAACCGTGGGCCATGGCGCCTCGGGGCGTAACGGTGGCCATGTGGGTGTTGGGCAACGGCGCGGTCAACTCATCCTGGAGCGCTGGCTGGGGCTAGAGCACGCTAGGGCTTTATGGCAGCTTGGCTTAGACGCCGTCGATTTAGTCGGCGAGTTAATTCATCGTTTTAATATCGAATGCGAGCTTAAATCAGGCAATTTGTTTGCCTCAGCCAACCCCAAACTAACCGACGACTTAAAACGCGAAGTCGAGCATTTACACTCCGTCTACGGCTACAGCAGCACGCGCTACCTTAGCCCCCAAGATTTACAACAAGAAACCCAAGCACAAGGTCTAGTCGACGGTGTGCTTGATACCACTGCAAAGCATCTGCACCCCCTTAAATACGTGTTTGGGTTGGCTAAAGCTGCCCAAAGCTTAGGTTGTGAAATCTACGAAAACACCCAGGTCACTCGCATCCAACAGGATGTCGATACCGTCAAGATTTATACCGAGCATGGCACTGTTTGTGCAAACAAAGTCGTGCTTGCGTGCAACGCTTATCTCGACCACTTGGAACCGCACCTGGCCAGCAAGGTCATGCCCATTAACAACTACATGATCGCAACGGAACCCCTATCCGAAGAGCTGGCGCACTCTATCACTCGCTCGGATTTAGCGATCGCCGATTCACAGTTTGTGGTGAATTACTGGAAGCTTTCGGAAGATAAGCGTCTTTTGTTTGGCGGCGGCGAAACCTACTCGAGGCGA
Organism: Halieaceae bacterium; assembly: GCA_023253715.1. Lineage (GTDB taxonomy): Bacteria > Pseudomonadota > Gammaproteobacteria > Pseudomonadales > Halieaceae > Aequoribacter. Next base: position 1,612 of record JALRFH010000178.1, read on the forward strand.
TTCCCGAGCGACATTCGCGCCTTTGTGCGACCGCACCTGCTCAGCCGCTACCCACAACTAGCCCAGACGCAGATTACACACGGATGGGGCGGCACGCTCGCCATAACGCGCAACCGCCTACCTCACGTAGGACACATCAAGCAGCAAGTGTACTACGCCCAAGGCTTTTCCGGTCACGGCATATCCATTGGCACACTAACAGGTAAATTAATGGCGCAAGCCATCGCGGGGCAAACCGAGAACTTTACGCAATTTGAAAAAATTCCAATCAAAAACTTCCCCGGAGGACCCTTGCTGAAGTGGCCGAGTTTAGTAGCAGGCATGTTATTCTACAGCCTGAAAGATAAACTCAGCCCCAAGGTCAGGTCCCTCGTATGAAGCTAATCCCCGCCACCTTGCTAGTCAGCGCATGTGTCGTAAGCCTTGCGGGCTGTGCCGGCCACCCTGCCCACACCGCCAATTTAGAGCCCAACGATCTCGCTTCAGTCTCGAATAAAGTCTTGTGCGATGCAGCCTATCCAGAGGAAGGTTACTTGCCCACGCCCGAGATTGAGATGGAAGTTGCGCGGCGCGGGCTGAATTGCAGAAATTATACGTTTACGCGGCGGCCGTGATTTAACCTTCATAAGGAGTAGTCCTCGGTAAAACCGCAGACTTATCGCTGCGCAACAAAAAAGGGCCCACAGGCCCTTTCTTAGGTCTCAATAAACTTAGTTAAGGTGTTTTTCAAGAAACGCCAGCACCTTGTTGTTGAGCTCGATGCGGTTATCTACATCGTAGAACCCATGGCCCTCCCCGTCTTTTGCTAACCACTCGTAGGGGTAGTTAATTTCATCGAGGGCGTCGCGCAGGGCTTCGGCGTGTTCGAAGGCGGCACGGTGATCATCAACGCCATGCACAATAAATAACGCCGCTTTCAACTTATCAACATTGCGAGCGGGCGATTGCGCGATACGGTCTGCCTCATTGTCTGGAAGTGTCGTATCGAGGTAGGCGTCCCCCCAACGCGCAGTCTCGATATCGCCTGTGGTATACAGCATATCTAGGTCATACACACCAACATAACCTATTGCTGCCTTGTAGAGGTCACGGTCAACGATAGGCGCTTGTAAGGCCGAATAACCCCCGAAACTTGCGCCAAAAATCGCCAAGCGCTCTTTGTTTGCAATACCGGCATTAATTGCCCAATACGTCGCGTCAATAATGTCTTCCTGAGTTTTACGGCCCCACTCGCCATAACCCGCATCACGAAAATCTGTACCGTAACCGGTCGAGCCGCGGAAATTAATTTGTAATACCGCATAGCCTTCAAGCGCCAGCAGTTGCACCGAGGGGTCGTAACCCCACATGTCTCGTGCGTGGGGGCCGCCATGCGGCATCACAACCATCGGAAGGTTTTTGCCCTTACTCTTAGGCGGCAAAGTTAAATAGCCGCGAAGTGTTGTACCATCGCGAGCAGTTAACTCAATGGCATCCTGTGCGGCCAACATCTTAGGATCGATGTGCGGGTAGGCATCCAGCAAAAACGTCGCTTTCTTCTTTTCAGGCTCAAACAGGTAATAGCGTGCCGGTAAATTGGGCGCGGAAACTACAAACACAATTTTGTCGCGATTCTCTGTGGCTGAGGTTTGATAGACATAACCCTGAGGGAAGCTAGCCAACAAGGTTTGCTGCACCTGCGCCAACTCATGTGAAGAATCCAAGGCGATGAACTCGGGGTAATACTCGTCTATGCGTACCCCGTACACTTGATCTTCTTTATCCGAGTACAAGCGTGTGACATCAGCCACAGGATGAACATACACTTTTTCTGCCTCACCTTTCAGCGGATCATAAGAAAACACGCCAATGACCGATGTTTCGGGATCCGGCGCCAACATCAAAATACGCTCTTTGCCCTTCTCGAAGGTCAAGGGAGAAACATCTTTTGTGAACGGTGAACTGACTGGACGCCAATCAATCTTGCCTTTGTCTCGATAAGAGAAGATCAAATTAAAATCGTCGTCCATGCCCATCGCAAAACGCGCGTCTTTATCTTCGTCCAACAAAAATGTCGCGCCACGAATATTCGTCTTGGTCAGTTCGCGTGTCCGGCCATTATGAATATTCACACGCATAACACTTGGCTGTAGATCTTTACCCGCGACGCCACTCCAAGGATGCACTTCGACTAAAATATGATCGTCGTCCAACTTGCCAATGTAACGTCCCGATGCGGCAATTGGCTCGACCCCCATAAAACCAAAAATATTTTTGCCTTTAGAACCATCTGCATTCACCGCATACAATTCACCGGCGCTACCTGGCATTTCCAGCGAACCGATCTTGCGCGCCATTGTCACTAACAGACGTTCTTCGTTAAGCCACCGAATGCCCGCGACTTCTAAGCGATCTTTAAAAGTAATCAAGGACTTAACGGCTTTCGTCTCTAGATCAAGCACCGCGGCCGCTCGTTTGCCTTCGTGCAAAATACCTACGGCTAAATAATCTCCGCCAGGCGAGATCGAAACGCTGGTGAACTCGGCATGTTTGGCAAAAAGCGATGCTGTGTCGTGTTCTTGTTTGGCCGCGTATGCAAAGGTCGAGAACATCAAAAAACCCGCGACAAACGCCGCACAAACCCTTAAAACTCGCATGTTACTCTCCGTATCCGAAACCAAAGTTTGATCCTAACGCACTTTCCAAGCTATTTTCGAGAGGTTTAAGTTCATTTTGGTAATGTTGCCATTCATCAACAAATCGAGAACTTATTGGCTCACGAACCTGTGACGAACTTAGTGTATCGATCAATATTCCTTTTTTGACTCCAGCAAATGCATCCCTCGAGGGCGTAAGGGCCAAAAAGCGATATATTGATGCTGAAATATTAGCGGGCGCACTCATCCATTCTTCATAGGAAACAAATGCGATCTTGTCGAGCAATTCGCCCTGCCAATACGTTTTATAGGCATTATATCGAGCATAATGCGAAACCAAAGTATCAAATTGATAAGAAAACTCATATCCCGCGAACTGCTGTTTATACAGAGACCAGCACGCAGCGATGGGCTTTTTATCAAGCCAAATAAACTTAGCGCTAGGAAGCAATAAACTGATAACACCAACCCATCGATAGTTTAAAAGTAATTTGTCGATTACGACGGAATTCATGGCACCACGGCTTTCCAAAATTTTTACATAGCGCTTAAACACATCCCGAAGTGCCTCCATACACTTAGCAGATCCATCGAATTCGCGAAGCCAAATACCCAATTCACGATTTAAGAACTCGCTTTCACCTAGGCTTGCGACACCCTCGTGTTCCAGTAGCTTGTGTTCTAGTAAGGTACTGCCTGAGCGCGGCAAACCCACAATAAATACCGGCGTGATACTACAATGAATCGGTGGGAGCGAGTACGATTCTAGAACCCGGTAGGTCTTAATGATCTCGCTCAGTAACCGCTTATCCGCTACTTCATCATAAGGATGCTGCTTCGCTCTTATGGCATTTGCTCGCTTGTACGCTTGAAACGATTGCTTGTAATCTTCCTGCCGGGCATAGAGCGCGCCTAAGGCAAAGGCGACATGCGCTTGATCAGATAGATTCAACTGCTCATGCATTAAGACCGACTCTGCCATCGTCACAAGACTGGGTAGCTGCTTTGGATCCAGTGGCATTTGGCTTAACACCAGTATCGCTCTGGCATTCACTGCATTCTGATCTAACACTCGATACAAAATAGTCTTTGCTTCGTCGTAGTGACCTAACTGGCGATATACGTTCGCCAAATTCAGTGCCACCGATTCTTCAAAGTTTCCCGCGAGCAAACGCTCGTAAACGTCTGCGGCCTGTTCCGGCATACCTTGGGCCAGCAGAAGTTGGGCTTTAAGATGTATAGCACCTCGGGAGTTTGGCCAGGCTCGCATCGCATGCTGAAGGCCAACTTCAGCTTCATCATACTGCTCTGACTCAAGCAACAAACTAACGTACAGGATGACAACAGATTCGCGGCTGGCATCAAGCGACAAACTGCGCTGACAGGCCTGCAAAGCTTGCGCTAAATGACCTTTTTGTCGCTGCAATTTTGCGTTCAGATACCAGCTCATTCCATTAGATGGATGTCGCCTAATCAAATCGCTCACCCACCACTCTGCAGCGTTCAAGTCTTCGCCAAGCAAGGCACATTCGGTAGCTAATACTAATCCTGTCAAATCGGCGGGATCGAGTGCCAGCAGAGCCTTTGCCGTATTTTTGGCCGCAGTAAAATCTGAGAGCTCGTAGTAGGCGCTCGCAAGATTACCCATGGCTTCAAGGTAATCGGGACGCAACTCAAGCGCGCGCTGTCCTGCGGTTACCGCTGCCGGATAATCTTTAAGTTGCAGACATAATGCACAGTGAATATTAAACAGGTACGCATCTTGGGGGTATCTTGCCAGCAACGGCTCGAGTGCGACACGAGACGCCTCAAACCGACCTTGTCGATAATATTGAATGCTGATCTGCACCGTGTTTCGCGGCGCGGTTATGTCTTCAGGCGACATCAGAGAGAGCTGATCACTTACTTCTCTTTGACTTTAAACCGCGTACCCGAAGAAGTTTTCAAAAATACGCTACCGAACATACCTTGCTCGAGTTCGACTTGATCGCCGACTTGCGCGAGGGGCGTAATGCCACTGACTTGCTGAAAAACACGCCCATCTTTAGAGACGTACACAGGGCGACGTTGATTGTTCAAATAGATCTTTGCAATGACAAAGCCTTCGTATTCTTGAGCAGCCACGTCGTAGTCACCAATCACAGCCGCTTGAATGGATTCTTCTCGCTCTTTAATTCGCGAAACAGCGGTTCCTTGGACGTCTTTTGTTAGCGCCTCTTCAACACGTCCAGCTACTGTGTCATAACAGGCTAAACGCTGAGAATCATTGTTGATCTTACTGCAACTCAGCATATCCTGTGCCGCCGCGGGGAGACTTAGAGCGGCGAACATCGATACAGCGATTAAGAATTTTTGCGTGCGCATACGGCCCATCCAATGATTGATTTATCGTCTCTTAGTATAGAGACATCGGTAGACCCAAATCCAGCCTTCGACAGAATTTCAACGAAACGATCGATACCGTCCTGCGGCATGGCCACTGAGCACATCTGCATATGCCGCTCACGAGTGGCTAGAGTTTCTTCATAAACTCGCTTGATAAAACGGTTCGCTACCTTAGGGCCTTGATCCAGAATTTTAAAGAACTGCAAACCGCGCGTAACAAACTCGAACATACTGGCATTAGCAGTACTTAAATCGGTATTGCTAAGGTACTTTTCAGCGTACTGGTTTAACTTTTTACGCGCTTTTTCGGCCTTAGGATTTCGACTAAGCACGCGCAAATCCCCTGCGACTTTCGCTTGATGAGCAATAATTTGAAGTTGCTCTAAAAAATCGCGTACTTCACTCATATTGTATTCGTTCACCGCTCGACCAGACATTTGCGAAACCACAGAATCAATATGATGAATGACACCAAGATAAACCCCAGAGTTTGTGAGTACGCGGCTCATCTCCGGTATCGTCTTTTCAATGTTGGAATACTCTATTCCAAATACTGAGCATGCCACTGAAAAACTGCCGCCCGAAAAAGGTAAGGCCTCTATTGAAGTCTCACCCATCAGCGTCGCTTGCAGGTTGCTCGTTTGATTTAGACGCTCCTGCACGCCTTGGGGTATAGCGACTGCGGCTAAGTCAACGCCCTGATAGTTGATCGTCAAACCCAAATCTAAGCACATGGGAATCAGCGCACCATTACCACAGGCTAACTCTAGTAATGTTTCCGATGGTTGATTCACTGAAAACTGCTTTTCAAACCAGTCCTTAATAGGCCCTTGATAGCCCTCTTTAAAGTATTCACCAAAGGTTGTTGGATGCCCTTGCTGCCAAAATTCTGACCACGGATTCATGATATTTCCTAATGAAAAAAAAGGCCTGCAGAGCAGGCCTTCTTATTTAGTGCAGTACTCTGAAATTACATTTCAAGAGTATAACGCAAGTACCATACACGGCCAGTTAATGGGTACTGATACTCATCAACTTGCGCGCCTTGAGAATCCAACAATGGATCTTCGTCGGTCACGTTGTTCGCACCGAAAGTTACAGTACCCCAAGAATCAAAGTTGTAACCAACAGACGCGTTCAACACATCCCATGCTTTGTACTTGGTGTCAGAAACACTTGATTCTGATTCACCAATGTAGTCCCAAGCGATGTTAGCGAACATGTCGTTCATAGACCATGCAACGTAGGCATTCATACGCCACTCTGGGAAGCCCAAAGTACCCGCGGCATCGTACAGGTCACCCGTACCGTAGCTACGCTCTGCGTCGTAGTTCAAGTACTGAGTACCGTTCCAGCCCATGTTGAACTGACCGTAATCAGTCGACAACATACCGTTAACCGCGTAGTCCAAAGCTTCACGCTCTAGATCGGTTACCGCGTTCTGGAAGCCCGCATCGATGCGAGTTACACCGCCGATAGCGTTACGCTCAACGTTCGGGTTGTTGCCGTTAGTTTGGAAATCAACGTCCAACTGATCCTGTGCAGAAGTGTACTCAATTGAGTCTTCTAAGGTCAGAGTGAAGTGGTTGATCGAGGCGTACCAGCCGTCCAAGAACTCCCAAGTTACACCGATAGACAGCGTTTCAGAAGTTTCTGCGTCCAAGTTGGGGTTTGAACCAATGTAGGTGTCAAACTGCTTAGATGGACATGGGCTTTGGCCTGCCAACTGACAGCCATAGTTATCGACAGCGCTTTCCGCAGAGAACGAGGTCGCACCGTACAAGTCTGACAAGTCAGGAGCACGGAAGCCTTGACCCCAAGAACCCTTGATGGTCACGCGGTCGTATCCAGGCCAAGTCATAGTGAAGCCCAAACGAGGCGAAGTCGCTGTACCAAAGTCAGAGTAATCGTCGTGACGAACCGCCGCGTCAATTTCCAACCAATCAGTAACAGGGAAGATCGCTTCGACCGAGAACGCCGTTACGTCACGGTAGCCTTCAGCTGAGTTACCCGCTGAACCACCGATCAAACCGGCTTCTGACTGAGCGTCAACCAAAGCTTGGTAATCAACTTCGAAGTATTCTGCGCCGAAGTAGCTAGATGCAGTACCGCCTGCCATTTCAAACATATCCCACTGTAAGCCCGCAAACCATTTCTTCATGTTTTGACGGTCGTCATTGTGAGTCGTCGCTTTCAAATTAGCCACGAACTGATCGAAGTCTTGGATGTTGTACGAAATGTTGTACTCAAGACCGGCATAGCTTAGGTAGTACATACCCACTGAAGACGAGCGATAGTCAGAGTAGGTGTAGTTCAAATCCCAGCTCAAGTTGCTTGCCAACTCACCCGTCAAACCGATGTTGATGTCTTTGAAGGTGTCGTTAACGTAGTTGTCACGAGGACCGATGTCTGTCCAACGGAAATAACCGAAGGTTGCACCGATGTCGTTACGTGGGTCACCGGGAATGGTTGGACCAGGTGCCGCAGGAGGCGCGTAACGGCCGAACGACTCGTTGTCAGACATGATAACGTCGATGTAAGCATCGATGGTATCAGTCAATTTGTACTCGGCAGAAACCCAAGAGTTGATACGCTCTAGGCCAGCGCGGTTAGCCGATACCAAGGCGTAAGCGTAACCACAGTAGTAACCTGATTCAGGGCCAAATACCAAGTCAGCGCGCATGACACCCGCATAACCGTTAACACCGTCCTGACAGTTCGCACCGGGTGTCACGTACCAAGTATTTTGATCGTTTGGATCGTATACAGTCTGAGGCGTCCAGTTAGGGTTAAGCGCCGAGTAACCGTAGAACGAAACACCAATCGTTTCCGCGTAACCTACGATGTCGCCGTCGCCGTCGTAATCGCCGTATGAGGCTTTCGTGAAGTCACGATCTTTATCAAAGATAGGCTCTTTCTTGTCGTATTCAAGGCCGAAGGTCACGCTACCACGATCGTTAGACGCGCCAACCAAGAAAGAGATACTTTCTTCAGTGCCGTCATCACGATCACGATCGCCGTAACGACCAGAGATCTTCACGCCATCATAGCCTTTCTTCAATACAACGTTTACTACACCAGCAACCGCGTCAGAGCCGTATACCGCAGACGCACCATCAGGGATGATTTCTACACGATCTACCGCAGAGAAGGGGATCAAGTTCAGGTTCACGGTACCACCGCCACCTAGCGAAGGTGAACCAGCAACACGGCGACCGTTGATCAAGACCAAAGTACGGCTAGAACCGGCGCCGCGAAGGTTGATTGTCGCGTTTGACTGCGCGCTGCTACCTGAAGATTCACGGAACGAACCCAGTGAGTTCAAAGTTGACGAACGCAGAGCGTCAGCAACAGAGATATCACCCTGGATTTCCATGTCTTCGGCGTTAATTGTAATAATTTCTTGCGACTGAGTATTGGTCGTACGCTTAATACGCGAACCAGTAACCAGTACTTCTTCCACAACGTCTGCGCTTTCATCAGCATCTTGCGCATAAGTATAACCGCCTGACAACAACAACGCGCCAGAGGTAATACCGATTGCGTAACGCACTGCATCGCGCATTGGGTTTGGTTTTACCATGTTACATCTCCCCGGTAAGAATAATTTAAGTTTTGGGTAATAAAGTCTTTATTTGACCCGATTTCCCACAGCCGTCCATACCGTATGAACGGTAGCCTGATATTTATACTGCTTCACAAAATAATTTGAAAGGCGTTTTTGACAAGCTGAATCACAAATAATTCACAAAACCTTAAAAAAACTGCTTTTTTTGTAGTTCTGCAGTGACCACTGAACCACACCGTCCACAAATGACCCCTATTTGTTGAAGCCAAACACTTTGTCTGACTGTAACTTGATCTGTGCCAGCTGTCGCAAGTGAGGTTGCAAGAATTTCTGATACTTTAAACCCGCGCCTAATGCCTTGGTCGAGATGGGTTGGCGGACTTGAATCGCACTCGGGGTCAATACCGCCTGGGTGCTTTTTCGCAAGTCATAGCAGGCCGCCTCATCGTTCAAGCCACAATATGCCAGCAACTTGGCCGTCTCAGCTTTAGGTTGTGATGCGAGTTTGGCGTAATCGAGGTGATAGATCTGCCCCGGAAGCAGAGTATTCCAATGATTCATTAAACTCACGTAGCCCTGCCAGTGGAAGACAATACCCTCTAGCGAATAACTAAATTCATAGCCTTTATCAAAGTAACGTCGATACACCCCCATCGCGTTATCTAAAGGGTCGCGAACGACGTTGATGATCTTGGCCTTGGGGTATAGCAGTTTAATCAAACCGATATGTAAAAAGTTATTAGGGTTTTTATCGATCAAATAAGGCGCCGAGCGATTGTACTGTGTTATCGCACCAGAATAGGATTCCTGCATCCTAATTGCAATATCGGCGTCGGGCGTATCCAGGAATTTAGCGTACCCGCCGGCTTGCTCTAACTCTATTGACAGATGGCCAAGCTTCACTAATTCATCGGTGGCCGCCACTTGTGAATGCGCTGCCAAGATTTGTTCCACCAGTGTCGTACCCGATCTCGGCATCCCGACAATAAAAATCGGTGTAAAGTCGCTCTCAAGATATGACGAGATAGAAGATACTTGCATTAGCTCGTTAATGAGCTTGTGGTACAGCTCTCCCTGAAAAGGTCTGATTTGGGCAAGAATATCGTTAGCCGCGTTAAAGTCTGCAAACGCTCGCCCATAGTTTCCGGCTGCATCAAGCGCATTGCCTCGGGCAAACAATAATAATGCGCGATAGCCCGGCAAGGTTGACTCCAAATCTAAGAGCTTTTGGATCTCAGCCAAATCTTCTTCGTTTAAAGAGCGGCTGCTTAAATCCGCCAACGACCAATAGGCAATGGCCTGCAGCGCCACCTCGCCCTGTAGCGCTTGCCTGTAAGCTTCCTCGGCGGCACCAACATCGCCCAAGGCTTTATGAGCGTGACCCCGATTGACTGTCAGCATTGGATCACTAAAGCCTTTGCTCTGCGCATCATCAAATAGATCTAGCGCATCTTGCGTTTGCCCCACGCGCTGCAAGTTAATGGCTAATTGATAAATAAGGCTTGGATCGTCTTGGGTTGCTACTGCGGCCTGCAGTAGTGCAATCGCATCGAAATAATCACCCTTGTCTATCGCATCTTGTATCGCAAGATCCAGCATGCTGTTATGCCCCTGTCAAATTCAAGCTCGCATCCTAAACCAACGCGAGTTCAGTCTCTACTCAAGACTGGCAAAGTGTGAACTAAGCGACTACATTTGTAGGGTGTACAGCACTCATCGATAGGGAATAACGCCATGAAAACTCATGCCGCCGTCGCCTTCAAAGCCGGAGCCCCGCTTGAAATCTGCGAGGTCGACCTTTCAGGCCCCAAAGCGGGCGAAGTCTTGGTCGAAATCAAAGCCACGGGCGTGTGCCACACCGATGCATGTACACTGTCGGGCGATGATCCCGAAGGTGCCTTCCCAGCCATTTTGGGACACGAGGGTGCAGGCATTGTTCGTGAGGTTGGCGCTGGCGTGACCTCGTTAAAGC
>JALRFH010000214.1 GCA_023253715.1 Halieaceae bacterium
ATTTTCGCTTGGTCGCAAAACCGCCTGTTGCTGCCTGCCTGGCTTGGTGCGGGGCAAGCACTTGCCGACACCCTTGAAAATACTGCGCATCAAAGCGTGATCGAACAAATGATCACCCAATGGCCCTTTTTCAGGACCCGCATTTCCATGCTCGAAATGGTGTTCGCCAAAGCGGATTTACTGATTGCCGAGTACTACGACGACACGCTCGTTAGCGCCGATTATCTACCCATAGGCCTTGCCTTACGTGATCAACTTCAGCAAGATGCGACGACCGTATTAAATCTCCTAGCGCAAACGGAACTCCTGCAACACGATGACTGGGGCAAAGAATCCATTCGTTTACGCAATATTTACACAGCGCCTCTGAACTTACTTCAAGCGGAGTTGTTGCGCCGTGAGCGACATCAGAACGATTCGGTCGTTGAACAAGCCATCATGGTCAGCATTGCGGGAGTCGCAGCAGGTATGAGGAATACAGGATAATGGCCTTTGTGGTAGGTATTGCGGGCGGATCGTGCAGCGGGAAAACGACTCTCGCTCAAGCCTTAGTATCGCATTTTAATCGCGCGACGTCTGTGCAAGCCTCCCTTCTTATGCAAGACTCCTACTACGCGGATCTAAGCGGAATGACCTTAGCCGAACGTGACCGTATTAACTTCGATCATCCCTCGGCGCTGGATTTTGACGTCATGCGAGATCAGCTTGCTCAGCTAAAAACGGGGGCAAGCATCGCCTGCCCTGTCTATGATTTCTCGCGGCACCAGCGTTGTGCTGAGACACAAACCATCGAATCGGCGCCGGTTATCATCGTCGAGGGCACCTTAATACTCGAACAGGCCATACTTTTACCTCTGTTCGACCTGCGCGTATTTGTTTATGCCGACGAAAGCCTCCGCCTAGAACGCCGTATCCAGCGCGACATTAAAGAGCGGGGACGGACCCAAGCGTTCGCCGAGGCGCAATTCCACCAAACAGTCGCACCGATGCACAATGCTTTTGTCGACCCTTCGATGCAACACGCCCAGGTCATTGTCGAAGGTGCCTTGGCCACGCAGCTAGCGCTTGAACAAGTTTTAGCGCACATTCCAGCCCCCTAGGATCAGGCCGGTACATTGCGGGGGCTGTCGCCAGACCCTTCTGCGCTCGAATTAATGAAACAATCTCATTGTGTGACCTAACTTGCGAGTTATTCGAGCAGAATTGTCTTGATTGCTCAGCCAAAATGAGTGAGCCTTAGGCGTTGTTAACACTGAATACATAACGCAAGCTCAAAATAAGGAGAGTAGTTCATGTCGGAAGAAAACCCTGTATTGGTGGATGTCGCAGATGGCATCATGGTCATCACCCTAAACCGCCCCGCTGCAAAAAACGCGGTGAACAAGGCACTAGCAGAAGGCGTAGCAGCAGCGATTGATCAACTCGAAAGCTCGCCCGACATCCACGTAGCGATCCTGACTGGGGCCGGCGGTACTTTCTGCTCGGGCATGGACCTCAAAGGGTTTGTGCGCGGCGAAACACCGATGGTAAAGGGCCGTGGATTTGCAGGCCTGTGCGAATATCGCTGCGCCAAGCCCCTGATCGCCGCGGTTGAAGGTTATGCTCTGGCAGGCGGGTTCGAATTAGCCATCAGCTGTGACCTCATCGTTGCCTCGGATGCGTCTAAATTCGGCATTCCGGAAGTGAAACGTGGTCTGGCAGCAGCCGCCGGTGGCTTAGTCAAATTGCCAAAACAAATTCCACAGCGCATTGCTAAAGAGTGGGCGTTAACGGGTGATTTTGTAAGCGCAGGCCGCGCCTATGAATTAGGGTTAATTAACCAAGTCGTAGAAGCGGGCTCGGCACTTGAAGCCGCGAAAGCGCTCGGTGCGAAAATCGCCGCTAACGGTCCTCTGGCCGTTGCCAAAAGCAAAGAAGTGGTGGATAACGCCCAGGATTGGACCAGCGACGTCATGTTCGCCAAGCAAAACGAAATCGTTATGCCAGTGATGACCAGTGAAGACGCCATCGAGGGTGCAACGGCATTCGCCGAGAAACGTGCCCCTGTGTGGAAAGGTCGATAAGGAGCGTATCATGGCAGAAGCATGGATTATTGACGCCTGCCGCACCCCGCGTGGCATTGGCAAAAAAGGCAAAGGCGCTTTGGCGGATCAACACCCCCAGCACCTGGGTGCCACGGTCTTGGCGGCTATCGCTGAGCGCAATCAACTGAACACCGCCGAAGTTGACGACATTATTTTTGGTACCAGCTCACAACGAGGCCAGCAAGGTGGTGACTTGGCTCGCATGGCAGCTCTGGATGCAGGCTATGACATCCGCGCCTCGGGTGTCACGCTTGATCGTTTCTGTGGCTCGGGAATCACCTCGGTCAATATGGCCGCCGCATCCATCATGAGCGGCTTTGAAGATCTAGTGATCGCCGGTGGCTGTGAAATGATGTCAACCTTCGGTGCCGATCCCACGCAATCGCCCTTTATCGACAGCGATAACCTGCGTTTGCGCGAGCGTCACCCTCAACCCCACCAGGGTATCTGCGCGGATGTGATCGCCACCCTGGAAGGTATCGATCGCACCGCACTGGATTCTTTGGCAGTGGTATCGCAACAGCGCGCCGATCACGCCATCAAGAACGGACACTTTAGTAAAAGCTTGATCCCTGTGTATCGCCCGGATGGTTCTCTAGCCTTAGATCACGAGGAATTCCCACGCCCCAGCACAACCTTGGAATCGCTCTCAGCATTGCAGGCTTCATTCGCGCCCATGGCTAACTACCCTCTCAATGAAGCCGGTACGACCTATCAACAGCTGGTTCACCAAGCATACCCAGGACTAGACATTAAACACGTGCACCATGCGGGCAACTCATCCGGTGTAGTCGACGGCGCAGCAGCCATCCTCATGGCCTCGCCAGACTACGCTAAAGCCCACGGCATGAAGCCTCGCGCGCGTATTGTAGCGATGGCTAACATGGGTGACTCACCCGAGCTGATGCTGAATGCGCCCGTACCTGCGGCGAAAAAGGTCCTACAAAAAGCCGGCATGCAAATTTCGGATATCGACCTATTCGAAATCAACGAAGCTTTTGCCGTGGTTGCTGAGAAGTTTATTCGTGATCTGAATCTTGATCGCGATAAAGTGAACGTCAACGGTGGAGCAATGGCGCTTGGTCACCCCATCGGTGCGACCGGTTCTATTTTGATCGGGACCATTCTGGATGAACTTGAGCGTCGCGACCAACAATTTGGTTTGGTCACCATGTGTGCTGCCGGTGGTATGGCGCCCGCCATCATTATCGAACGCATCTAAGCACTTCGGGGTAAGGCTCTGCAGGGCCTTACCCTACCCCTATCTTCTTTAACCCTATACCATGTGCCGCTCAGCGCAGATAATTCGCCAAAACGGGCACCTCAGCCAAACTCCTGACCGCGTCATTCAGGTGAGTACACCCCTCGGTTCGGGCCAGACGCCTCAGCACTGTCATTCGAAGGTCTTGTACTGGCGTTCCGAGTAAGCGATCGAGATTCGCAATCGCGTTGGGGCATTCTGGGTAAGGCAAGATGTGCGGTTCTGCATCAAGGCGGACAAGAGCACCGCTCGACGTATCGACGTAGGCCTGCAAGCAATACTCGTGAACAGCGACTCGCGAGCCATCTGCTCTGCTTGCTGTATCCTGAAAATACACCTCGGCTCGAGTCATTTGACCCTCAAACCAAACGTCGATTCGACGGGCTCGTCGCATAGAAGTCTGAGTATAATCGGCCATTGCCGGCCAACCGTCAGGATCTTCTGGATTCACTAAAGACTCGACCACCGCACAGCGCTCGCTTGTGGTGCTGCCCAATTCACCCGATAAGGAGGTAGAACCTTCTGCAAAACCCAAGCAAACATTCATCATCGTTTGTCTTAAACCCGGGTCTTCAACCACTTGAATATTAAAATCGTCAACATAGCCTGGGCGCTGGGTAAAAGCCCAACCCGCAATAAGACTTGAACCCGACAAATCATCCAGCAGTAAATACAGTGGCGTACCTGCATTGCGCTCCTCGGGGAAACGCTCTTGCAAGACCGCACGCAGATATGCACCGCCGGTAAACCCCGCTAAAGCACCCACATCGCAGCGATTACACGATGACTCGATGGACAAGATCTTGCGATCCATCGTCACGCTCGCGGTGAAGTCATCTTGCAGCAGAACTCGTATTGAGGGGGCGCACTCTCCTGTCAAAATATCACGACCACACCCGACAAAGTGCATGGGTTGCGCTTCGCCATCAGGCCAAGTGATATCAATATGAGTGGTTCGTCTTACCGAATTGGGGCGACGTAAGGGGCTATGCCCATAGGGTTCAGGCAGTTGCTTCACCCTCGAACCTCAACATCCTCAAGGTTCATCAAAAAACGAGCCGCCGCGCCACGTAACTCCTCACTCATGGGCGCACTTTTGCCGTTTTCACCATTGGCAATGGTTGATTGATTCACTGCCACGCATTCGCCCTGCTCATTAAACATGCCACAACTGAGCGTGTACGAGCTTGAACCAATGCGCATGACGCCAACTCCGACAGTAACATCGCACGGATAATTCATTTCTGCCAGGTAAAAAATATGAGTCGCGACCAACATCAGTCGATCACGTTGCCCAAAGTGACTTAAGTTGTCTGATTCATGCACAGCCAAACCAAAACGTATTCGCGACTCCTCGAAAAGGCGTGCATAGGCCACGTTATTGATATGGCCCATAACGTCGCAATCGCCGTAACGAGTGCTCAGTTGGGTGGTAAAGGGGTAGCGGTGCAAGTCGCACTGAAAACTTTGATGTCGCATCTTATGCATCCCTTACCGGCTGTTTGCCGCGACGTATTTCCGCCGACTTCATGACGGCGTCCGCGTGCCCTACCACTTGGCCGTCGACCACATAGTCACAGCTCGAGAACACCAATTCACGCCCTTCTTTCGTTACCTTTGCGTGAACTTCAATCCAAGAACCAACAGGAACGCCGGTATAAAAATTCATGTTAAAACTGACGTGAACACTAAACCGATTAGTGCCCTTACGCATGGTCACCGCGTGCCCCGTAGCGATATCACCCAGTGTCATCAAAAAGCCACCATGCGCCATGGGCCCGCCGTTGCGATACTCATCAAGCACCCAGGCGCCGATGTCAACGCTATCGGCGTGTTCGCGGTAATACACCTCTAAATTATCAATAAACGGAACCGGCACTTCAAAGGCACAGCGCACGAATCCCTCAGGGATAGCATTTTTACTCATACAACACAACTCACAATCAAAGCGCCACTCTAGCAAGTCCGACAGCCGAACCCTACCGCATTACTCTGCAAGCACTGTCACACAACAACGAAGGTGTTGACCGGCTGACCCGCGGTTACTGCGATAGCAGCGCCCAACTCTAGCTTACCCATGTTTTGCATCACAGCCGGATCGGGCGATACAGCAATGGCTCGACGCCCCGTTTTAGCGCTACGACCAATAGCTATGGCAACCTGTGGCGCCTTACCTTTGTAAATCACGGTGTAAGTCTCAAGGTCGTAGGTGCCAGTGGGCTCGAGGTCTAATGCCGTAGGCGCCACTGCATCAAGCTCCGCTTGAGCGAAGCTATTGCGGTTTTGAGGCCAAGCGCAGGGTTCGGTCGAATAAATTCCGACCGAGTGTTTTGACATGTAGCCGCCGTTGGCGCCCACCAGAGCAAAGGCCCCGTGATCCGCTCGCGCAGATACCACCGCCTCGGCGATACCGTGCATCGAGTAGTTATTCCCGGGACCACCGAAATAAGGCAAGCCCCCCGTTAATGTGTAGGGTACGTCGCCCTGAGGTGGCAGACCAAAGTGATCAAGCACATTAAACACTGCAATTGGGAAGCAGCTATAACAGTCTACGTAGCGCATGTCGGCGAAGGTTTTTCCTGCCACTTCAAGCGCGGTGTCGTAAGCCTTGTGCATGGCCGAACTGACGCCGACATCGGCGCGATCCAAAACGACTTTTTCAATCGTATCGGCGTAGCCGTGAACATAGACACGTTTATCTTCTGCAATGCCTAAGGCATCGGCGAGCTCGGCCGACACCATAATCACTGCGGCACCCTGGTTCACCCAATCCCTCGCCACAACACTTTTAGGATGCGGGTCACCTACCATACGGTTGCTATCGGTAATGGTGGCGATATCTGCTGCCGTCAGCGTTTTCTGACTCATTGCATAAGGATTGCTGGCAGCGACTTCACTAAATGCTGCGAACAGTTCTCCCATTTGCAATGCGTATTCCTCGGTCGACAGCCCCAAACGCAATCTGCGCGCCTGTTCCAGCAAAGGGTAAACTGACACCGGCACAGCACCGCCGTGGCGCTGCAGTTCCGTTTCGGTCATAAAATCGGTGTTCATACCGGGATCGTTCACCGGATAATCACTCTGCTGAGTCCAGTCCCACGATTGCCCCTCGGCTTTTGCCTTACGCATCGTAGCAATAGCCTCTGCACCGCAAATAACGGCGGCGCGAATCTCGCCCGCGGCAATACGGGAGCCAAAAATACCCACCCATTTTTGCGGTTCATTACCACAGGCGCCTGAATGGTTAACTTCCGCACCCGAGACATTAAGACGATCGGCAATACAGCCGGCGAAATTTTCGGGCCAGCCAAAGGGTGCCAATATAGGTTGCACCGCTTTTGGCACCGAATCGGGAAAGGTACGGATCACAGTCATCGCATCCAAACATGGAATGATATCGGTTCCCGCATCAGCGACGGCCAATTCCACAGCTCTGGCCGCCAGTTCTACGGCCGTTAAACCCTCATAATCTGCCGCATCCAAACGCTCTACGATCTGCCCGACACCCACAATAACTGGCGTAGAATTCCCCATGTCGTTTCCTCAATCAAATTTCCGGCTTAGTGTATCGAAATTACGCGTGTTGAGGAGGTCAGTAACGTACAGATAAAGTGTTTCACCTAAAAAAAACGCCGGATAATAAACCGGCGCGAGTAATGTGTACTGGATGGAACACCTTAGACTAAGCAATTGCCATGCCACGTCCCTTAAATCGCTTAAAAGTTCGACTAACAAGGCCGCTCATACGCATCATCTCTTAAATTTGCGCCACAAAACGTCCTGGGGCGCACCAAGAACGACTCGAGTGCACCAAAATGGACCGCCGTGCTCGCTGCTAAATCGAATCAACTATCGCGTCTTGGTACAACTTGGCCGCTCGAGCCTCAGCTAAACTGACGGGCACGAAACAGACCATTTGGCTCGGGCGACACTGCGCCAGTAAGGGCAAATCGGCATCAATCACTTTCGCGAAACGGGCAAAACCGCCAGTGGACTGACGATCGGCCATCAGCACTGTTGGGCGCCCGTGTCTCGGAACCTGTATCGTACCAAAGGTGGTAAACGAGGAAATAATATCGGGCCCCAAGGCGCTGTGTATCGGGCCTTCATAATGTTTGCAGTCCATGGTAATACCTTGGCGATTACTGTCCGAACTCACTTGAAACTGGAGATGATCCAAGGCAGACAAAAATCTTGAATGGAAGTGTTCGCTATCTGGGCCCAGCAGTACACGCACGGGAATCACCTCGTGATCGCGCTGATACACCTCGCGGTACCGATTGGCGGGTAGCTTTTGGGTCTCTTTAAGCTCGGCACCCTCACATCCATTCACCAAGAGCGAATCGCCCTTTTTTAACGCTCGCCCATCAATACCCCCAAATCCTCCGACAAGATCCGTGCTGGCACTTCCCAAGCTAATAGGAACCGACCACCCGCCAGCAATGGCCAAATAAGCGCGAACACCCCACGCCATACCACCGATAGTCAGAGTGGAACCTGCCCCAACGCTGAGTGCTTGCCACAGGGGCTGGCGTTGACCATCAATTCGACATTCCGCATCGGCCCCCGTAATCGCAATCGTCGCGGACGTGGTAAATTTTAGAGTGTCGCCCAAGAGCGTCTGTTCAATGACAGCACAGTTATCGTTATTGCCAACAAGGCGATTCGCGGCGCGCGATGCGAAGGTATCCATAACGCCACAGACTCTAACGCCTTGGTGTTGATAGCCAACCCGCCCTAGATCTTGCAGTGTCGACAAGGGACCTGCCTTTTGTACTTCGACGACCGTCATTCAGCGCTCACTTTGATGAAACCAGATACCTTTGCGCTTCCTTATATAGGCGCCATGGTGTTAATAGGATCAGTTTAGCACTTTACCTTGGCGATGACCGAATACCGATGTGCCACCGACGATAGCAGGCTCTGCACATCGTTACAG
This sequence comes from Halieaceae bacterium, assembly GCA_023253715.1. GTDB lineage: Bacteria > Pseudomonadota > Gammaproteobacteria > Pseudomonadales > Halieaceae > Aequoribacter. Next base: position 8,285 of record JALRFH010000214.1, read on the forward strand.
ATCGAGTCGCTCTTTAACACGATCAGGATGGGTATAAATATTATGACGACCCGACCGAGCAAAGCCAATCAAGGTAATACCGCTTTGTTCAGCGCGATTTCGCGCTAGTTGAGTCACGGCTGAGGGCGCCACAATCACCTCAACGCCTGCTTTAGCTGCCTTTTCAACCAACTCGTAGCTGATACGGCTGGTCATGACCAAAACCGCGGAGCGACAACCTGATGGCGTTACGGCACCAATCACCTTATCCAATGCATTGTGACGCCCGACGTCTTCACGCAAACACAAGAGAGAACCCTCCGGCGAAACCAGTGCAGCGGCATGCAAACCTCCACTTTCAGCGTTCAGCCTTTGATGCTTGGTAAGCACTTCAAGCATCGTTTGAATTTGACGGTGACTCACGGTCAGTTGTTTTCCTACAACAGGTAACGCGCCCACGACATTTTCCAAAGACTCTTTGCCACATAAGCCGCACCCTGTTCGCCCTGACAAGAACCGCCGCTGACGCTGCAGATTCACAGCATCCTCGGGGTGAATATGAATATCCAGTTCTAAGCCTTCAGCTTGATGACGCTCTTCGATCGAATACAGATGATCCCAAGCGCTAACAATGCCCTCAGTCCAACAAAAACCTCGAGCAAAATCATGGAGATCTTGCGGGGTGACCATCATTACCGCCTGTGAAATGCCGTTAATCACCAGCGCAACGGGCACTTCTTCTGCCAGCACATCGGGGGCTTCAAGAAGCCCCTGCTTTTGCTTCCATTGCCATACGTTGACGGTATTAGCTCGATCGCTCACTCTGAACGCTCAATTCCGCCAGTCGTACTTGCTGCCAATTCGATAACGCCACCTCAGGCTTGACCTGTACTGCCGTGACTTTGTACTCCGGGCAGTTCGTTGCCCAATCTGAATTGTCGGTAGTAATAACGTTAGCGCCACTTTCAGGATGATGGAAGGTGGTATACACCACACCGGGTTGCATGCGCTCGGAAATCTTAGCTCGCAGGGTGGTTTCACCCGCCCTAGACGCAATATTGACTCGAACGCCATCGATAATGCCTCTTTCAGATGCATCGTGAGGATGTATCTCGAGAATATCTTCTGTATGCCATACATTATTGTCGGTTCGTCGTGTTTGAGCACCCACATTATATTGCGACAAAATACGCCCTGTCGTCAGTAACAACGGAAAGCGCCGCGTCACCTTTTCAGTCGTGGGGACGTATTCAGTCACCACAAATGCACCCTTACCCTTCACAAATTCGGATTGATGCATGATCGGCGTACCCGCCGGCGCACCGTCATTGCAGGGCCACTGCACCGAGCCTTGCTCGAGCAAGTCATAGTTAACACCACTAAAAGTGGGGGTTAATACGGCTATCTCCTGCATAATTTGACTGGGATGCTCGTAATTCATGGGGTATCCCAGTGCATTGGACAGCGCCATCGTGACTTGCCAATCTGCCAAACTCGCCAGAGGCTCTATCACTTTACGGACACGCGAAATTCGCCGCTCGGCATTAGTAAAGGTGCCGTCTTTCTCTAAAAACGAAGACCCCGGTAGCAGCACGTGGGCGAAGCGCGAGGTCTCATTCATAAAGATGTCTTGCACAATAATGCAATCCATAGCACGCAGCGCTGCTTCGACATGCTGCGTATTCGGATCTGACTGCGCTATGTCCTCGCCCTGGCAATACAGTGCTTTAAAATCACCGGCCAGGGCATGATCAAACATGTTAGGAATTCTAAGCCCAGGCTCTGGGTCCAGGGTAACCTGCCAGGCCTTTTCAAATAAGGCCCTGACGCCCTTGTCGCTAACGGGGCGATAGCCAGGAAGTTCGTGCGGAAACGAACCCATATCACAGGACCCCTGAACGTTATTCTGACCTCGTAACGGATTAACACCCACACCTGGGCGGCCAATATTGCCTGTCAACATCGCCAAATTGGCAATACCCATCACCATGGTGGACCCTTGGCTGTGCTCAGTTACGCCAAGACCATAATAAATTGCCGCATTACCAGCGCTTGCATACAGGCGTGCGGCTTGTTTAATATCGTCCGCCTGCACACCCAGCGCTAAAGCCACCGCCTCGGCCGAATTTTCGGGCTTTTGAATGAATGCGCGCCAATCTCGGTACGCTTTTTCGTCGCAACGCTCAGCAACAAACTGTGCATCTTCCAAGTGCTCGCTCACAATGGTGTGTGCCAAAGCATTGATCAGGGCCACATTGGTACCAGGACGAATAGGCAAGTGAACCGCTGCCTTCACGTGGGGCGACTCGACAATATCGATTTGTCGCGGATCGACAACAATTAATTGCGCCCCTTCTCGTAATCGCCTCTTTAAGCGCGAGCCAAACACTGGATGCCCATCGGTTGGGTTTGCGCCAATCACCATAATGAGGTCGGCCTGTTCCACCGAGTCGAAGTCTTGCGTACCCGCCGACTCACCCAAGGTTTGTTTTAGACCATAGCCCGTTGGTGAGTGGCAAACACGGGCGCAAGTATCGACATTGTTGTTCCCAAAGGCACTCCGAACTAATTTTTGAACTAGGTAGGTTTCCTCGTTAGTACACCGAGATGAAGTGATTGCACCAACGCTTTTCGGTCCGTACTTAGCTTGCACCGATTTCAAACGATCAGCGGCAAACTGAATGGCCTCCTCCCAGCTTACTTCACTCCAGGCTTGGTCGATCGATTCGCGAATTAATGGCTTGGTGACACGATCTTGGTGCGTCGCGTAGGCAAAGGCAAAGCGACCTTTTACGCAAGAGTGTCCTCGATTGGCCTTACCTTCTTTCTCGGGCGTCATCCTAATGACTTTGTCACCGCGCATGTGCACATCAAAGGTACACCCCACACCGCAGTAAGCGCAGGTCGTGGTAGCCATCCGTTGCCCTGGACCTTCAGCAACAACCGATTTTTCGACAAGCGTTGCCGTTGGGCAGGCTTGCACACAGGCACCACAACTGACGCATTCAGATGCTAAAAAACCACCGCCATCGGAGGCTTGTACCTTACTGTTAAACCCACGCCCAGCTATCGTCAGAGCAAACGTCCCTTGCACTTCTTCGCAGGCTCGTACGCAGCGCGAACACGTAATACATTTACTGGGCTCAAACTGAAAGTAAGGGTTAGAAGTGTCTTTCTCAAGGCTTCCATGATTCATTCCCTCAAAGCCATAGCGCACTTCCCGCAGGCCGGTCGCGGCCGCCATATCTTGAAGCTCGCAGTCACCATTCGTTGCGCAGGTTAGGCAGTCTAATGGGTGATCCGAAATCGTCAGCTCCATAACATTACGGCGCAATTGCTCAACACGAGGCGTTGCGGTAAACACTTCCATACCTGGCTCTACCGGGGTGGTACACGAAGCTGGAAAGCCCTTTCGTCCGGCAATTTCAACCACACACACCCGGCACGACCCGAATGCCTCCAGCGAATCTGTCGCACATAACTTGGGTATTTCAATGCCAGCCAAGCGCGCCGCTCGCATCACTGAAGTGCCTTGGGGAACTTGAAGCACGCGCCCATCGATAGTCAAAGCCACCATAGCTAATCCAAGGGCTGCTTGCTTGGGAGCAGGTGTGCCCAAATCAACCAAAGGATCAAAGTGTTTAATCATGCTTCACCCCCAACCCAGGTAACTAGCTCGTCTTTAACACCAAAATCATCACCAAAGGCCTTAATAGCACTCATCACAGGATACGGTGTCATGCCGCCCATTGCACATAGCGACGTATTAAGCATGGTGTCACACAAATCTTCAATCAGATTGAGCGTCTGATGTTTGTCAGAGCCTGCTGCCAGTTTATCGATCAGTTCGACACCGCGCGTCGAACCAATTCGACACGGTGTGCACTTGCCACAAGATTCATGAGCACAAAACTCAAAGGCAAACCGCGCCTGTTGTTGCATATCAACCGACTCATCAAAGGCTACGATACCGCCATGCCCAAGCACACCACCAATATCGGCTAATGCTTCGTAGGTCATGAGGGTATCCCATTGCGATTCGGACAGGTAAGCACCCAGAGGGCCCCCAACTTGAACCGCTTTAAGTGGCTTTCCTGAGCGGCTACCACCGCCCCAGTCAAAAAGTAACTCTCGTAAACTTATGCCAAAGGGTACCTCGATAAGTGCTGTATGAGCTAAGTTTCCCGCGAGCTGAAATGGCATGGTGCCTTTCGAATTCCCTACACCAAAAGAGGCATAGTAGTCAGCACCCTTCTCCAAAATAGTAGGAACCGACGCCAATGTAAGGACGTTATTCACAATCGTAGGACAACCAAACAAACCCTCTATTGCGGGCAATGGCGGCTTAGCGCGCACCTCTCCCCGCTTACCTTCCAAACTATTTAACAAGGAGGTTTCTTCGCCACAGATGTAGGCCCAGGCACCAACTCGTACTTCGATGTCGAAGGCGTGGCCACTGTCCAAAACAGAGTCACCCAACACGCCAGCGTCACGCAAAGCACGAATGGCTTCTTGCAGCACGTATTTGACTCGCGGGTATTCTTCACGTAGATAAATAAATCCTTGTGTCGCACCTACCGCAAGTCCGGCGATGACCATTCCCTCAAGCAAAGCCATGGGGTCGCCTTCCATGATCATTCGATCAGCATACGTCCCAGAATCGCCCTCGTCGGCATTACACACAATGTATTTTTGATCAGCCTGTGCGTCGCGAACCGTACGCCACTTTATGCCCGCTGGAAACGCGGCACCCCCACGACCTCGAAGACCGGATGCAAGCACCTCCTCTATAATTCCTTCTCTGTGACCGAGCGCCTTTTGCAAACCCACCAATCCGCCGCAGGCTCGATAACTATCCACAGACCCTGGGTCAACCTGTCCACAACGTTCGAAGGTCAGTCTTTGTTGCTGGCTAAAAGCGGGCAATTCGTCAAGTGGGCCCGCATAACACGTATTGTGTTCCCATCCACCTGATAACAAATCTTGAACAAGAACCTGCGCCTTAGTCTCATCTAAATTTACAAAAAGGTGCCGCTTACCCTCGTGCTCAAGTTCGGCCATAGGCTCTAGATAGAACAAACCGCGAGAACCGGTTCGCGTGACATTGAAGGTCTTCGATAAAATAGCGGCGATACAATCCGCTCCTTTACTCAGCGAGGTGGTGTCCGCCGAGATAAACAACTTAATCACTGCCACCTCCTGCCACCATATCCTCGACTGCAGTGTTTAGTTGCTTGGCGCTCACCTCACCCAGAACTTGGTCACCAATGCGCGCAC
>JALRFH010000240.1 GCA_023253715.1 Halieaceae bacterium
AAAGTCCTCACGGCTGAGCAGCTCGATGGCATGGAAAAATTCGGGCGGTACTTGGACGTCGATGGTGATGCTATCTGCTATCGAACCTACCCAGGTACGCACCCAAGTAAAGGGACATTCTTCACTCGGGGGACGTCGCGTGATGAATACGCCATTTACACCGAGAAGGGTGAAGAGTACGAGAAGAACATGTTGCGTTTAATGCGTAAGTGGGAAACCATCAAAGAGTATGTGCCAGCGCCCGAGTTCCGACCGGCAGCAAAGAAGACTGATCTAGGTGTCATCTACTACGGCACGAGCGAAGCTTCGACCGTTGAGGCACTGGACTATCTGGCGGACGAAGGGGTGAATGTCGATGCCATGCGCGTGCGCGCTTTCCCTTTCAATGATGACGTCGAGGCTTTTATCGAGCAGCACGATCGTGTGTTCGTCGTCGAGCAAAACCGCGATGCGCAACTGCGCACTTTATTAATGGCTGAATTCGAATTTGGTCCAGATAAACTGAAGTCTGTGTTGTGTTTTGATGGTACACCAATCAGTGCTCGCAATATCAAAAAACAAATTAAGCAACAATTACCCGGTTCTAATGTGACGCCATTTCAACGTCGGTTCCGTCGTGCACAAGGGGGTGCAGCATGAGTTATCAGATTCCCAAATTCCGCCATCCTGAACTCCCAAAAAACGAATTGGGTTACACCAGAGCGGATTACGAAGGATCGATATCGACTTTGTGTGCTGGATGCGGTCACGACTCGATCAGTGGCGCGATCATCAGAGCGGTGCATGAGCTGAGCATTGAGCCTCATAAAATTGCGAAGCTTTCGGGTATTGGCTGTTCGTCGAAGTCACCTACATACTTTTTGGGTAAATCACACGGCTTTAACAGCGTTCACGGGCGTATGCCGTCTGTCGTCACAGGCGCCGCCATGGCGAACCGTGATTTGCTGTATCTGGGTGTATCGGGTGATGGAGACACTGCCTCAATTGGTTTGGGGCAGTATGGCCACGTAGCTAGGCGCAACCTAAACATGGTGTACATCGTTATGAACAACGGTTGCTATGGTCTGACCAAAGGGCAAGATTCAGCGACTGCCGACGAGGGTTCTATCAGCAAAAAGGGTGAACCCAACCCCTTTGGTTCGATCGATTTGCCAGCGGTTGCTTTGCAACTTGGTGCCACCTTTGTGGCGCGCAGCTTCTCGGGCGATAAAGAACAATTGGTGCCTCTTATTAAAGCGGCTATGTCGCATCGCGGCTTTGCACTGATCGATGTGGTTTCACCTTGCGTGACCTTTAACAACACCCCAGGGTCGACCAAAAGTTACGAGTACACCCGCGAGCACATGGAAGCCACGGGCACGGTCGATTTCGTACCCATGCACGAAGAAATTACGACGAAGTACGATCCGGGCAAAACGCGCGATGTGACGATGCACGATGGTTCGGTCATCCGTTTGAAAAAAGTCGACGACAGTTTTGATCCCTTCAATCGGATGTCGGCGATGATGGCGTTAGAAAACAGCCGTCAGTCGGGTCAAATCCTGACAGGCTTGTTGTACATGGATAAGCAGTCACGCGATTTGCACCAAGCTTTGGCAACGTCTAAGCGCCCTTTAAATCAGCTCACCGAAACTGAGCTTTGCCCTGGTAGCAAAGTGCTAGAGCAAATCAACCAGAGCCTACGGTGAGGTGGCGACTCTGGAATCGGCATTAATTTCCCCTACGGCGCTTTTCAAGCGCCTTTCTTTTGGCAATGTGTGTGTAATTGACGCTAGCTGGTATCTGCCTGCGATGGGACGTGACCCTATCGCGGAATACCGAGAACAACACATCCCAGGCGCTGCTTACTACGACTTAGATCATTGGAGCGAGCCCAATAGTGCTCTGCCTCACACCTTGCCGTCGTCTGAGTGGTTCAGCCAAAGTATGCAGGCCTGTGGTTTGAATGCAGGAATGGCGGTTGTGGTTTACGATGGTGCCGGTATTTTTTCAGCGCCGCGTCTCTGGTGGCTGTTAAAGAGTTTTGGCTACGATGATGTCAAAGTGTTAAACGGCGGTTTGCCCGCGTGGTTGCGTGAGGGCCTGCCCTTGGAGGCGGGTGCGACTAAAGCACTCAAGGGTGATTACCGTGCGACTGCCTTGGTCTCAGGTTTTGTCGATGCGGAACACGTACTGAGCCTTGCGCAAGGCAAAGGCATAGGGCAAATCGCTGATGCGCGCTCACCAGGACGTTTTAGTGGTATCGAACCAGAGCCCCGAGCTGGCTTGCGCAGTGGACACATCCCGGGCTCATGCAATGTGCCCTATGGAATCCTACTGGATGATGCGGGCCAGCTACGCCCCGTCGCGTCGTTAAAACACATCTGGGCGGGAGTCGGTGTTGACCGGGAGTCGGTCGTGATTACCAGTTGCGGAAGCGGTATCAGCGCCTGTGTACTGGCCTTGTCCTTGCATGAGTGTGGCATTACCAAGGTGTCGGTTTACGATGGTTCTTGGTCAGAGTGGGGCGGACGTGGCGATGTGCCTGTGGTTTGTTCCTCGCAGCATTTGGTGTAGATTGTTATTGCTTATCGTATGCCTGAGTCCGCCAAGTGTCAGAAGATTACCTAGCAGCACTATCGCGTTTTGCGATTGAATCCGCACACGCTCAAACCGTGGACGATGTGCTGTGGTTACTCACAAACGACATCGTTGCATCCCTGGGATTCGAGGATTGTGTTGTTTATTTAACCGAACACAGTGACTTTAGCCTTAGGCAAGTTGCGGCGTACGGGAATAAGTCACCTCAACACATGGTAGTAGATAATCCGATTACCCTGGCGTTTGGGCAAGGTATTACCGGTCGAGCCGCTTTACTGCAACGCACGATGCTGGTGAATGACGTCCGTGAAGATGCTGATTATGTCGTGGATGACCTAGAACGGCTATCGGAGCTTGCGGTGCCTATTTTGGTGGAGGGGAAAACGGTCGGTGTTATCGATTCCGAGCACTCGCATGCGCACTTTTATACCTTGCGCCATCAACAAACTCTTGAAGCGCTCGCTTCTATTATTGCGGCTAAGTATCAGCAGGATAGCTTGGTGCAGGAATTGAAGCGCTCTGAAGAAGCGGCGATGCACGCTGCCTCTCATGACTCGCTGACCGGTTTGGCAAACAGGATGCAGTTCTTGGCTTGGGCAGAACAACTGTTGCATAACCGTAGCGAACACAGCATGTATTTAGCGATGATTGATTTGGATCGCTTCAAGTCGGTGAATGACCGTTACGGTCATGAGGCGGGCGACAGGCTCTTGTGCGCGGTGTCTAAACGGTTCAACCAGATTTTACCTAAAGGTGCACGTATTGCTCGTCTGGGCGGAGATGAGTTTGCTGTGTTGGCCGGAAGCCACATTGCTAGCCCTGAAGAGATGGGGCAAATCCTCGTTGCGAGTTTGCAAGAAGCCATCGATATTCAAGTGGATTTGGTGGTGGTTGGGGCCTCGGTTGGGCTGGCTTTGCTTGATGCTAATATTCAAAAAGTTTCTCATTGGTTGCGGCGTGCCGATGCCATGCTATACCAGCAAAAAGCTCTGGGCGTATCAGGTTATAGGATTTATCCCGAGGAACAGGATCAGAGCTTGCCCGTAGAACTTGTAATCCATGCGGAATTGACGGACTTGATTGAACGCAATGGATTTGATGTGGCGCTTCAACCGATTGTCGCCTTGAGCACTTCTGCGGTTGTCGGCTTTGAAGCACTGATTCGTTGGAATCATCCAGTCCTTGGCATCATTGGTCCCGATCAGTTCATTCCCATCGCCGAGCGTTTGGGTTTGATTCGAGGGTTGGACAATTGCGTTATCGAGAGCGTCGATCGTTTGTTTGAGCGTGTTGGCCCGCATCAGTACATTTCGGTGAATTTGTCAGCAGCGAGTTTGTCGCTGTTAGATAAGAACGAAACATTGATGAAACTGGCGGATAGGGTCGGGGATAGATTGTGTGTAGAGGTCACTGAACGTTCGATGGTGGCCAATTTTGAACTGGCCGCTGTGGGGCTCGAAGGTTTGCGGGCCAAAGGTGTCAAGGTGTTTTTAGATGATTTTGGGACCGGCTATTCTTCGTTAAGTTATTTGCACAAATTGCCGGTGGACACGCTCAAAATCGATCAATCTTTTGTCCAAAATTTGAGCCCCCGTACCAAAGAGGAATCTGTGGTGCGCACTATTATTGCCCTGGCAACAAGTTTAGAGCTGGGTGTCGTCGCAGAAGGTGTTGAAACCACAGAACAGAGTCAACACTTGATGTCCCTTGGGGTCGAGTTGGCGCAGGGTTATTTTTTCGGTATGCCATAGGCATCGCTTTGGTGACGGCTGGGATGAGTCAAGGCTTGGCTTGTGTTAGTCTTGGCAGATTCCGCCCTTAGCTCAGCTGGATAGAGCGTCCCCCTCCTAAGGGGAAGGTCTCAGGTTCGAATCCTGAAGGGCGGACCAGAATATTAAGTCGCAACCTTTAGTCGATTTTTTAGCCGCCCGTAAGTTTTACCTTGTACCCTGTGGACTCTAGATACGTTTTTATCTTCTCGCGCTGGTCGCCTTGAATTTCGATATCGAAGTCTTTTACGGCACCACCCACACCACATTGCTGTTTTAACTGTTTGGCTAAGGTTTTTAAGTCTGCGCCAGCTAATCCCAGTCCGCTGACGATCGATACGGTTTTTCCGCCTCGCCCTTTGTTGCTGCGCATGATCCGGACCCAACCATCCCCAACCGGTGGCGCGGCGGGCCCACACTTGCAATGCGCATTAGGTTCCCCGCATCCTGAGCACAGACGGCCATGCTCGGTGGAATAAACTAAGCCCGATTTTTTGCCCATAAGAGTTCCCAATACTCGGCGTGCGCACGCGATG
>JALRFH010000249.1 GCA_023253715.1 Halieaceae bacterium
GTTACGCTTGGTCTGTTGCCTGGCGGTGGCGGCGTTGTCCGTATGACTCGTTTGTTGGGCCTAGCGGCTGCGCTGCCTTACCTGACCGAAGGAACGCGCGTAACCCCTGACAAAGCCCTTGCGGCCGGTATGATTCACGCAACGGTCGACACCCTAGACGAGCTCGTCCCCAACGCTAAAGCATGGATCTTAGCGCAAGAGGACATTCAAGCTGCGGCGACTCAACCCTGGGATACTAAAGGCTATAAAGTACCCGGCGGTGGTATTAACTCGCCCGGTGTGTCGCAATTGGTCATGATCGCGCCTGCCATGCTGTACTCAAAAACTCGCGGTTTGCTTCCAGCGCCTGCGCGTATCCTAGACTGCGCGGTAGAGGCTTTGCGCTTAGATTTCGATGAAGCCTTAACCGTCGAGTCGCGTGGTTTGGCCAACTTGGTCATTACGCCAGTCGCGAAAAACATGATTTCGACATTCTTTTTTGGTTTGAACAAGATCAATGGTGGCGCTAGCCGCCCGAAAGGCATCGAGAAGCGTCCAACCCAGAAAGTCGGCGTTTTGGGTGCGGGTATGATGGGGCAGGGTATTGCCTATTCCTCGGCCATGGCGGGTATTCAGGTTGTTCTTAAAGATATTAGTGTCGAGGCCGCCGAAAAAGGTAAAGCCTATACGGAAAAGCTACTGGCCAAACGCGTTGCCAAAGGCCGTATGACGCAAGAGAAAAAACAGGCGGTACTTGACTTGATTTTGCCAACGGCCTCCAACGACGATTTGCAGGGTTGTGATCTGATTATCGAGGCGGTGTTCGAGAACATGAAGCTCAAGCATCAGATTACCGCCGAGCTTGAAGGTTATTTAACCGAAGACGGTGTTTGGGGTTCGAACACCTCAACCCTGCCGATCACGCAACTGGCGGACGGTAGCAGTAAGCCGGAAAACTTTATCGGCATCCACTTTTTCTCGCCGGTCGACAAAATGCCTCTGGTCGAGATCATCTGTGGTGAGAAAACCAGCGATGAAGCCTTGGCGAAAGCCTTTGATTACACCGTACAAATTAAGAAGACCCCCATTGTTGTGAACGACTCATTGGGCTTCTTTACGTCTCGTACCTTTGGCACCTACCTAGACGAGGGTGTGCGCTTGCTAGATGAGGGTCTGCACCCAGTCAAGATCGATAACCTAGGTAAGGCTGTTGGTATGCCGGTGGGCCCCTTGGCGGTCTACGATGAAGTCAGTATGGAATTGTCGCGCAAAGCCAATGCCACCTGGGAAGAAATGGGCGTCGTCGACAAGTGGGGTGACGGTAACGTGGCTCGCAAAGTCGTGGGTATCATGATTGACGGCCACGGACGTGGCGGTCGCTATCACGGTGGTGGTTTTTATCAGTACCACGAAGACGGTTCGAAAGAGATTTGGTCGGGGCTGTACGATATTTTCTATAAGCCCGAGTTCAGTATTGCTGACCAAGACGTCAAAGATCGGTTGCTGTTCCGCCAAGTGATCGAGGCCCTTAAGTGTTTGGAATCTGGTGTGTTGCGCTCTGAAGAAGATGGCAATATCGGCTCGATTATGGGCATTGGTGCGCCACCATGGACCGGTGGCTTGCTGCAGTTCGTTAAAACCTACGGATATGGTAATTTTGTTGCGCGCTGCGAGCAACTGTCCGCCAAGTACGGCGACCGCTTTAATCCACCGCAAATTGCCAAGGATCGCGCTTAATAAAAACGGGCTTCGGCCCGTTTTTTTGTGGCACATTTTTGTGATTTGGCTAGAATCCGGGGGTTTTTTGGATGCGTAAACACTATTTTAGCTAAGGAGAGCTCATGAAGGCGTTCAGAATTGATCCCGTAAGCCGAACGGTGGAGGAAATCGAAGTGCACAATACGGGTGATATTGCCGAAGCCATTGGTTTTGATACGATCATCTCGGACGAAATTGGGCCGAATGCGGATCATTTGTATCTTGATGAAGATTGTTTTATCCGTGGTGCTGAGGGGCGTTTTCAAATCGATAAAATCGCGCCAGTCGCTGGTTTTGGTGTTGTGGCGGGTACTCATGATGGGCCCGATGAGCTTAGCGATGTGGCGCAGACTAAGGCTGAGTTAGAGGCGCGTATTACTTATCTGTAGCACGCATTCAAACGGTGAGCATAATCGCCCAACCGTTTGTGTCGAGCTTTTTGCTTGAAGTGTCTAGTCTTGACTTGTCTTGGTAGGTCATTCTTTTGGTGGTCTCTAGCATCACGGTATTTGGACGCTGTTAAAAGCGGTAACTGATTGTTCTTATGTGAATATTACCGCAATCAACCACCCGCGGAACATTCTCATCATATTGTCATATTTCTATACTAGCCTCTCACTCGCAACACTCAATCCACATCCACAGGGGAAGCAACACAATGAACAAATCCATTGCTCAGTTGTTTGCGCGTAATGCGCTTTCAATCGCGATCGGATCGGCTGCGCTTGGCTTAGGTACTGCACCTATGCTGGTGGAGGCGAACCAGCAAACGTCTGCTATTGTCGGTCAGGTGTACGACGCGCAAGGTAATCCAGCGGCAAACGCAACGGTTACGGTAACGGACACACGCTCTGGTACGACTCGTAGCGTTAAATCAAACGAAACGGGTGCTTACTCGCTGCGCAACTTGGCCGTAGGTGGTCCTTATGAAGTTCGCGTTAATGGTGTTAAGCAAGCGACTATTCCTTCGATTGCTTTGGGTGATGCTTATGCGCTGCCTTTGCAAATCGGCGGCGGTGACATTGAAGAAGTGATGGTTCTTGGCAAGCAGATGCTTATGAGCGTTGCGCCTGGCCCTTCTGCCAACTTCGGTCTGGCTGAGCTTGAAGACGCTGTTGCTTACGACCGCGACATCAAGAACGTATTCGAGGTTGATCCTCGTTTAAACGTGTCAGGCGGCGCTGGTGCGGTAAACTGTGCGGGCAAGAGCCCACGCTTTAACACCACGACCTTGGATGGTGTGCGCTTCTCTGACCAGTTTGGTCTGAACGACAATGGTTACGGTACGGCTACCGGTATGCCTTTCCCCTACGATGCGGTAGAGCAGGTGGCGGTTGAATTGGCACCCTTTGACGTGAAATACAGTGGTTTCTCTGCGTGTAATATCAACGCGGTGACCAAGCGCGGTAGCAATGAGTGGACCGGTAGCTTGTTCTATGAATTGACCAACGAAGACTTCCGTGGTGACGAAATCGACGGTAAGACCTTCAATATTGCGCCGTTTGAGGAAAAGCAGTACGGCTTCTCTTTAGCGGGTCCGTTGATTGCGGATACGCTTTTCTTGAGTGTTGCTTACGAGAAGCAGGAATTCCCTCGTTTCTTGGCGCAAGGTTACGCCGGTTCGGGTAACGGTGAAGAACGCGATTGGTTAGACGAAGCCACGTTCAACCGTGTACGCGATATTGCAATTAATACTTACGATTATGATCCAGGCGGCTTACCCGGTGACGGTGCACAAGAAGCGGAAAAATACTTCGCGCGTATCGATTACAATATCTCAGATCGCCACTCGGCTTCTTTCGTATACAACTACTACGAAGGTTTCCAAGATCGCGCATCCGACAGCGACGACAACGAGTTTGAATTCGGCAATCACTATTACGTAAAAAGCGATGAAAGCACCACTTACTCCTTCGCTTTGAACAGCCAGTGGTCTGACAACTTCTCGACCGATGTCTTCTTCGGTACTCAAGAACAGAACGATGGTCAGGTGACCGTAGGTCCTAAAGACTTCGGTGATCACCAGATCTCCGACGTAGATCGCAACACGATTTACCTAGGCGCAGACGATTCTCGCCAAGCTAACGCGCTGAGCTACGAAGCCGATTACTTGCGCTTAAATGCAGAGTACCTGTTCGGTAAACACATGATTAGTTTCGGTTACCACCGAGAGTCATTGAGTGTGTTCAACTTGTTTGTGCAGCACTCTAATGGTGGAGAGTGGGATTACTTTGATGATTCAGCAGGTAATGACCCATCGTGTGCGGCTTTGACGGCGCAACAGCGTCACGATGACCCCAACTGTGGCACCACGGGTGTCGATAAGTTTGAGTTAGGCTTACCAAGCCGCGTTTACTATGGTAGTGCGGGTGGTACCAACAATGCCAACGATGCGGCTGCTTCGTTTGAGAACACTCTGAATGCGATATTTATTCAAGACGAATTCACCTTGGATAACATCGACATGACCATTACTGCCGGTCTTCGTTATGAGTGGTGGGATGCCTCAGGGGCGCCTCGATTAAACACGGCGTTTACCGCAGCACAGGGCTACAAAAATAACGCAACCATCGACGGTACGGATCTGTTAATGCCTCGTGTTGGCTTTACCTGGAATGTTGACGAAAGCTTGACGGTTCGTGGTGGTTTTGGCCTCTACTCAGGTGGTAACCCCAACGTTTGGTTGTCTAACTCGTTCTCGAATGACGGTATCTCGAATGCCCAGTTCCAGTTCCGTAACTTTGCGGGTGCTAACACCGTGCTGCAGGGTCTACCTAACTCGATCGTGCTTTCGGGTGCAGGTCGACCCGGTTACGACGTGCCACAGTCGCTACTTGATAGCGTAGCTGCGGTAACCGATGCAGACGCCAGCAATAACTTCTTAGCGTTGGTTGATCCGGGTTACGAACAGCCCGCTGAGTGGAAAGCATCGATCGGTGCCACCTACGACTACGGTGACGGCTACGTGTTCGACGTGGACTACCTGTACACTCAAGGTCAAGACATGGCCTACTACGTAGACGTTTCACAAGAGCGTGTAGGTACAACTGCCGCTGGCAAGCCCATTTATGACTACGCTGCGGGTAAAGGCGAAGACAACTACATGTTGACCAACTCGAATCAGAGTCCTGAAGCGCATATTTTCAGCGCAACGGTGCGCAAATCATTCGATAACGGGTTAGATGTGATGGCAGGTTACGCCTACACCTACGCAGAAGACGTCAGCCCGATGACTTCTTCGGTGGCCGGTTCTAATTTCAGCAACTTAGCCTTGAGCGACTTGGTTGAGCCTTCGGCAGCCGTCTCAAATTATGTGGTGCCTCACCGATTTACCTTCCGTTTGCGGTACAGCAACAAGTTCTTCGGTGACAACGATACGCGCGTGTCACTTTACGGTTTTGCTCAAGAAGGGCAAGCAGGTAGCTACGTGATGGGTTCTGTTGATCAAGAGGGCGATGGTTTCTTCGGCCGCCACCTCTTATATGTACCTAAAGGCGAAAACGATCCGAATGTGGTTATCGGGGCAAACTTCGACTACGCAGCGTTTGAAAAATGGCGCAAAGGTCAGGGTCTAGGCACCGGTTTTGTTGAGCGTAACGAAACTAATGCCGATTGGACCTACCGTATGGACTTACGTGTTGACCAAGAAGTGAATCTGTTTGGCGACACCAAAGGTGTTGTCTACGCCAAGATCTACAACTTCACCAATTTCTTGAACAGCGATTGGGGTAAGATCAACGACGCGCAGTTCTTCTCGCAGCAGGTTGTGACTTCGACCATCGACGATCAAGGTCGCTATGTGTTCGAGCGTTTCTCAGCTCGCGATGTCAACGACGTGCAAGAAGAGCGGTCATTGTGGGAAATTCGTATCGGTCTGTCGGTTAAGTTCTAAGATCGACAGCAGTGAACATAAGTACGATAATCCCTGCTTCGGCGGGGATTTTTTTGTCTAAAATTAATGTGAAAAGAGGTCGGCGGTGGACCGAAGCCAAAGGTTAAAATTTTGGCGTGCTAGGGGTATGGCGACCCTTTTGGGCGCGTTGTGGGCAGGTGTCGCTCTGGCCGCGACCGTGCCAAGTGGCGCGACGGTTCATCGAATCGCCTTCGGATCCTGCGCCGTCCAAGACAAACCCATGCCAGTCTGGTCTGCGGTGGTAGATCGCGAGCCTGACGCATTCTTGTTTTTGGGGGATAAC
>JALRFH010000055.1 GCA_023253715.1 Halieaceae bacterium
TATCAGCCTTCTCAGGGCAAATAAACCGACCTTTTAGCAACGATTCAAGTGGATTATGCACATCTATATCAAAATATTTTGATATAGATGTAAAAGTACCCTATCATGCCGCCATGAAATCAGTCACGCCCTTATTCCCAACACCTGCTCAGCCACACAATGCCTCGGCCGACGCCATTGCGGCTGTGTGCAAAGCAGGTGCTGACACGCTGCGAGTTCAGGTCCTAAGCCTACTGCATAAAAACTCGTTCAGCGTGGGCGAACTCGTCGAAATTTTGGACGTTCGCCAATCGGCGCTAAGCCATCACTTAAAAGTGTTAGCCCAGGCAGAACTCGTGGCGACTCGACGCGAGGGCAATTCCATCTTCTACCGCCAAACTCTGGCCACCGGCAAATCACGCTTAGACGCTTTGCGCGCCGCCATTTTGGCTGAAGCGGCCAGCGCCCAGCTCGATCCCCAAACACTCGAACGTATTCAGCAAGTCTATCAAATGCGAGCCGATGCCTCGGTCGCCTTTTTTCAGAGCAACGCCGAGAAATTCCGTGATGAACAGGACCTGATCGCCGATCACTACCACTATGGCGACGCGCTGGCTCAGTTGCTGGACGACACTCTGTTTACGAAACGCGACACAGCCCTGGAAATTGGCCCCGGCGATGGCGCATTTTTACAAGAACTCAGCCAGCGATTTGCGCAAGTAACGGCACTAGACACCAGCGCCGAGATGCTGAACAGAGCCAAACGGCTTTGCGAGGCACAGCAATTAACCAATATCGAATTTTTACACGCCGACACCGGTTCGGCCACTATTGCCGAACACACCGTTGACTGCGCCGTCATTAATATGGTGCTGCACCATGTGCCGGCGCCCAGCGAAATATTCCACGACGTGGCAAAACTCTTGGCGCCGCAAGGCATATTAACCATTACCGAGCTGTGCAGACACGAGCAAACCTGGGCGCATCGCGCTTGCGGAGACCTTTGGCTGGGCTTTGAGCCGGAGGAACTCACCACGTGGGCTCGCACTGCTGGCTTAGCCGAGCGAAGCCAAACCATGCTGGCCCAACGCAACGGCTTTCAAATTCAAATTCGACAATTTCAACGCCTACAGTAGGACACTCTATGAGCGAATATCAGATATTTACCTCGGAATCGGTATCAGAAGGCCACCCCGACAAAATGGCCGACCAGATTTCCGATGCCATTTTGGATGCCATGCTAAAAGACGACCCAAACTCTCGAGTCGCCGTCGAAACATTGGTAAAAACCGGCATGGTGGTCATAGCCGGTGAGGTTCGCACGGCGACCTATGTCGATCTTGAAGACATTGTCCGCGATGTCATCCTAGATATCGGCTACAACAGTTCTAAAGTCGGGTTCGATGGCGCTTCATGTGCCGTTTTGAATGCCATTGGCAAACAGTCCAGCGACATCGCTATGGGTGTTGACGAAGCCGACAACAAAGAGCAAGGAGCGGGCGACCAGGGCCTAATGTTCGGGTATGCCACTAACGAAACCGACACCTTAATGCCGGCACCCATTTACTATGCTCACCGGCTTGTCGAGCGCCAGGCGCAGCTGCGTAAAAAGGGCCAGCTTGAGTGGTTACGCCCCGACGCCAAGAGCCAAGTGACCTTGCGCTACGACGACAAAGGTTTACCCGTAGCAATTGATGCCGTGGTGCTTTCGACCCAACACGACGAGGGCATTAGCCAGACCGAACTACAAGCTCAGGTCTTAGAGCACATCATCCAACCCGTGCTTCCTGCCGAGTGGCTGCATAAAGATACACGCTACCACATCAACCCCACCGGCCAATTTATTATCGGCGGTCCCGTGGGTGACTGCGGACTCACCGGTCGCAAAATTATTGTCGACACCTACGGCGGTATGGCACGTCATGGAGGCGGCGCGTTCTCGGGCAAAGACCCTTCAAAGGTTGACCGTTCAGCAGCCTATGCGGGCCGCTACGTGGCTAAAAACATTGTGGCTGCCGGCCTCGCCGATCGTTGCGAGATCCAAGTCAGCTACGCGATTGGTGTGTCTGAACCCACATCGATTTCGATCAACACCTTTGGCACCGGCAAAATTTCTGATGCCGCCATTGCCGAACTGGTCCGCGAACATTTTGACCTGAGAGCGGGTGGCCTGGTCGCCATGCTCGATCTGAAACGTCCAATTTATCGACAAACCGCCAGCTATGGCCACTTTGGACGGGAAGAACCCAATTTCACGTGGGAAAAGACCGACAAAGCAAATCTTCTAAAAACTGCACTGTAAGACACCAAGCAAATAGGAGCTACTATGAGCACAGTTACGAAATTACGACCTTTTGATGACTACAAAGTCGCCGATATTTCTTTAGCCGATTGGGGCCGTCGCGAACTCAAAATCGCGGAAGGCGAAATGCCCGCTTTAATGGCAATGCGCGAAAAATACCGCGCATCCCAGCCACTGGCTGGCGCCAAAATTCTCGGCTGCATCCACATGACCATTCAAACCGGTGTACTGATCGAGACACTCGTCGCGCTAGGCGCCGAAGTCCGCTGGTCATCGTGTAATATTTTTTCGACCCAAGATCACGCAGCGGCCGCCATCGCAGCCGCTGGTATTCCTGTCTTTGCTTGGAAAGGCGAAACCGAAGAAGAATACGAGTGGTGCATTGAGCAAACCATCCTAAAAGACGGCAAACCCTGGGATGCCAACATGATCCTGGACGATGGCGGCGACCTAACCGGCATCTTGCATGACAAGTACCCGCAAGTATTAGATCACGTACATGGCATTACCGAAGAAACCACCACCGGCGTGCACCGTTTACTTGAAATGCTCAAAGCGGGCGCTTTAAAGGTTCCAGCGATTAACGTCAATGACGCCGTTACCAAAGCCAAAAACGACAACAAGTACGGCTGTCGCCACAGCTTGAGCGACGCGGTCAAGCGCGCGACCGACCACCTACTGGCGGGCAAAAAAGCACTTGTGATTGGCTACGGCGATGTGGGCAAAGGTTCAGCGCAGTCGTTGCGCCAAGAGGGCATGATCGTGCGTGTGACTGAAGTGGATCCCATTTGCGCCATGCAAGCCTGCATGGACGGTTACGAAGTGGTCAGCCCCTTCGTTAACGGCGTCAACGATGGCACCGACGCGTGTATCGATCGCGACATCATGGGTAACGTCGACCTGCTCGTCACGGCGACAGGCAACTACAACGTCTGTAACGCCGCCATGCTGCGCGCGCTAAAAAGCGGAGCTGTAGTCTGCAACATCGGCCACTTTGACAACGAAATCGATACCGCCTACATGCGCGCTAACTGGCAGTGGGAAGAAGTTAAGCCTCAGGTTCACACCGTGTACCGTGATCGCGATACCAATGATCACTTGTTGTTGCTATCCGAAGGGCGCTTGGTGAACTTGGGCAATGCTACAGGGCACCCTTCTCGCATCATGGATGGCTCGTTTGCCAACCAAGTACTGGCGCAAATCTATCTCTATGAGCGCCGCTTCGCCAACTTAGAGCCCAACCTGCGCTCGCAAGCTATTACGGTTGAAGTATTGCCTAAGCACCTCGATGAAGAGGTGGCTGCCCACATGGTCGCCGGTTTTGGTGGTGTGATTACTCGCCTAACCCAAGAGCAGGCCGACTACATCCATGTCGGCGTTGATGGTCCATACAAATCGGAGACCTACAAGTACTAATGAGCACTCAGCAACTTAGTTACGAATTTTTCCCGCCCAAGACCGATGCCGGGCGGGAAAAGCTCATTACCCAGGTTCTGCCTCAGCTTGTAGACACAAACCCCAAGTATGTGTCTGTGACCTATGGCGCAGGTGGTTCAACACGAGACAACACGGTAGGCACCGTAGCGGATATTCACCGCTCCGGCATGCCAGTGGCACCGCATTTAAGCTTTGGAACCGACAGCGAAGACACCATGCGCGATTTGCTAAAACGCTATCAAGATATGGGAATCTCGCGTTTAGTCGCACTCCGAGGCGACCTACCTTCGGGGGCGGGTGGTAGCCAGCAGCTGGTGTATGCCAGCGAATTGGTCGCTTTTATCCGCGCCGAAACGGCGCAGCACTTCACCATCGAAGTTGCGGCTTACCCCGAGGTTCACCCCGAGGCAAAGACCTACATTGCCGACGTGCAAAACTTAAAGCGTAAGTTCGATGCGGGCGCAAATGCGGCTATCACACAGTACTTTTTTAGTGCCGATGCCTACTTTGAGTTTTTAAAAACCTGCTCAAGCATCGGTATCGATAAGCCGATTTACCCAGGTATTATGCCCATTACCAACTACGACAATTTGGCACGCTTTTCTCGCAACTGCGGTGCCGATATTCCACGTTGGCTGGATAAAAAACTGGCGGGCTTTGGCGAAGATCTAGACGCCATTAAAGCCTTTGGCCAAGATTTTATCTTGGATTTGTGCAAAAGACTCTTAGACGGTGGTGCGCCCGGCCTGCATTTCTATACAATGAATCAGGCGGAACCGGTCATTTCGATCGTTCGGGAACTCAAGCGTTTAGGTTACTTTGCGGATTAATCGAATCTACACCGAGGCTGACTTACAGCCCAATAGCGACATTCAGCTGGAGGCTGGACCCAGCCTCCATCTGTTGAAAGTCTTGCGTCTTAAAACAGGCGCACCCTTAGAACTGTTTAACGGCGACGGCAACAATTACGCCTGCGAATTGCTCGATAGCCCAAAGCGCACTGCAAATGTACGCGTGCTGAGTGCGCAACCCAACCCAACAGAATCTTCATTGCGCAGCGCGCTTGGCATTGTTGTATCCAAGGGCGACCGCATGGATTTTGTGGTGCAAAAAGCGACCGAACTAGGCATCCACGAAATTTATCCACTGACCAGCGAGCGCTGTGATGTCAAGCTTAATGCCGAACGCTCCGAAAAACGCCAACAGCATTGGTTGAAAGTCGCCATTGCGGCCTGCGAACAGAGCGGTCGCTCGCGCATTCCAAGCATCGCGCCTATCCAAAGCATTCAGAAGTGGACGAGGGAGATCAGTGCTGACCTGAAATGGGTACTACACCACCGCGCGACCGCCGATAAATCGCCAACCGAAGCCCAGAGCGTGGCCATACTGGTGGGGCCAGAAGGCGGCTTAAGTGAGGCTGAAGTCGAGCTTGCTCTGCAGCACCATTTTATTCCCACGGTACTGGGTCCTCGGGTACTTCGAACCGAAACCGCACCCTTGGTGGCACTTAGCGTTTTACAGCAACGCTATGGCGACTTTACACTCATATAATTCATTAGCACGAGGAATCACTATGCCCGCCATTGGCATTGTCATGGATCCGATCTCTGAGATCGCCTACAAAAAAGATAGCTCACTGGCCATGTTGTGGGCGGCCAGCGCCCGCGGTTGGGATTTGTGGTACATGGAGCCCCCAGACCTTCATGTGGCCAACGGTGTAGCCATGGCGTCCATGCGCCCCTTACGCGTATTTGAGGATCCAAACCACTACTACGAGTTTGATGACACTCAGGTCAAAGAACTCAGCACCTTAGACGTGGTGTTAATGCGCAAAGATCCACCGTTTAACAACGAATACATCTACGCCACTTATATTCTTGAAATGGCCGAGCGCCTCGGCACATTAATTGTGAACCGTTGCCAGTCCTTGCGCGACTGCAACGAGAAAATGTTCGCGACCCAGTTTCCTCAATGCTGCCCCGAGTTATTGGTCAGCGCCGACAACGTCCGCTTGAAAGAATTCCACAAAACTCACGGCGACGTTATTTTCAAACCACTCGATGGCATGGGCGGCAGCGCTATTTTTCGCGTTAAAGAAGATGACCCCAACGTCAATGTGATCCTTGAAACACTCACCAAATTCGGGACTCAAACCATCATGGCGCAGCGCTACCTGCCCCAAATTGTGGATGGCGACAAACGCATTCTTATGATCAAAGGCAAGCCCGTGCCCTACTGTCTGGCGCGGATCCCCTCAAGCGGCGAAACACGCGGCAACCTTGCGGCCGGGGGTTCCGGTCGAGCCCAGCCCTTGAGCGATCGTGACCGCTGGATTGCCGAAGAAGTAGGCCCTGCATTGGTCGAAAAGGGTTTGCTCTTTGTGGGACTTGATGTGATCGGCGACTACTTAACCGAGATCAACGTCACCAGCCCCACCTGTATTCGCGAAATCAACGCGGCCTACGATTGTGACATTGCAGGGCAACTCATGGATGTCATCGCTCAGGAAAAAGGCTGGACGTAAACCATGACCGACCGCAGCAACCACATTGTACTGTGCGCTTTTTTTGCTGTGGTCATTCACGCCGCCTTAGTTTTGGGCTTGAACTTTCAAGCCCAAACAAAAGAGAACTCGACCAAACAGCTGGCCGTCACCCTATCCACCGTCAAACAAGTTCGGCACGAGGAAGCGTTTACGCATTTGGCGCAAACCAACCAAAAAGCCAGCGGCGATTGGGATGAGAAAGACGTGCGCGGCGCATCTTTACCACCCGCGGAACAAGCCTTTGAAGCGAAAAAAGGCCGTGCTGTGGACGACTCAACCAGCAACTTGAGTTCACAGGTCAACAGCCGTACCGGGCAATTCCAAATGAGCCCACAAAACAGTGCGGGTACGGCCGATGGCGCCAATCAAGACCCCTTAACACAAAGCCAACGCGAACGCTTGAGTGCGCTGCAACTGGAATACGCCCAAACCAAGCTGGCTTTGAACCGCGCACCGAGGGTGTTGCGAATACATTCTCAGGCCGCCAAGGCCAGTATCGAAGCTGAGTACATGCGTCTGTGGCGCCAGCGCATCGAGACCATTGGCAACCAATATTATCCCGAAAGCTCTCGGCGCTACGGCATTTACGGTGATGTCAGGGTGCTGGTCGCCATCGGCTTTGATGGCCGCCTATTAGACACCGAAGTGATTCAATCCTCTGGCCATGCGGTACTCGACCAGGCGGTTCTTAAAATTGTTCGGCTTGCTGCGCCCTACCCTCCCTTTCCGGCCGCCATGCGCGATAAGGCCGATCAAATCGAGATCATTCGCACCTGGGAATTCAAACCCATCGCTGAATAGTTCTGGTCAAGAATCAAAATTATCGCTATTGTTTAAGCTCAAACGGGCCTTGAGGAGTTGTTATGAACACGACCAGTCTTAAAGACCAGCTGCTCATCGCCATGCCCTCGCTGTCCTCCGGCTTCTTCAGTCACAGTGCTATATATTTGTGCGAACACGACGAACACGGCGCCATGGGTATTACCTTGAATAAACCCATGGAATTCGAGCTCGAGCACGTGCTCAGCCAGCTCGATATCCCCTGCTCGCATCGTGTTAGCCGGATGCCGGTCCTGTCGGGCGGGCCAGTGCAGTCAGAGCACGGCTTTATTCTGCACTCGCTGGAACGAGGCACTTTCGACAGCACCCTAATGGTAACCGACCAGATAGGTTTGACCACCTCCATCGACATTATGCACGCCATTGGCGAAGATCGCGGCCCCGAGCGTTTTGTCTTAGCGCTGGGCTACGCCGGTTGGGGTGCCGGACAACTTGAGCAAGAACTGCTTGAAAACAGTTGGTTAACCGCACCTGCCACACCAAATTTAGTGTTCGACACCCCCTCAGCCGATCTGGTGCGCTTAGCGGCTGGGCAGCTGGGATTCGACATGAATCTCATGCCAAGCGGAGCCGGTCACGCCTAGTATGAGTCGAGTCCTTTGCTTTGATTTTGGTTTGCGCCAAATTGGTGTTGCGGTTGGCAACGCCGCACTACACACCGCCGAACCACTGTGCACCTTAAAGGCACAAGATGGCACACCCAATTGGGATCAAATCGAAAAGTTGTTGAACGAATGGCAGCCCTCGATCGTCGTTGTTGGTGAACCGTCTAATATGGATGGCACCGACAGTGAGATGGCTGCTCGAGCACGGAAATTTGCCAATCGCATCCATGGCCGCTTCGGCCTTAAAGTCGCACTAGCGGACGAACGCTTGTCAAGCTTCGAGGCGAAACAACAAGCCAAAGAGTTAGGGCACGATGGCGACTACAAGAAGGCTCCGATCGACGCCCTAGCCGCTATGATTATTTTGCAAAGCTACTTCGAAACAGCGCCAAGCCCTTAGAAATTCTCAGGCGAACGCGCTTTCTCACGAGCCACATCTTTGGTGATGATGCGCTCATCAACCAAATCCATCAAACACTGATCCATGGTTTGCATACCAATGGCTTGACCGGTTTGAATGGCCGAGTACATCTGCGCAATTTTATCTTCACGGATCAAGTTACGAATCGCCGGCGTACCGCGCATAATTTCGTGTGCTGCCACACGCCCACCGCCCGCGCGCTTCAACAGCGTTTGCGAAATTACCGCCTGCAAAGACTCCGATAGCATAGAGCGTACCATCGATTTTTCGGCCGCGGGGAATACATCCACAATACGGTCGATGGTTTTGGCCGCCGAGGTCGTGTGCAGGGTGCCGAACACCAAGTGACCTGTTTCCGCTGCCGTTAAGGCCAAACGAATGGTTTCGAGGTCGCGCATCTCACCAACGAGAATGATGTCGGGGTCTTCCCGCAGGGCCGAGCGCAAGGCTTCAGCAAAGCCCAGCGTATCGCGATGCACTTCACGTTGGTTCACCAAGCATTTCTTGCTGTCGTGCACGAACTCTATCGGATCCTCGATGGTCAGGATGTGCTCGTATTTGTTGTCGTTAATGTAGTCGATCATCGCCGCCAAGGTTGTCGACTTACCCGAGCCGGTAGGCCCTGTGACCAACACCAAGCCGCGGGGCGTCATCGAGATATCGCGAAACACCTTACCCATACCTAAATCTTCCATGGTCAACACCTTGGAAGGAATGGTTCGAAATACCGCGCCACAACCGCGATTTTGGTTGAACGCATTGACCCTAAAACGGGCGACCCCCGGCACTTCGAACGAAAAGTCCGTCTCTAAGAATTCCTCGAAATCTTTTCGCTGCTTGTCGTTCATGATGTCGTAGACAAGCTCTTGCACTTCTTTATGATCCAGCGCTGGCAAGTTGATGCGGCGCACGTCGCCATCAACGCGAATCATAGGCGGCAAACCCGCCGACAAGTGTAGGTCCGAAGCTTTTTGCTTGGCACTAAAGGCCAGCAATTCTGTGATATCCAAGGCGCCTCCCCTTTTAATTCTTACGTCAGCCCACACTAATTTCAGGTAGACTTTCACTCTATAGACTCTAAGGTAGTATTAGCGCATGAACAAAGCAACTATTGCTTCGCAAATAGACAAAGTGCTAACTCGTATAGCCGCCGCGGCAACACAGGCTTCAAGACTCAGCGAAGACATCACTCTGATTGCCGTCAGCAAAACCAAACCGGCCAGCGATATCGAGGCCGCAGCGGCCTGCGGACTTAAAGATTTCGGCGAAAACTATCTGCAAGAGGCGCTGGATAAAATCCAGGCCCTGCAAGCCTTTGAGTTAACCTGGCACTTTATTGGCCCCATCCAGTCGAATAAAACCCGCCCCATCGCCGAGCACTTTGACTGGGTGCACAGTGTGGATCGTTTAAAAATTGCGCAACGTTTAAGCGATCAGCGTCCCGCTCACTTAGGCCCTTTAAACATTTGCTTGCAAGTGAACATTTCAAATGAAGACACCAAGTCGGGGGTCAGTGCCGAGCAGGCACCAGAACTGGCCAAGGTAATCGCCACACTCCCCAATATCCGACTTCGAGGTGTCATGGCCATTCCCCAACCCAGTGATGACCCCACCGAGCAAGCCGCCGCATTTGAAGCGGTAGCCGCACTGTTTAATACACTGCGCCTAACCAACCCCGAGCTGGACACCTTGTCGATGGGTATGAGCCAAGACCTAGAAGCCGCTATCGCTGCAGGTAGCACCATGGTGCGCATCGGTACCGACATTTTCGGCGCGCGCAATCGCAGTTAAACCCCAAGCAACGTATACTTAGACGCAGAGACAAAGGAGATCACCTTGATTCAAGCAAAGCTGGGGTTTATTGGGGCGGGGAACATGAACCGCGCCATCATCGACGGCCTCTTGAGCGCCGGGGTAAACCCACAAGACATTGCCGTGAGTAATCGAAGCACTCAAAAGCTGGGCTGCTTCGCGGATCGTGGGCTGACGACTTCGACCTCAAATACCGAAGTGGCGGCCCTCGCGGATGTGCTCATATTGGGCGTTAAGCCGGCACAGTTATTGGATGTCGCGCTGGAACTTAAAGCCACATGCGCCACGACTAAGCCACTGGTGATCTCGGTCGCTGCGGGTGTGCTAACAGAACAAATCGCCGACGTTTTGGGGGCTGATATGCCCATCGTCCGCGCCATGCCCAACACGCCCTCGACCATTGGTGAGGGTGCTGCGGGCCTGTTCGCAAACGCAGCGGTCAGCGAAGCGCAGCGCGAACTCGCTAAGACGATTATTGAGGCCTGCGGTATCGCGATCTGGGTAGAACAAGAGTCATTAATCGATGCCGTTATTGCTGTTGCGGGCAGCGCACCCGCTTACTTTTTCTATATCTTAGAAACCATGGTAGACGAAGCCCAAAAGCTAGGGCTTAACCCCAATGACGCCAAAGCGCTTGCCGTGCAAACCTGCCTAGGCGCAGCACGCTTGGTGCAATCGACTGAGACAGACTTAGCCACTCTGCGTAATAATGTCACAAGCCCAGGCGGTACGACGCAAGCAGCGTTGGCGAGCTTTAAGGCCTCGGGCTTGGACGAGACACTAAGAGCAGGTATGCAAGCCGCGGTGGCGCGGGCACAAGAAATGGCAGCTGAAGCGGCAAGGGGGCGTTAATGGGCGCAATGAACGAAATCGTTGTTTATCTTTTGCAAACAGGTCTAGGCCTATACCTGTTGCTCGTTATGTTGCGCTTTGTGATGCAGTTGGCCAACGCCGATTTTTACAACCCCATCAGCCAGTTTGTGTTTAAAGCCACGCAACCTTTAGTGGGCCCTTTACAGCGGTTCTTGCGCCCTTTGGGTCGCTTCGACTCGGCGTCGCTCACCTTAGCGATCGCTTTACAAGCGGCGGGCATTATGCTCATTCTGGCCCTAAACAACATCGCAAGCCCAAACCCGATCACTCTTTTTTTGTGGGGTACGATTGGCATACTGGGTCTACTGCTTAAGATTTATTTCTTTGCTTTGTTAGCGTCTATCATCCTCAGTTGGATCAGCCCAGGTGGTAGCAACCCCGCGGTGTATTTGCTGTATCAAATCACTGAACCCGTAATGGCGCCTGTGCGCAAGCTCCTGCCCCCCATGGGCGGTCTGGACTTCTCACCCATACTGGTCTTTATCGGTATTAATGTTCTAGAGATCGTGGTTCGGAACTTGGCAGCGTCAGTCGGCTTATATCCTACTTTGGTTATGGGTTTGTAAATGTCAGAACACGATTCAGTAGGCATCGTCAGCCCCCAAGCCGCGCACTTTGATGGGCCGCTTGCGCTTGCCTGTGGCAAGACGCTGAACGAATACGACCTCGTCTACGAGACTTACGGCGAGCTCAACGCACGCAAAACCAACGCCATCTTAATTTGCCATGCCTTAAGTGGACATCACCACGCGGCCGGCTATCACAGCGCTGAAGATACCAAACCCGGCTGGTGGGACACCTGCATCGGCCCAGGCAAACCCATCGACACCAACGTGTACTTCGTGGTCAGCCTAAACAACTTAGGTGGTTGCCACGGTTCGACAGGACCCACCTCAATCAATCCTGAGACAGGTAAGTTGTGGGGGCCCGACTTTCCTCAAGTTCGTGTAAGCGATTGGGTTAACAGCCAAGCAGCATTGGCGGATTACCTTGGGATCGATACCTGGGCGGCTGTTATTGGCGGTAGCTTAGGCGGCATGCAAGCCATGCAGTGGAGCGTGCAGTACCCCGAGCGCCTTAAGTATTGCTTGGTCATAGCCTCTGCCATGGACTTATCGGCGCAGAATATTGCCTTTAACGAGATTGCGCGCCAAGCCATACAGTCTGACCCGAATTTTTGTTCGGGACATTATCGCGAGCAGGACACCAACCCCTCGCAAGGCTTGGCCCTTGCCCGCATGGTGGGCCACGTCACCTACTTATCCGACGACGCCATGGCCAACAAGTTCGGCCGTGATTTGCGCTCTGGCAGTATCGATCAGAATATTGACGACGAAGTCGAATTCCAGGTCGAGAGCTACCTGCGCTACCAAGGCAGCCAGTTTTCGACGGCCTTCGATGCCAACACCTACATTCTTATGACGCGCGCTTTAGACTACTTTGATATTGCTGCAGATTTTAACGGCGACCCGGTCAAAGCCTTTAGCACAACCAAAGCGCAATTTCTGGTGGTGAGTTTCTCGACCGACTGGCGCTTTTCGCCGCGGCGGTCACGCGAAATTGCCAATGCGCTTATCGCTGCCAACCGCCCTGTTTCGTATGCCGAAATCGAAGCCGCCGAAGGACACGACGCCTTTTTAATGCCGATTCCACGTTACCTTGATGTACTCAAGGCGTATTTGGGACGCATTGCCGAGGATGTGCTATGAGACTCGATTTAACTCAGATTAAGCAGTGGATGCCTCAGGGGGCCAGAGTTTTAGACCTAGGCTGTGGCGATGGCGAGTTTTTAGCCAACCTGCGCGACACCCACCAAGTGCAAGGTTTGGGATTGGAAATTGACCCCGACAACATCACGCAAGCGCTGGCCAAAGGCATTGATGTGGTCGAGCAAAATATGGACAAAGGGCTGGATAACTTCCCCGATCAAAGTTTTGATGTGGTCGTCATGGCGCATGCGTTGCAGGTACTGCACTACCCCGACAAAGTTCTGGACGAAATGCTGCGCATTGGCCGTGAGGGCATAGTGACCTTTCCAAACTTTGCGCATTGGCGTTGTCGTATCCACTTAAGCACGCGCGGCCGCATGCCCGTGTCAAAGTTCATGCCGCACAGTTGGTACGACACCCCCAACATTCACTTTTGCACCGTTAAAGACTTTGAGGCCCTGTGCCGGCAAAAAGGCTTTAAAATCAAGCGCCGCGAAATGGTGGGCGAAACCTCTTGGCTAGCGCGCACCTGGCCGAACCTATTTGCCACCACCGCAATTTTTAAAATTACACGGTAATCGCTATGCCCATAGTCAAAGCTTTAGTCATTAGCCTGATGCTGTTAGCGACCCATGCGAATGCGCAAATGTCAGAGCGCTTCGATGAGTACGAATTGCACTACAGCTTCGTTAACACGACCTTTCTAAACCCCGAAATTGCCGCCCAGTACCAAATCACTCGGGGTAAGCGGCACGGTATTTTGATGCTATCGCTTCGCAAGCATCAAGACGGTATCGATGGCACCCAGCCCAGTGCCATGAACGTGTCCGGCACCACCAGCGACTTAATTCGCAAAGACGCGCTTAAGTTTAAAGAAATTCGAGAAGATGGCGCGGTGTACTACATAGCCCCTTTTAAGTTTATTAACGAAGAGTTCCGGCATTTTTATATCGACTTCCAAGCGGTAGGTGATGGCCGAACTTACTCGCACCACCTCGAACACCAGATGTACATTCATGAGTAAATTGGTCCTCGCAAGTGGTAATGTCGGCAAACTTAAGGAGTTAAGCGAGGTCTTAAACCCGCTTGGCTTTGAACTCATTCCACAAAGCGAGTTTAACTTAGACAGCGCCGACGAAACCGGCCTTAGCTTTGTCGAAAATGCCCTGCTTAAGGCGCGCTACGCCGCGCAAGAATCCGGGCTTGGCGCACTCGCCGACGACTCGGGCTTGTGTGTCGATTGCTTGGGCGGCGCGCCCGGCATTTATTCAGCACGCTTTGGTGACGGCACCGATGAGGGCAATCTAAACGCACTGCTTGAGACTCTGGCGCAACACGGCGAAGGCCCCTGGCCCGCGCATTACCACTGTACGCTGGTGTTGGTGAAGCACGCCGAGGATCCTGATCCCATCATCGCCCAAGGTCGCTGGCAGGGTGAGATTATTGCCACACCTAAAGGGGATGGCGGCTTTGGCTATGACCCGATTTTTTATTGCCGCGAGCTTGAGATGACTGCCGCCGAGCTACCCAAGGACCAAAAGAATCGCATCAGCCATCGCGGTATCGCTGCTCAAGCCTTGCGCACGCAATTACAAAACGCGCTGTGATCAGACCCTCAGGCACCGGTTTATACATTCACTTTCCATGGTGCGAGCGTAAGTGTCCCTACTGTGACTTTAACTCGCACGTCAGCGGGCAGGCCTTACCCGAAGCTGACATGATCACAGCTCTCATCAACGATTACGCCTCTGACCTTGAGACTTACGGCGCACGCCCCATCGACAGCATCTTCATCGGCGGTGGCACACCAAGCTTAATTTCAGCGCACGCTATCGCCAAACTTTTGGACGGCATTAACCGCCTTAACCCTTTATCGGACACCACCGAAATTACGATGGAGGCCAACCCCGGCAGCTCAGAGCAAGAAAAGTTTGCGGGGTATCGGGCTGCGGGCGTGAATCGTCTGTCTGTTGGCATACAATCTTTCAACAGCGAGCACCTCAAACGTCTAGGCCGTATTCACAGCCGCGATGAAGCCGACCGCGCTATACAAGCCGCCCAATCCGCGGGCTTTAAGCGCATCAATATTGATTTAATGTATGGCCTGCCCGACCAGACTCTCGAGCAAGCGCTAGACGATGTCGAGCAAGCGCTAAGTTATAACACCGGGCACTTATCGTGGTATCAATTAACCATAGAGCCCAATACCGTCTTTTATAAACAGCGACCACCTCTACCCGACGATGATGCGATTGCCGATATTGCCGATGAAGGTGAGCACGCCATTACTCAAGCGGGGCTTAGACGCTACGAAGTCTCGGCCTTTGCCTCGGCGGGCCAAGAATGCCGACACAATATCAATTACTGGCGCTTTGGCGACTACTTCGGAATTGGCGCCGGGGCACACGGCAAGCTGAGCCACAACGGCCAGGTCATTCGGACCGCTAAGCAACGCATGCCCGACACCTACCTACAGGCAAGTAGCCGCGCCGCCCGACTCGCCGTCGAAGACGCTTTAGATCAAGAGCAATTAATTAGCGAATTTATGCTTAATGCGCTGCGTCTGCGCGAGGGCGTTGAGACATCCTTATTTCAACAATCAACCGACTTGGCACCAAAGCGCATGCACAACACCTGGCGAAGACTGCAGGCGCAAGGCCTGATGGTAGAAGGCGAAGACCGCCTTCAAACCACCGAGCTGGGCTGGCGTTTTTTAAACACCGTTATTGAAGCCTTTATGGAATAAGCTCGGCTTCAAGAGCAGGAGCCTCATCATCGGCATCGCCACTGATGGCGTTTTCGTACATGGTTACATAAATCATCATAATGAACGGAATAAGGAACAAGGTCACCAAACCGACAATGGGAATAGCACCAAGCACCGAGTTCACTATGTTAATAACAAGCAGAATCCCAAAAATCTTCCAGAAACCCTGTCCATGAACCAGTTTTCTCGAGGTTTGCAGCGTCTCGAAGATGTCCATTTTTTTATCCACCAACAGATACATGGCGTAATACCAAACAACGCTCAGATAAATACCGGGGATAAGCAACAGCATAAAGCCAATCATTAGCCCCACGGTAAGCACAATCACCAAAAACAAAGACTTCCACCACATCCCATCGGCGAAACCTGCTGAAAGCGATGAACCAAAGCGTGCATCTTGGCCTCGAGCCGAGGCTAAAATGAAATGAATCCAACCGGCGATTAGAGCGGGTATGACCAAAATGCCAATGACAGTAATGGCGGCAACGATGATAAACAAACCAAACAAGCAAAGATTCCCAAGCAAAGACCAATACTTGTGTTTAGCTTGCTCGATACCCTGGCTAAAAAATGCGTCAAAGCTCATGTCTTTCACTATCGTCACCTCTTTTTATTCTTTGTTTATGACGGTATCAGCTTTTGGATTGAAGTCAATCTAGGATGAAAGCTCCGAAAAACCGGCTTTGTATAAGTTGAAGCCGTGCGCACTTATCGTTCAAACCCGCTCGAACAACAAATCCCAAACACCATGCCCCAAACGCTCGCCGCGCTTCTCGAACTTGGTCAAAGGCCGCGAATCTGGGCGCGGTGCATAGGGCTCGGACTCGGGCATCGTATTCTTGAAATCAGAATGCGAGGTTAATACTTCAAGCATGTGCTCGGCGTAGTTTTGCCAATCGGTGGCCAAATGCAAAATGGCGCCGGGCTTCATGTGACGCGCCAGCAAGCT
>JALRFH010000002.1 GCA_023253715.1 Halieaceae bacterium
CGTCTAATGCCTTGTAAAAGGGCTGATCATACAAGCGCTTGCCGGTGGCCTGGTAAATGGCGTTCGCGAGCGCCGCGGGGGTTGGCGGCATCGGCGGTTCGCCCAAGCCTGTCGGGTCGACATCGCTTTTAACGAAGTGTACGTCGATTTCCGCTGGCGCTTCGTTGATGCGTAGCATGCGGTAGTTGGTGAAATTGTTTTTAGAGGGCGCACCTTCGTCAAAGGTCATTTCGCCGTACATCGAGTGACACAAACCATTAATGATACCGCCTTGCGTCATGTTCGCAGCGGCATCGGGGTTGATCACAATGCCACAATCCAACGCAGAGGTTACCTTGTTGACGAGGGGTTTACCCTGGCTCATTTCTACTTCAATGACGTTCGCGCAGTATGAGCTGTGGCAAAAATAAGCGGCTACACCTAAGTGGCGCCCATCTTTGTTGTCCCAATCCGACTTCTCGCGAACCAGTTTAAGCACGCCCGCATAGCGCTCGGCATCGTAGTCATTATTGTCGCCCACGGGATTTGATTTTGCGCGTTCCAGGAGCTCCAAACGGAAATCGATAGGGTCTTTACCAGCGGCTTCTGCTACCTCATCCAAAAATGACTGCTCTGCCCCCGCCATAAAGTTAGATTCGGGTGCTCGATACGCCCCCACCGTAATATTGGACGGGATTACCCTATCTTCCGCGAGGTAGTTATCGACCGCGCCTGCGGGGAAGCGATTGGGGAAGAGTGGGGATTCGGGAATGCCCGTTGCTCGGATGTGGTAGGCCGTAAGCTCGCCTTGCTCGTTAAGCGCCGCCCGCATAGTTGCTTGGTAGGCGGGTCGATAAACACCCACGGTCATGTCGTCTTCGCGGGTATAGGTTAGCAATACAGGCTGTTTGACGCGCTGCGAGATCAGGGCTGCCTCTATCGCAAAGTGCAGATACAAGCGTCGGCCAAAACCGCCGCCCATGCGCGTCATCTGCATCTCCACCTTGTCTTTGGGTAGCCCCAAATGTCTGGCGACGCTGTCGTGAATGAGTATTGACCCTTGGTGAGGCCCAACTAATTTAGCCGAATCGGCTTTGACGTCGGCAAAAAAGTTCATGGGTTCCATAGTGTTGTGGGCCAAGAACGGCGCGCTGTAGGTTTGCTCAATAATTTTGTGGGCGTTTTCGAACGCTTGCTCAGGGTCTCCATCGCGGCGTTGTACGGTAAGCGTTTGCTTTAGAGTGCTGCGCATGGTGGTTTCGTGCACACGAGTGGATTCGAGCCCGGCGGGTACAGTGATTGTTGAGAGTTTGCCGCTGAAGCTTGCGCTTTGGAATTGGTACTGTGGTATTTCTTTCCAGGTCGCCTCAACGGCTTGTTTGGCCTTTTTAACGCGCCAGGTGGAATCTCCCACAATAGCGATAATTTCTGGAAAGGCGCAGACGTCGCTAAAACCGCGCACGAAATCTTCGGGGTACATCGAAATCGAAAATGCATCTACGATGCCAGGCATGGCTTTAATGGTCTCGACGTTAAAGGTTTCGAGCGTTAAACCAAACGCTGGTGGGTGCACGATGCCCGCGTGCAACATGCCTGCCGCACGCTGGTCAATGCCAAACAGGGGCTTGCCGGTCACAATGTCCTCGGCGACGACACTTTTCTTGGAGTGGCCAATCAGAGAAAAATTGCTTTTGTCTTTAAGAGTAACCTGTCCAGGAATAGCAATTATAGACGCAGCTGCTGCCATGTCGCCGTAGGTGGCTGAGCGGCCCGAAGCGTGGCTCAGTAACGAATTTTCGGTTTTAATTTCATCAGCAGGCACCCCCCATTGTTGTGCGGCCGCCAATTTTAAGAGTTGCTTGGCAGTAGCGCCCGCCATGCGTAAACCTGCCCAGTTAGAACGAACCGACCAGCTGCCACCGGTGATTTGCATAGGATATTTGCCGGGGTCGTTGGGCGCTTGCACAGGCACAATGTCGGCCCAATTGGCGTCGAGTTCCTCGGCCACAATCATCGGGAAGGAGGTCATCGTACCCTGTCCGAAGTCTGGGTTTTGCACTTTGATCTCGATGGTGCCATCAGGTGCGATAGACAACACCGCATTAAACTCAAACCAATCTGCCGGTACAGGGTCTCCGTTTGCCAGTGCGAGAGGAGCGGTTTTTAAATTAAAGCCCAACGCTAAGGTGCCGCTTGTAACTGCAAGGTTTTTAATGAAGCTACGGCGGTTCATGCCGGTTTTGATCGTGGTCATCTTACGCCTCCGCTTTCATCTGGGTTGCAGCCAGTTTTACCGCTTGGCGAATCCGGACATAGGTGCCACAGCGGCACAAGTTGCCCTGCATGGCATTGTCGATGTCTTGGTCGCTTGGGTTGGGGTTGTGTGCCAAGAGTGATGAAGCATTCATGATTTGCCCTGCTTGGCAGTAACCGCACTGCGCGACGTCTAAGTCCAACCATGCCTGCTGCACGGGGTGCTTAGCGCCCACATCGGTTGCAAGTCCTTCGATTGTCGTAATCGGCATGTCACCTATCGCGCTCACGGGAATTTGGCATGAGCGCACCGCAGAGCCGTTGAGGTGAATGGTGCAAGCGCCACACGCGCCAGCACCACAGCCGAATTTGGTGCCGAGTAAATTTAAACTGTCACGCAATACCCACAACATTGGAGTATCTGCGTCAACGTCCACAGTCATTTGTCGATTGTTAACGGTAAGCGTGTAGTTTGGCATGCCCTGTTCCTTGAAGATGTTATGAGTCGCTACAATATAAGCAAGAGCAGAGTACCGCAGATACGATAGTGACCAAAATACTTTGTGATTAAAGGCCCGATAAGGGGGCTTGTGTTGGTGGTCGTTTCGTTCTTGGGTAGTTTGCAGGGGGCTATTGGTATGAAGTGGCGCGGAACTCAAATGCCACAGGGCTATACAAGATGTCCCATAGGAACGCTACAGTTCGGCGGCAATACAGCGCCAAGATATCACCAATGGAGGTGACAAATGATCCGTGACCTGGTTGAAGTAGTGCGTGCGCAACCCGCCCAAGATGGTGCCGGTGTTAAAATTCATCGTATCGCTGGGCAGGCCCTAAACCCTATCCTGGATCCGTTTTTAATGATTGATGAGATTAACTCAGACAATGCGGACGATTATATCGCAGGCTTTCCCGAGCACCCTCACCGAGGTTTTGAAACGATTACCTACATGAAAGCGGGCAAAATGCGGCACCGAGATCATATGGGTAACGAGGGTGTGATTGAGTCGGGCGGAGTGCAGTGGATGACCGCGGGGCGGGGCGTATTGCACTCCGAGATTCCCGAGCAGGAGTCGGGTTTGCTGCATGGCTTTCAGATTTGGCTGAACTTACCTAGCTATCAGAAAATGGTGGATCCGGACTATAAAGATATTCGCCCTGATGCGATGGGCCGAATCGTGTCTGACAGTGTGGCTGACTTACGTGTCGTCTCAGGTCAACTTGGCGTTTTTGGTGAAGTGTTAGATGGACCAATTAGAGGCCGTGTTACGCAACCTTTAATTGCAGACCTAGAGTTAGCGCCTGATCAGTCTGTAAGTTTGAGTACTGATTTATATGATCGGATTTTGGTGCTTGTTTACAGTGGGTCTACATCAGAGTTGTCGACCAAGAGCCTCGGTGTTTATGGTCCTGGCTCACAACTTTGTTTGCACTCGGGCGAACACGGTGTGTCTGCCTTAGTTTTGGCGGGTAAGCCCCTAAAAGAACCCATCGTTCAGTATGGCCCTTTTGTCATGAATACCGAACAGCAAATTCATGAGGCCATTATGGATTATCGCGCCGGCAGGCTCGCGGGGTAACCCGCATACTTGTTTGGCGTTTGAGAATATTGAATCTTAGTCGGTGAAGGGCTCGAATATGAACCGGTCATCTTCAAAGGCCTTAAACTCGAGCGCGTAGCCGTTGTTGTCGTGAAAGAACATGGTATCTTGCTCGCCCGGCGTTCCTTTAAAACGCCGGTAGGGCTCGATGACGAATTCAACGTTACCCTTGAGGCGAGCGGCGAGCTCGTCGAACTGTTGTGGTCGTAAGATGACACCAAAATGCGGCATGGGTACTTGGTGTTTGTCGACGGGGTTAAAGTACTGTTCGAGCACTGCGCCGCCACAATAATGAAAGACCAACTGGTGCCCAAATAAATCTAAGTCTACCCAGGTCTCGTCTTCTCGGCCTACCTTGCACCCCAATATATTCGTGTAAAACGCTCGCGTTTCTTGCAGGTTGGCGCAGGGAAGGGCTAGATGGAAAGGGCGCAT
>JALRFH010000003.1 GCA_023253715.1 Halieaceae bacterium
TTAACTCTTCACCTTGGTTGCCATAATACAATCGGCCGTCGCTCAGCACGCCGTCGACGTCCAAGGCGAGAACCTTCAGGTTTTGAAAGGGGGTCATGCGATACCCTCGCGTAATAAGTCCATGAGGTGGATGACGCCCCGCACCGATTGGCCTTCGGCAACCACTAGCGCAGAAATCTTATTCTGTTCCATGATGTTTAAGGCTTCGGCCGCAAGATGGTTGAGGCCAATGGTTTTGGCCCCCGTTGTCATCACATCACGGATCGGTGTTGTCGTTACATCCAGCCCTTTATCTAAGGTTCGACGCAAGTCGCCGTCGGTGAACAATCCCAGCAAAATATCTTCGTGATCAATAACGGTGGTCATGCCGAGGCCTTTTTGGCTGATTTCCAAAAGAGCATCTATCAGTCTAGTGCTGGAGCTGACTCTTGGAATGGCGAGCCCTTCGCGCATCACATCCTCGACCTTCAATAGGAGTTTTCGTCCTAATTTACCGCCTGGATGTGAAAAGGCGAAATCTTCTGCGGTAAAGCCTCTGGCCTCGAGCAGGGCTATCGCGAGGGCGTCGCCCATGACAAGCGCCGTTGTGGTGCTTGAAGTGGGCGCAAGATCTAATGGGCAAGCTTCGGTTTCTACGCCGGTATCGAGATGCGCTTCCGCGGCTTGTGCCAGCGCGGACTCTGGATTGCCGGTCATCGTAATCAGTGGGACACCTAAACGTTTGAGTAGGGGAAGCAGGGTTAAAATCTCGACCGCCGTGCCACTGTTTGACAGTGCGACCACAACGTCTTGAGCGGTGATCATGCCCATATCGCCATGGCTCGCTTCACCGGGATGTACAAAATGCGCAGGCGTTCCGGTGCTGGCCAGTGTTGCCGCTATTTTGCGCGCGATGTGTCCAGACTTGCCCATGCCTGTCACAATAACGCGACCGCGGCAGTTGAGCATGAGTTCACAGGCTTTGGGAAATTGGTGATCAAGCTTTTGCGCCAAATTAGCTACAGCATCGGCTTCCATTTGAAAGGTGCGTTTGGCAGCGGTAAGCGCCGCGCTGGAGTCGAAAGTCATCATCAGAGCCTAGCCCATCGTCAAAATAATTAAAGTGTAGTAGCAAAGACAGCATAGAAGCAAAAAGGTGCCCCATCCTCTACCCAAGCGTGCGGTAGTGTGCTGTGCCTTAACGCGTCGGTAGGCCAGGAGCATGGCCGCAGCCAATAATAAGGTTAAGGCGGTCATGACCGGATAATCGCGACTCATCACATTAGTATCTAAGGTCAAAGTGGCCAATAACCCGGGGATCGGCAGTACGGCGAGCAAATTGAATAAATTTGAGCCTAGCACATTGCCCAAAGCAATTTCAGCATGACCTTTGCGAGCGCTGACGACTGACGCCGCGAGCTCGGGCAAACTGGTCCCGATGGCGATAATGGTCAGTCCAATAATTAATTCTGAAATGCCGAGTGCATGGGCGACATTCACTGCACCCCAAACCAACAGGCGTGAACTTCCGATCAGTAGCAGTGCGCCTCCTAAGAATCGCAACCAAGGATAGGTGGCAGCCGTTTCACTCAGGTGCTCCTCGGCGGCTTGTTGGCGCATGACTTGATCGCGGCTTTCGTCGCGTATCATTTTTGCCAGTATGATCACTAAGCATGCGATCAGAACAATGCCGTCCAGTCGATTCAGCTCGCCATCGCTCAGTAACCAGGCGCCCAATAGGGTCACGGCAAGCAAGATCGGCACTTCGTTTTTCAAGTAAGAATCGCGTAGCACTAAGGGCGCGGCGAGTAAGGTCGCACCCAGTACTAGACCAATGTTGGCTATGTTTGATCCCAGCGCGTTGCCAACCGCTAAATTACCTGCACCATCGAGTGCCGCGATAATTGAAACCACGATTTCTGGCGCGGACGTGCCAATCGAAACGATCGTCATGCCAATGATGATTTGTGAGACACCTAATTTTTTCGCAATGGATGCGGCGCCTTCGACGAATTGATCGGAACTCCAGATCAGTATAAGGAATCCAACCAGTATGGCGGCAATGTTGGCTAGCATAAAGAAATCGCCTATCAGTAGCTGTTATAATGCCCGCAGCGGACCCAAGATCGGGTATACTCGCGCACCGTTGGCGCGCATTATACAGCCAACACCCACTAAGCGAAGCCCTGCTGTGCGTGCAGTAGGCCAAGGAGTTAAAAAATGATGGCTCGAATGAGTGCGATGTTGCTAGCGTGGTGCCTGCTGAGTGGCGCGGCGACAACGAGCGCCCAAGATGCGGTGGCAGAGACCGCGCCCCCCTCGGGCAGTGCCTATGAGGCTGTGTACACCACCACTGAGCGCGTGATGAACGTGTTGAAAACAGCGGACGATTCAAGCGACGAGGGCTTGGCTGCTTATATCGAATCCTTGCGGGTGGTGATGGATGATGTGGTCGATTATCGTGGCTTTTCGCGCGCGGTGATGGGGAACTTCGCTTCCAAACGCTATTACATGTCCCTGTCTGAGGCGGGCAGAGCGACCTTGAGAAACCAGCTGGAAGCCTTTACTGAGGTCATGAGTAAGAACTTGGTCGAGACCTACGCCAAAGGCTTGATTGCGTTTGCTCAGGCGGATATTGAAGTTGTAAAGCCCGACAATGACGCAGGTGGCAGCATTGAATCGGTGTTTCAAAAAATCAAGCGAGCTAACGACGATCCCTATTTAGTTGAATACAAAATGCGGCAGGCGAAAAACGGTGACTGGCAACTCGTGAATGTGATCATTGAGGATGTGAATTTGGGTGATATTTATCGCTCTCAATTTGACAGTGCTGCAAAACGATATGCGCGCACTCTGGCGTGTGAGTCTGAGGATACGGCTTGCTTTGAGCAAGTGGTGCAGAATGTGATCGATAATTGGGGTAAAGAGGGCTAGTGAAGTGGATGCAAAAACCTTAGAAGGCCTTGTCGCTGAGGGCTTGCCCGAGTGCGACGTGGTGGTGACCGAGCAGGGTGGCCACTACACAATCCAGGTGGTGGGTACCCTGTTTGAGGGGTTGCGACCGGTTAAGCGGCAGCAGTTGGTTTACGCCGTGGTTGCAGATTTGATCGCTGCGGGCACGATTCACGCGGTTAACATTCGAGCGAAGACACCGGCGGAAGCTGGGGCAGAATAAGGCGCAGAACGCGCGGAGTTTGCATTGGATAAACTATTAATTCGAGGCGGTAAAGCACTGCATGGCGAGCTGAAAGTCTCGGGTGCGAAGAACGCGGCGTTGCCGATATTAGCGGCAACCTTATTGGCCAGTGAGCCGGTTGTGGTGCGTAACTTGCCGCATTTGCACGACGTGACCACGATGCTGGAGTTGTTGGGCTGTTTGGGCGTCGATGTCATCATCGACGAGCGCCTCGGTGTGGAGGTGGACTCGAGTACGATTACCAATTACCAAGCGGATTATGATTTGGTGAAGACCATGCGGGCGTCGATCCTGGTGCTCGGCCCACTGGTCGCACGGTTTGGCGAGGCCCATGTTTCCTTTCCGGGTGGATGTGCGATCGGTAGTCGCCCGGTGGATTTGCACTTGAAAGGTCTAGAGGCAATGGGCGCTACGATCGAGGTTGATGGCGGTTATATTCACGCTCGAACCCAGGGACGACTGCAGGGCGCTCATATCGTAATGGAGACTGTCACCGTCGGTGGTACCGAAAACCTGATGATGGCCGCGGCGCTGGCAGAGGGTCGCACGGTGCTCGACAATGCAGCGCGCGAACCCGAGGTGGTCGATTTGGCCAATTTTTTGATTGCCATGGGCGCCAAAATTTCCGGTCACGGCTCGGATAGGGTGGTGATCGACGGTGTCGAGCGGCTTGGCCGTTGCGAGTTTGCTGTGATGCCTGATCGCATTGAAAGCGGCACCTATTTGGTGGCGGCTGCGGCAACTGGCGGGTCGATCACCTTGCGCGGAGCTGAGCCCGATTCGATGGACGTTATTTTGCAAAAGCTGCGTGACGCGGGCGCCGATATTCAGGTTGATGGCGATGTGATTAAGCTCGATATGGCGGGCCGACGACCCAAACCTGTCAGTTTAAAAACGGCGCCCTACCCAGGTTTTCCAACCGACATGCAGGCACAGTTCACGGCGATGAATGCGGTGGCTGAGGGTGTCTCTACGGTGGTCGAGACCGTGTTCGAAAATCGTCTTATTCAAACCCACGAGATGAATCGGATGGGCGCGAAAATTAAAATCGAGGGCAACACCGCGGTCATTGAGGGGCAGCCTCATTTGGCGGGTGCGCCGGTCATGGCGAGTGATCTTCGAGCCTCAGCGAGTTTGGTGATTGCCGGTTTGGTAGCGCAGGGCGAAACCTTGGTGGATCGTATTTATCATATCGATCGTGGTTATGAATGCATTGAAGAACGACTGCAGTCTTTGGGTGCTGACATTCGTCGTTTACACAGTTAACAAGGAATCATCATGCTAACGATTGCGCTCACCAAAGGGCGGATTTTGAAGGAGACCTTGCCATTGCTCGCGCAGGGGGGCATTGAGCCGTTGGAAGATGTTCACAGTAGCCGCAAGTTGATATTTCCAACCACGATGCAGGGTGTCTCTCTTGTCATCATCCGGGGTAGCGATGTCCCGACCTATGTTCGTTATGGGGCAGCACAGGTGGGTGTTGTGGGTAAGGATGTTTTGCTTGAGCATGGCGCTGATGGCGTGTATGAGCCGCTTGACTTGAGGATTGCTCGGTGCCGTTTAATGACCGCTACTGCAGTGGATGCCAAGCCGGTGGTCGGTAAGCTGCGGGTCGCCACAAAGTTTGTGAATGTGGCGCGAAAATTTTACGCCGAGCGTGGTGTGCAAGTTGAGTTAATCAAACTTTATGGCGCGATGGAACTGGCACCTCTGATGAATCTTGCAGACGAAATTGTGGACATTGTCGATACCGGCAATACGCTGCGTGCCAATGGTATGGAGCCTAGGGACACCATTGCCGATATCAGCTCCCGTTTGATTGTTAACAAGGCGGCAATGCGATCGCACCACCGCCAAGTCAGTGCCTTAATCGAGCGCTTGAGCGACGCAGTAAATCGAGAGATGTTCAGTGGATAAGATTCGACAATTATCGACGCGGGATGCCAGTTTCGAGACGCAGCTGGCGTCTATTTGCGACGCGCAAGGCGCGCTCAATCAAAGTGTGATCGAGGCGACGGATCATATTATCGCTAAGGTGCGCGCTGAGGGTGACGCTGCGGTAGTGGCCTTAACACGCGAATTTGATGCTCGCGAGATTGAATCTATTGATCAATTAAGGGTGTCGGTTGACGAGTTGGCGGCGGCTGTTGCGCGTCTGCCAAAGGGCGGTTTCGAGCAGCTGTCGCTTGCCGCTCAGCGCATAGAATGGTTTCACAAACATCAAAAACAAGACAGCTGGCGGGTGACCGACGCTTTGGGTAATACCCTTGGGCAGCGCGTATTGCCTTTGGATTCAGTCGGTGTCTACGTGCCCGGAGGCAAAGCGTCCTACC
Organism: Halieaceae bacterium; assembly: GCA_023253715.1. Lineage (GTDB taxonomy): Bacteria > Pseudomonadota > Gammaproteobacteria > Pseudomonadales > Halieaceae > Aequoribacter. The sequence goes on from JALRFH010000003.1 coordinate 5,509, forward strand.
CTTCGTCCGTGTTGATGAATACGATTCCCGCAAAGGTGGCCGGCGTTGAGCGGATTGTCATGGTGTCGCCAGCACCGAGAGGTGAAGTGAATGACTGGGTATTAGCGGCTGCTTATCTGGCAGGTGTTGATGAGGTCATTACGATTGGCGGTGCTCAAGCCGTTGCCGCCTTGGCTTACGGGACGGACAGTATCAAAGCAGTCGATAAAATCGTAGGCCCCGGCAATGCTTATGTCGCCGCAGCCAAGCGCGCCGTGTACGGTCAAGTGGGCATCGATATGATCGCGGGTCCGTCAGAAGTGCTGATCATTACCGACGGCAGTGTCGATCCTGATTGGATTGCGATGGATATGTTTGCCCAATGTGAGCACGATGAGATGGCGCAAGCTCTTGTTTTGAGTGCAGATGCCGACTTTTTAACCAGGCTGCAAGCGAGCATTGCTCGGTTGTTGCCGACCCTCGAGCGGCAGGACATTATTAAGGCAGCTTTGGCAGGGCGCAGCGCTCTGGTACTTACCCAAGATTTGACTGAAGCCGCTGCGGTCAGTAATCGCTTGGCGCCGGAGCATCTGGAGTTAGCGGTGGCAGACCCTGAGGCTTTGTTGGCCGAGATTACGCACGCGGGCGCCATATTTTTAGGTGCTTATGCGACCGAATCGTTGGGTGATTATTGTGCGGGCCCTAATCACGTATTGCCCACCTCGGGTACGGCTCGATTCAGCTCACCTTTGGGCGTGTACGACTTCGAAAAACGTTCGTCGATTATCAAAGTTGCCGCCGCAGGGGGCCAGAGGTTGGGTGAGTGCACCTCCGTCTTGGCGCGAGCTGAGGGTTTAGTCGCGCATGCTCAAAGCGCTGAGATGCGGTTTAAAACTCGCGAATAAACTCCTTAGTTTTGAGGTGCTTGTTGCAGTGAGCCTAGCACCACGTTTAAGGCTTTGGTGGTTTCATTTTCATCAATCAATGTCACGCTAACAATGTCACCGGGCCGCAATAGGGCGATTCGATGCATGGCGATGCGGCCGTCAGTCACGGGCTCATTGTTGATAGCGGTAATGACGTCACCTGGCTTAATGCCGGCCCGATCCGCGGGCCCATTGGTTACCGTCTGAGTCACCAATAACGCACCGAGGTTGGGTTGGCTCGTGTCTGGAATGAATGGTTGTACACTGACTCCCATCCACCCTCGAATGACTTGGCCATAATCAATGAGATCCTGTGCTACAAAGGTGGCTAAGTTTATGGGGATTGCCAAGCTGATGCCGATACCGGCGCTCGCGTTTGCGGTATTGCCGCCGGTATAGATTAATGAGTTGATACCCAGCAATTCGCCTTTGGCATTGATCAGTGCGCCGCCCGAGTTGCCCATGTGAATGGTGGCGTCGGTTTGGATGTAATCCTCGTAGTAGGCGCCGCCTTGAAACCCGTAGCGTCCAAGTGCGGAAATGATGCCTTGGGTGACCGAGCTGCCAAAACCGAGAGGGTTGCCGATCGCGAGCACGACGTCGCCCACTTTGGCAGCGTTGGAATCACCAATGATGGCCGGGCTCAGCTGGTCCAAGTCGATTTTGAGCACGGCCAAGTCGGTGGCAGGGTCCGATCCCAGCAGCTCTGCGCGTGCATTGCGATTATCATTCAACAGCACTTGAATGGCATCGGCGTCGGCAATGACATGACGGTTGGTTAAAATAATGCCATCTTCGGATAAAATGACGCCAGACCCCAGTGAGCGTTCAACGCGCTGCTGGTTGTAGCTGCGGTTGAGTTGGCTGAAGCGATTGGCCCGCGGTGCCGCCGCCTCGTTAACCACTTTGGCTGTATAAATATTCACCACCGAAGGCGTGGCCTTTGCAACGGCGGTGGCATAGCTGGCAACGGGCTCGTTTGGGTGCGGTGTGTTCGCGCGCCAGCCTGTATACTCCAAAATAAGAAGCGCAATCAAAAGCCCTGTTATTGCGGGCCACAAATATTGTGACAGAATGCGTTGCATAATGTTTTACCTAGGTTAGAGACTGCAGTATACGCAAACTCAGGGGAGAGTTCATATGCCTGTCGATCGAAGCGAGTTGGTATTCGCATTAGACGAACTGTTGGATGCGCAAGCCATAAACGATTACTGTCCAAATGGTTTGCAAGTGGAAGGCCGCGACCAGATCCAGCGCGTGGCGACAGCAGTGACAGCGTGTCAGGCGGCCATCGATGAGGCGATCGCTTGGCAGGCAGACCTATTACTGGTGCACCACGGTTATTTTTGGAAGGGCGAATCGCATCCTGTTGTGGGGATGAAACGGCAGCGTCTGGGGGCTCTCTTGGGAGCTAATATGAACATGGTGGCCTATCATTTGCCTTTGGACTATCACCCTGAACTGGGTAACAACAGTGGCTTGGGGCGTCGCCTACAGGCCACGCTGCCGCCTTTTGCCATGCAGGTCGGGGATGTTGCGCAGCCAATTTGGCAGGGTGTTTTTCAGGCGCCCTGTGATGCGGCGACTTTGCATCAGGGCATTGAGGCGGCCTTGGGCCGGTCTTGCGTGTGGGTTCGGGTCAACAAGCCTCAGATTCGGCGTTTTGGTTGGTGCACCGGTGGTGCTCAACACTTAATTGATCAGGCGGCGCTACTGGGTTTGGATGCTTTTATTAGCGGTGAAATCTCAGAGCAAACCACGCACTCAGGTCGTGAGCAAGGGGTGCATTTTTTTGCTGCAGGGCATCACGCCACGGAGCGTGAAGGAGTGCAAGCCTTGGGGGCGTGGTTGGAGCGCCGGTTTGGTTTGGAACACCGCTTTATCGACGTGCCCAATCCTGCCTAGTGGCGCCGTTCTTTGAATGCCGGAGTCTCTAGACCGTAACGCTCGTTCAGCATGCCGGGTTCGTCGGGTGATGTTTTGGGCGCATAGTCCAAGGGGGCTTGCGTTTGATTGGGGTCTAGCTCTCGGCCTTGATCAGCTTCGATAGCCTGAAGCAGTGTTTGCGGCAATTGGCTGCTGTCGCACAATTGCGCCGCGCCCTCTGACAAGTGCTCGTACACTTTGCGATAGTCTTGCGTGAGTTGACTGACCAATTCGGCGGTCTGAGCAAAGTGGGTGTTCACATTGTGTTGGTACTGCTCGTGCTTGTGTTTTAGCACAGCAATGGTCTCTTCGAGCTCTTGTTCGCGCGAGTCGTCGGCGCTGACACCGCGCTGTCCGAGTAGCCATCCGCCCAAAAACGAGACGGCGGCGACCAGTAGGCCAACGATTAGCAATGTTACAGATGTTAGTTCGATCACGTCTTTATCCTCTCTGGGCGTCTAGTATAGCCTGAATTGTGGTGTAGCTGTACGATTTATCGTGTGCATTACTTGCGACTTTTGAAAGAGACCGCTAGAGTGCGGCGCGAATGGTCAGAGGTGCATCCACAATGAGCAAGGCGGGGATCAGTCCTTTAGCGCGGTATCAGCAGCAGCTAGCAAGCGGCATACTTATGCCGGATCAAGCGCAAGCTGAGGCCGCGGCCTTGTTGGATGATTTGTATCACCGCGTCTTGTCGAGCGATCAGCGCAAACGTCGACTGTTTGGTTTTAAGCGTCGGCTCGAGCCGGAAATTGGCCTGTACTTTTGGGGCGGAGTAGGTCGAGGAAAAACGCACCTGTTGGATTTGTTTACGGATGCCTTGCCCGCTGGGCGCGTTTTACGTGTGCACTTTCACCGGTTTATGTATCGCGTGCACAACGACCTGCGTGCACTACAGGGGGCAAAGAACCCGCTATTGGCGGTAGCGGATGGGATTGCGGCTGAAGCTCAAGTGCTGTGTTTTGACGAGTTTTTTGTCACGGATATCGGTGATGCCATGATTTTAGGGGGCTTGATGCAAGCCCTGTTTGAGCGCGGCATTACGTTGGTGGCGACTTCAAACATCGTGCCCGAGAACTTATACAAAGACGGTTTGCAGCGCCAGAGGTTTCTGCCGGCGATCGCGATGCTGCAAAAGTACACGCGTGTTTACAATCTGGATTCCGGGGTCGATTATCGACTCAGAACTCTGCAAACCCTGCCTTTATACCACACGCCCCATAATGAGGAAGCGGCTCAATCCTTGGTTACCATGTTTCAATCCTTGGTGCCTCAAGCGGAGATAAAAGCGGGAACCATCGAAGTTAATAATCGGCCGTTGGTGGTGCAGGCTTTGGCTGATAACGTGGCGTGGTTCACCTTTGCTGCCTTGTGTGATGGTCCGAGGTCGCAAAATGACTATATCGAGCTGTCGCGGGTCTATCACACAGTACTGCTTGAACGGGTGCCCAGATTTACTGGGACCAATGATGATCAAGCGCGACGCTTTATCAATTTGGTGGATGAATTCTACGATCGGGGCGTTAAGCTAGTTTTGAGTGCCGATGCACCCTTGTTGCAGCTATATCGGGGCTCGCGCCTGGCTTTCGAGTTTGATCGAACGTACTCCAGGCTGCAAGAAATGCAATCGGAAGAGTATTTAGCCAGCGCACACAAGGCCTAGAATCTGCCTGTGATTGGGTCTTTTTCACGAAGCTGGAAAATGGTGAAAATACTGCTTGAAAACACCGTATCGATTGAGTAGTATTCGCGCTCTTTAAATTTAGCCCTACAAGGCCAAGTCAACATGAAAACTTACAGTGCAAAAAGTGGCGAAGTGAACCAGGCGTGGTTTGTGGTTGACGCCACCGATAAAACGCTTGGACGTTTGGCGAGCGAGATTGCTCACCGTTTGCGTGGCAAGCACAAGCCAGAATACACGCCTCACATCGACACCGGTGATTACATCGTTGTTGTGAATGCTGAGAAAGTGAAAGTGACGGGCGCGAAGGCCACTGACAAGATGTACCATCACCACACAGGGTACCCAGGCGGTCTGAAATCGTTCTCGTTCGAAAAATTGATCGAACGTGCTCCCGAGCGCGTGTTGCAGCGTGCTGTTAAAGGTATGTTGCCTCGCAACCCTTTAGGTCGGGCGATGTTCAAGAAGCTGAAAGTGTACGCGGGTAACGAACATCCCCATGCGGCACAGCAGCCTGAAACTTTAGAAATTTAAGGAAGCGTGACGATTATGGCAGCAGCTCAGTATTACGGCACGGGCCGACGTAAAACCTCTACGGCGCGCGTATTTTTAACTCAAGGCGAAGGTGCTATCACCATTAACGATCGCCCTATCGATGTGTACTTCGGTCGCGAAGTTGCACGTATGATTGTGCGTCAACCACTCGAATTGGTGGAAATGGCTGATCGTTTTAACGTGAATGTCACCGTCGCAGGTGGCGGTAGCTTCGGTCAGGCGGGTGCGATTCGCCACGGGATTACTCGCGCACTGATGGAGTACGACGAAACTCTGCGTAGTGCGCTGCGCAAAGCGGGTTACGTGACTCGTGATGCTCGTGAAGTTGAGCGTAAAAAGGTCGGTCTGCGCAAAGCGCGTAAACGCCCTCAGTTCAGCAAACGCTAAGATTTTTGGCTTTTTCAAGGAAGCCCGTGGCGCAATCCACGGGCTTTTTTGCGTTTTGCAGTAACACTTTGTTTTGGATCACATTTACCCTTAAAAAAAGCGCGTCAAGCCGCGATTCGGCTTGTATCTCGCGGGCAAACTCTTTACCATTCCCTTCATTTTTGGGCCGGTGATTTTCTCGCGCCATTTTGGCCGTGAAAGGTCGCCAAAATCAGTCGGGGTGGAGTACAACATGTCTGATGAAACTGTAAACACAGGTCGGCGTCGTTTTTTGACCACTGCAACCAGCGTCGTGGGCGTTGCGGGTGCGGTGGGTATTGCGACGCCGTTTTTGGGTTCTTGGCAGCCATCTGCTAAGGCAAAAGCCGCAGGTGCACCGGTTAAGGCCGATATTTCAAAGCTGGAGCCAGGCCAGATGATTGTGGTCGAGTGGCGAGGCAAGCCCGTTTACGTGGTGAATCGAACCCAAGCGATGCTGGATAACCTGCCCAAGTTGAACGGCGACTTGAAAGATCCAGATTCTGCGATCTCGCAACAACCCGCCTACATCTCGGGTGTTGATCGCGCTTTGCGACCCGAATTGCTTGTGGTTGAAGGCTTGTGCACACACCTGGGCTGTGCGCCCAAATATCGCCCCGAAGTGGGTGCGGCGGACTTGGGTGGTGATGCCTGGTTGGGCGGTTTTTTCTGTCCCTGTCACGGTTCCAAATTTGATTTGTCTGGCCGCGTATACTCCGGCGTGCCAGCGTCCACTAACCTAGTGGTGCCTCCATATTCCTACGAATCTGACCGGGTTCTGGTTATTGGCATCGATGCGGAGGCGGCGTAATGATTAATGCTTTGGTAGGTTTGCGCGACTGGGTTGATGCCCGATTACCGATTATGCGCGCGTGGAACACGCACATGGGCAAGTACTATGCGCCCAAAAACTTCAACTTTTGGTATTTCTTTGGCGTCTTGTCGCTAGTTGTACTGGTCAACCAGTTACTAACCGGTATTTGGCTGACCATGAGTTACACTCCCAGTGCAGAGGGTGCCTTTGCGTCCGTTGAATACATCATGCGCGATGTAGAGTTCGGGTGGCTGATTCGATACATGCACTCGACCGGCGCGTCAGCGTTTTTCGTGGTGGTGTATCTGCACATGTTCCGAGCCTTGCTGTACGGATCATATCAAAAGCCGCGCGAGCTGATCTGGATCTTCGGTATGCTCATTTTTGTGGTATTGATGGCGGAAGCCTTTGTCGGCTACGTTTTGCCATGGGGCCAGATGTCGTACTGGGGCGCCCAGGTGATTATCTCCTTATTCGGCGCGATTCCGGTCGTGGGCGAAGACTTGGTGACTTGGATTCGTGGCGACTATCTGATTTCAGGCATTACGCTGAACCGTTTCTTCGCGCTGCATGTGGTAGCACTGCCTATCGTGTTGTTGGCCTTGGTCGTGTTGCACTTGTTGGCACTGCACGAAGTGGGGTCAAATAATCCCGATGGTGTGGACATCAAAAAGCACAAAGACGAAAACGGTGTACCTCTGGACGGAATCGCCTTCCACCCTTACTACTCGGTGCACGATCTTCAGGCGATTGGCGTGTTCTTATTTATCTTCTGCGGCGTCATCTTTTTTATGCCAGAGATGGGTGGGTTTTTCCTAGAATACGCCAACTTTGAAGAGGCAAACGCACTGAAGACCCCTGCGCACATCGCGCCGGTGTGGTACTTCACGCCATTTTACTCGGTGTTGCGTGCAGTGCCCGATAAGTTCTGGGGTTTTATTGCGTTCGCAGCTTCAGTGGCCGTTCCCTTCCTATTGCCTTGGCTCGACCGCTCGCCGGTGAAGAGCTGGCGCTACAAAGGCAATATCACCAAGGTGATGTTGGCCCTGTTTGTTGCCTCGTTCCTGATTTTGGGTGTGTTGGGCGTTAAAGCACCGACCCCCGAGCGCACGTTCTTGGCGCAAATTTGCTCGATCTTCTACTTCTTATTCTTCCTTGCCATGCCTGTTTGGTCATCTATGGACAAGGTGAAGCCTGTGCCCGAGCGCGTCACTATGGATGGCGGTTTGAGCATGATGGGTGTGCTAGGCGCTGCTGCAGTCATTGCAGTGCTGACGGTTCTACCCCTGAAGGCGGTAGGTGCCGAGTCTGAGTACGCCTGCGGTAGCATTCCCTGTGACGAGATTACTGTCGATCACAGTAACAAAGCGTCGCTGCAAAGTGGCGCACAGATGTTTATGAACTACTGTTTCGGCTGTCACTCTCTGCAGTACCAGCGCTACAACCGTGTTGCGGCCGATTTAGGAATCCCAGAGGATTTGTTCGAAGCCAATTTGAAGTTCGATACGGACGTCAAAATGGGTGCCTTAATGAATAACGCGATGGACAAAGGTCTGGCGAAGCAGTGGTTTGGTGCGACACCGCCTGATTTGACACTGATTTCACGCGCGCGCCAACCCGAATGGCTGTACACGTATTTGCGCACGTTTTACGCCGACCCTGCGCGTCCCTACGGCGTGAATAATAAGGTATTCAAAGATGTCGGTATGCCCCATGTCTTGATGGATCTGCAAGGTATGTCTGAGTGTGCTATGGGGCCTGGCCATGCGGCTAATGGTGGTATCAAGCGCGATCCACTCACAGGGGAAGACATTCTTGATGTGCCTTGCGGTCGCCTTGAAGTGAAGCAGGCGGGTGCGATGTCAACAGCCGAATTCGATGCGGCGATCTACGATCTTGTGAATTTCTTGTCGTACAGTGCTGATCCCGTCGCCGAAAAGCGCCATCGCATTGGTTTGTTCACATTAATGTTTATCGTTCTATTCTTCGTGTTGGCGTGGTTACTGAACCGCGAATACTGGAAAGACGTTCACTAAGCCAATAATTGGCCGGTGCTAGCGCTCCGGCCTTGTTACTACTGAGGGTAATACATGGGTATCGTTACAAAGCGGTCGTCGATGACGTTTTTCTCTGACAGCACTTGCCATTACAGCCACCGTGTTCGGATTGTTCTGGCCGAGAAGGGGGTCACGGTTGATTTGGTTGAAGTCGATGCGCAGCAACTCCCAGCAGAACTGGCTGATCTCAATCCATACAATTCGCTTCCAACGCTGGTGGACCGAGAACTGGTGTTATACGAATCGAAAGTGATGATGGAGTACTTAGACGAACGTTTCCCTCATCCGCCCTTACTGCCGGTGTATCCCGTAGCTCGAGCAGAAAGCCGTTTGTACATGCACCGGATCGAGCGCGACTGGTGTTCGTTGGTTGATAAAATCGAACGAGGTTCGGAGCCTGCAAAAGCCAAGGCGGCAAAAGAGTTGGGTGAAAGTTTTGCGGGGATTGCGCCCATTTTTGCAGAAAAACCCTTCTTTATGAGCGACGAATTCACGCTAGTGGATTGCTGTTTGGCCCCGATTTTGTGGCGTTTGCCGTCTTACGGGATCGATTTGAAAATGACTCGCCAGACCAAGCCGCTTTTTAACTACATGGAATCGCTGTTCGACCGCGAGGCCTTTCAAGAGTCACTCTCGCCACAAGAGCGCGAGATGCGCTAATACGATGAGTCGGCACACAATGACGTCTAGCAAGCCCTACTTCGTTAGGGCTTTGTACGATTGGATCGTCGATAACAACTGCACCCCTTACCTTCTTGTTGATGCCACTCGCGCAGGCGTCGTGGTGCCCCAAGATTACGTCAAAGACGGCAGTATCGTCCTAAATATCGCACCGGGCGCTGTGGTGGACTTCAATATGCTGGATGACGCGGTCTGTTTTAATGCGCGTTTTTCAGGTCAACCCATCGATGTATGGGTGCCTATGAGCTCGGTACTGGGCATTTATGCCAAAGAAAACGGCCAAGGCATGATGTTCGATCCCGAGCCGTCTTCGCCAACGCCAAGCCCCGATGATGGCGGATTGGATGTTGGCTCTGAAAGGCCAAAGAAGCCTGCACTTAAAGTCGTTAAGTAATTAATCCAGCCATTCAAAGACGCTGACGACACGCTGCACGCCGCCGATGTCAGACACTGCATTAATGGCGCGCTCGCCCTCAATGCGGTATGCCAAGCCCAACAAATAGACGATACCGTTTTCGACGGACACATCGATTCTGTTGCCCTCGATATCCTCGCGCGCCAACAAAATGGTTTTGACCTTGGTTGCCAGTAGCGCATCGCTTGAACGCGTCAGCAGCGAGCTGGGCGAGGCCAACTCGAGCTCGTTATAGATACGCCGCACTTTGGGGATTTGTTTGACGATATCAGAGGCTTTTTGCTTAAGTTCTTCGGTGGGTACTTGACCCGTGATTAAGACATAGCCGTTGTAACAATCGACTTCGACGCGCGCTTTTTTAAAGCCTTCATCTGACGCGTTGATGTTGACAATGGCTTTCGTCTCGATCGATTCATCTTCAATGGATTGGCCCAGTGAGCGACTGGTTGGATCCTCTTTGATGGGCTCTGAACCCAGGCCGGCAAGCATAGAGCCACAGCCACTTAACACTAAGAGTGAGGATAAGGCGATCAATTTTGCGATTGAGTTCACGGGTGTTCTTCCATGTTGTTAAAGAATAGAGACTGCTCGACCAATTCCACCAGTCGATGAATGCACATTATCTGGAGTTCAAGCACTAGGCTAGGCCTTGAGCCCTGAATGGCAATACTTACGTCGTTGCCACTGATAAGGCTGCTGAGGTCATTGAGCTCTTGATTGCACAGGATTACCACGGTCATATCGCTGTCGTGGGCGGTTTGAATGGCGCGCAATAAGGCCGTATGAGATTGATGACTGCCGATACAAACCAATACGTCCTCAGGCCGACCAAGTGCCTTGATTTGGCGCGCAAACAAATCGTTGGAGCCACTGGCGCCAATCACCCCGGTGGTGGTGCTGCTGCCTTGGGCTAGATTAATGGCGGGCAGTGCTGGCCGGTCAAGTTCAAAGCGGTTGATCAGGTAGGTGCCTAGTAGTTGGGCTGCGGCCGCATCAGGGCCCAGTCCACACAGAATGATCTTGCCATCTTGCAGTAAGGCTTGGGCGAGGAGAGCGCCCGCGGCCTCAAGCGCTGGTGCCAGCGTGTCGACTTGCTCTGCCACACCTTGCAGCGTGTCGGCGAAATGCTTTGCGATAAGATCGTATGGATTCATGGCGCTATTGTTACGTTCTTTTAGCCATCGGTAAAGGCGCTTTTTAACCAAAGCGGTTGCTCGTTTTCATTGCGGTAGGCGACCACATCAAAGCGGCAACGGTGGCTCTGGAATTCTGGATGTTCCGCAAGGAACATTAAAGCGGCCTTAATCAGGCATTGTTGTTTCTTTTTCGATACGGATTCGATCGCCGAATAAAAGCGCGAGGGGCGACGCTGGCGAACTTCGACAAAAACCAAGGTGTGATGGCTTAGCATGACTAAATCGAGCTCGCCATAAGAACAGCGATAGTTTCGGGCTATGATTTGCAGCCCGGCTAGAGTTAGAAACGTTTCTGCCGCGCGCTCAAATTGTAAGCCCTGTGTTCTCATGATCAGCCCCCAAAAGGATGAGGGTGCTACAGTGTTTTGCGCTCGTCTTTATCGTATTTAAGCACTTTCCATCTTCGTTGCACAAAACCCTGCTCATCCACCCACAAAAGACCTGTGCGCCCGCGGTACAGGGATTTCAGCGGCGCGTTAAGTTCAGGTAGTTGGCTTAACGCGTAGGCGTCGATGCCCAGTGCGATCAGGCGTGCCAAGGCGGGGGAGCTCGGTGTTTCATTAGGGATGGGTTGCAGTGATTCGATGTCTAAAGTCACCACATCATCTAAATCTTTGTGGTCAACCTGTTGGGGTAAATCGTTTGCCGCTGATAAGGCAAATACTGGCAGGTCCTCGGCGAAATGGAAGGCGAGCAAAGGCTTTATGGAGCGCGCTTCTTCGGGGCTGCTCGCCAGCATGATTACGGCATCGATGTCTTCACGCCGGCGCGCTTGCAGGTGCATTGAGAGGCCCGACAAGCGCCCGAGCGTGCGCCTTCGTGCGGCGCTGTCCGCCACACCTAAGGCGACCCGAAGACTGCTTTCGTAATCCTCTTGCCCCCGGTAGGTGGCCGTCGCTGTTTCAACGCCCCCCAATGCCTGCCAGCGAGTTCGCAGGGCGAGCAACGTTCTTGCACCCCAATCGGTTTGCGGTCGAATGATCAAAATGCGACGAGCGCCAGAGCCGTAGACTGTATCGGCCAAAAACGTGGCCTCTGCTTCAGGGCTGAGTGCCAATTGGTAAAAGTGTTGTCCCCTGGCGCTATCGGTAAGATTTTCGGGCGTGTTCAACGCCAAAATACGGGCCTGAGTCGCCTGGCTTAAGGTCAGCCAAGACTGGACCCGAGATTTTTCCAGTGGACCGATCATGCTGGAGAATTGACCGGTTTGTAAAACGCTTAATAAGGCTTCGTCGCTGACTTCCTCGGTGTCGACGATGTGCAGATCGGCGCGCTTCGCCTGATTCAAGTGGCTGAATAGTATGCCGTCTAAAATAGCTTCACCGGCGACTTTGAGCCGGCCCGACAGTGGCAGGGCAATCAGTAAGGCACCTTGTCCGGTTTCGCTTGCGTCGCCATGACACTCGTTAGCACTGATTGTGCCGAAGGCATTCGAGTCGTTCCATTGCTGGCATAAGTTTGCGCCCACATTGCGCCGCTCTAGCACAGCGGGTTGGGCAACACTTGCGAGGACAGTTTGTGCCGTTGGGGGTAATTGGCGCGAGATATCGATAAGCTGGTCGGCCTTAAGGTGACTGATTGCGGTTGCGATCGACATGAGTCGATCACGACGGTACTCGGGTGATACTTTGGGGTTGAGTAGCGGGAGGAGACCGTATCGCACGGTCGTGGCGTGATCTTGGTGCCGCACCGCAAGTTGATAGATTCGCTCCTCGATGTCGCTGGTGCGCAGGCCGAGTGGCTCTAGGTTGTAGCGGAGCAGCGCCTGATGGGCCTTAAGGGTGGCCGGATAAGCGCTGAAAACGCTGTCGAGCTGGGCCTGCAGATAAAGACCGCGCAGCTGATCTTGATCGCTTAGGGCCGAGTAACGAATGGTTTGCGCTAAGCTCAGCGCATGGTGAAAATTAGCCTCCGCCCAAGCAAGTTCGGCCTGGGTGAGCGCCTCGCGCATCGCCTCGAGTTCTGGTTCGGTGGGTTCTGTCAGTTCGATGTCCGGCTGGGAGGCGATGATGCCGGTCGACTCGCGCGATTCGGGCAGGGGTTTGCTCGGTGTTTGCCCACAACTGGCCAAAAGTAAGCTAATCCCAAGTAAAAGTAGAGAAGTGAGCAGTTCGTTGTGCTTCATGATATCGTTGACGCTTGGCCTCGGCTCGCCTTCAGTAAGGAGAATGCATTGGAATCGGGTTTGTACATTGTAGCAACTCCCATCGGACATTTGGATGATATCACGCTTCGCGCGTTACGCATCCTAGAACACGTGGATTTGCTGGCCGCCGAGGACACGCGTCATACTCGCAAGCTGCTTCAATACCACGGTATTGAGCGGTCCGTCACGGCCTATCATGAGCACTCGTCAACCGCCTCAATGCTGGCCAAGATACAAACGACGTGTGCCGCAGGTGGCTCTTGCGCTTTGGTCAGCGATGCCGGAACCCCCTTAATCTCAGACCCTGGCTACGAGCTGGTTCGCGCTGCACAGGACGCGGGTATTCGGGTCATACCGGTGCCGGGACCTAGTGCCACTATCGCTGCAATATCAGCGGCCGGTTTGCCCTCAGATCGATTTCTATTCGCGGGTTTTGGTCCGGCCAAAGAGAGTGCTCGGCGCGCCTGGCTGGCCGGTTATGCGTTCGAATCAGCAACCTTGGTTTTGTACGAGGCGCCGCACCGTATTTTGGCGATGTTGACCGATGCTGTGGCGGTCTACGGGGGTGCGCGAGAGGCTTGTATTTGCCGCGAGTTGACCAAAACCTTTGAGACGATCAAGCGCGGCACTTTGGCTGATTTGGTTGAGTTTGTGGCGCACGACAGTAATCAGCAGCGGGGTGAATTTGTGGTGTTGATCCGGGGCACCGACGAAACGCAAGCTGACTTCGGACAGGGGGAGCAGGAATTGTTAGTGCAGATTGCTGAGTACGCACCACCCAAAATTGCTGCGGCGATGGTGGCCGATTACCTGGGATTGAAGAAAAAGCCCATGTACGAATGGCTTCTGGAACGCAAGAATTCGGTTGATTGAAACCTCCACACGGGGTAACCTCGCCGCGAGTCGGTCAGACGATCGCTGGAAGCTTTCGCTTCTGGAGGAAAGTCCGGGCTCCATAGGGTAGAGTGCCAGGTAACGCCTGGGGGGCGCGAGCCTACGGAAAGTGCAGCAGAAAGGAAACCGCCAGCGAAGGTTGGTAAGGGTGAAAAGGTGCGGTAAGAGCGCACCGCAAACTTGGTAACAGGTTTGGCGATGGTAAACCCCACTTGGAGCAAGACCAAATAGGAACTCATTAGCCGTGACCCGCGGTGAGTTCGGGTAGGTCGCTACAGGCTGATGGTGACATCAGTCGCAGAGGAATGATCGTCCACGACAGAACCCGGCTTATCGACCGACTCATTTATATTTTTTATGAATAAAAGTAGAGATTTTTATTCTTTTTTTTGATTTCTCTTAAAGTAGAATGTGACTACATGGCCTTAGGGCTGTGTAAATCCGTGGAAATTCCTAAGAATCTACTGGGGTAATCATCCTTCTCGCACCCTGCATGAGGGTGCTAATTAACTGAAATAGCAACATTTTTTCAAATTTCGTCGCCTTGACAGGGGTGTTCGTGCACCTCTATAGTGTCGCAAAGTGGAGAAAAGTGGGTAAATTTGGTTTTTTGTGGATTTACTGACATAAAAAAGGGGCGGTTTCAGTGTTTAGAGGCGTGCATCACATCAATATGGATGCGAAAGGGCGATTGGCGATTCCAGCCAAGCATCGCGAGCCTCTGCTGGGTCATTGTAACGGCGAGGTGGTCATCACCATTGATACCCAGGTTGCCTGTCTTGCCCTATACCCTTTGCCCGAGTGGGAAGTCATTCAAGATCAGATACAGGCTCTACCTGCCCTGAAGCCTGCGGTAAAGCGCTTCCAGCGTCTTACCTTGGGTTATGCCACCGATTTGGAAATGGACGCAAACGGCCGATTATTGTTGCCCGCTCCGCTCCGCGAATACGCCAATCTTGATAAAAAATTGGTGCTGGTTGGTCAGGGTAATAAGCTCGAAATTTGGTCAGAAAACTTGTGGTTGTCTGAGCGAGATAAAGCCTTGTTGGAATCCGGTGCTGATACTGAGCTGCCGGAAGAACTCATGTCACTCACACTGTAGGTGTCAGGATGCACGAGTCGGTATTGCTGGAAGAGTCGCTGCAGGGGCTGGTTGGTCCTTTATCGGGTCACTACGTGGATGGCACCTTTGGTCGAGGTGGTCACACGCGAGCATTGTTGGCTTTGCTCAACGACGACGCTGCTGTGCTGGTTATGGACAAAGATCCTCAAGCTATCGAGTGTGCTGAGGCTCTGGCGGCACAGGATTCTCGAGTATCGGTTTATCATGGCAGCTTTGCTGATTTACCCGCGGCCTTGGCGCAGTTGGGATGGCCGGGTGTTGACGGTGTGTTGCTGGATTTGGGTGTGTCAAGTCCGCAGCTTGATCAGGATGAACGCGGATTCTCGTTTCAACGTCAAGGTCCACTGGATATGAGGATGGATAATTCCAGCGGGCCAACGGTGGCGGACTATTTGAATGCAGTGGCAGAGGATGAGTTGGTTACGATCTTGCGCGACTACGGTGAAGAGCGTTTTGCACGCCGTATTGCTGCTGCCATTGTGAAGGCGCGCACCGAAAAAGCGATTTCTACCACGCTGGAACTGGCGGAATTGGTAAAGACCGCGCATCCCCGTTGGGAAAAGCACAAGCATCCCGCGACGCGCACATTTCAAGCCTTACGCATCGCCATTAATCGTGAGCTGGACGACTTGGATGCTCTGTTGAGCGTGGTGGTTGATTGTTTGCTGCCTCGCGGGCGTTTGGCTGTAATTAGCTTTCACAGTTTAGAAGACCGTAAGGTTAAGCAGTTTATGCGTCAGGCCTCTCAGGGACCCAAGGTGCCTCGGGGTGTGCCATTGCAGGGTGACTTGGCGCTTGGTCCGTTGGCATTGGTGGGTAAAGCGATTAAGCCCTCAGAGCAGGAGGTGCGGTCAAACGTACGTGCGCGCAGTGCTGTGCTTAGGATTGCGGAGCGTCGAGTATGAGTCTGCGGCTTTGGCAATTGCTTCTGCTGGTCTTGGCGGTGCTGCTAAGTGGTTTCGCCGTTATTAGTGTCACCCAAGCGACTCGCAATGTGACGACCGAATTGCAGGTCGCTGAGAATCGCCAGTGGTTTTTGCGCGATGAATCCAGTCGATTATTGCTTGAGCTTAGCACCTACACACGAATGGATCGCGTCGATCAAATTGGCGCTGAGATGGGTATGCTCGCTGCCTCCCCGACGCAAATTCAGGTGGTGCCCAATGAGTAAGCTGACGCGTCACAGCGAGCGTTCAGCCACTTCGTGGCGGTTTGTGGTCAGCGTTGGCGGGCTGTCAGTGTTGGCCTTAGCCTTGGTCGCTCGTTTGGCTATGTTGCAGTTGTTGGACCTTGAGCAAGGGCAAAAATTCTTGCAAAACCAGGGCGACGCCCGAACGGTGCGATATGCTCAAATTCCAGCGCATCGAGGGGCGATCTTGGATCGCAACGGCGAGCCCTTGGCGATCTCGACTCCTGTCGTGACCCTATCCTTAAATCCACAGCAATTTGATGCTAAGAATCTGCCCACATTGGCGACCCTGCTAGACTTGAATGCCAAAGAGCTCGAGGCGCGATTTCAGCAGTACCAAGATCGGCAGTTCATGTATGTCAAAAAGCATGTGACGCCAGAACAGGCCGCGCCCGTGTTAGCCAGCGGCATGTCGGGTGTAACAGCGCAACGCGATTACCAGCGCTTTTATCCTGCGGGTGACCTGACGGCGCAACTTGTTGGTTTAACGGGAGATAGTGACTCGGGTTTGTCTGGCTTGGAGCTTGCCTTTGATCATGTGCTCAGTGGAAGCCCCGGACGTAAAAAATACATTAAAGACCGATCCGGCAAGGCCGTGCGAGATATCGGTATCGAGTCTACAGCGTCCGATGGTCGCGATATTAGGTTGAGCATTGATTTGCGTCTGCAGTATGTTCAGTACCGAGCCTTGCAGTCGGTTGTTGCGAAAACAGGCGCGGTAGCGGCGTCAGCGATTACGGTTGATAGCCATACGGGTGAGGTTCTGGCGGCCTCGAATTACCCGAGTTTTAATCCCAATGACCGCAGCACTTTTAGCGCCAGTGCTGCTCGCAATCGTGTATTTGTGGATCAATACGAGCCGGGATCTACGTTCAAAGCACTCACCGCCGTCGCTGCCCTTGAGACGGGTCGGTACACCAAGGATTCCGTGTTTGACACCAGTCCTGGTTGGATGGTCGTGCAGGGCAAAACCTTCAAAGATCCAGTGAATTACGGTGAGCTGACTTTGGCTGGCGTGTTGGCCAAGTCCAGTCAGGTTGGGACGACGAAGTTGGCGCTTGATCTGGGTCGAGACGCATTATTACCGGTTTTGCAGCGGTTTGGTGTTGGTCAGGCTCTGGGTACTGGCTTTCCAGGGGAAACGGCCGGCGTGTTGCCACTGCAGTCGCGGTGGAGTGATATTGAGCAAGCGACCTTGGCCTTTGGCTATGGCGTTACGGTCTCGCCGGCCCAATTGGCTTTATTTTACAGTGTGATCGCGAACCACGGGCGCTTGCAGCCTATGACGTTGCTGGCTCAGTCGAGTGCGCGTTTGCCCTTGGCGCAGCAGGTAACCACTCCGGCGATCGCAGCTGATCTGCGCAGTATGTTGAACACGGTGACCGCCAAGGGTGGTACGGGCATTTTGGCCAACGTGCCTGGGTTCAGTGTTGGCGGTAAAACCGGTACGGTGCATAAGGCGGGCGCCGGTGGCTATGATCGCAAACGTTACATTGCTTGGTTCGCGGGTATGGCGCCCGCCAATGATCCCCGATTTGTTACGGTTGTCATGGTAAACGAGCCCAAAGGGCATGAAGTGGGTGGCGGTGTTGTCGCTGCGCCCCTGTTTGCGGATATGACCGCCTCGATGTTACGCATTTTGGGTGTGGCTCCTCAGGTTCGACCTGCGGTGATTCAATTGGCGGCCGCTGAAGCCGGGGTCAGTGCGGAGGCTAGTGATGGTTAAGCCTACCTTGCTGCTGTCAGAGCTGTGCCGAGACCTTGGGCGATGCCTACGCGATGCCGAGGTTGTTGATCTGGTAACCGACAGTCGGGCGGCTTCTTTGGGTTGCCTCTTTGTGGCGGTCCCCGGGCATAAGCAACATGGATCGGCCTTTATCCAGGATGCTATAGATCGTGGTGCTAGCGCTGTGTTGACACAGCATGATATCGATTTGCCGGATCCCATTGGGCTGGTAATCGTCGATGATGTGCGCGCGGTCCTGGGTATTATTGCGGCACGTTTATTTGCAACGGCGCGCCACGATCAGCATTTGCTGGCCGTGACGGGTACCAATGGCAAGACCTCAACCGTCCAGTTGATCGCGCAGTTATTGACGCACTTGAACTGCAAGGCGGGTACGGTGGGCACGCTTGGATTCCAGCTGCCCAGCGGCGAGCGCCCGACGCGCAATACCACGCCCGATGTGGTGGAAATACATCGTTATTTGGCGGATGCAGCGTCCGAAGCGGTTTCATGGGTGGCTTTAGAAGCGTCGTCGCACGGTCTGGCGCAACAACGTTTAGCGGGGCTGCAAATTGGCACCGCGGCTATCACCAATATCACCCAAGATCATCTCGATTATCATGGCAGCATGGCCGATTACATTGCGGCTAAGGCACAAATTATCGAGTTGCCTTCGCTTAATACTTTAGTCATGGATCTCGATGATCCCGAGGTTCGAAGGCTGCGGGCGGGGGTGCCAGCGCACATTCGAGTGCTGGGGTTTAGCTTGGTTCATGAGCGCGATGCCGATGTGGTGGTTAAGCCCCAGTATCATGCGTTTGGAACCGAGGCAAGATTACGACTTGATGGGCAAGACTTAGTGTTGCAACTGCCCTTGGTGGGTGAGTTTTATTTGCGCAATACCCTGACGGCGCTTCTGATGTTGTGGGCCGAGGGTTTTGCACTGGAGGACTTGATCCGCGCAGCGTCACGGCTTAAAGGTGTGCCCGGACGGTTAGAGCGTGTTGAGCCCGAGTCGGACGTTGCAGTGTATGTCGACTACGCTCATACGCCCGACGCGATCGCTCGTGTCTTGCAGGTGCTGAGACCTACAGTGGCGAACGATCTCTGGGTCGTGTTTGGTTGTGGTGGTGATCGGGACGCTTCGAAGCGCCCCTTGATGGGGCAGGCCGCCCTGAGTGGTGCCGATTGGGTGGTTCTGACCAGCGATAACCCAAGATCCGAAGATCCTCTACAGATACTAAATGACATTCAAAAAGGGTGCCCTAATCCAAGATTAGTGCTGGCTGATCGAGCCAAAGCGATTGAGACGGCCATTGTCTCTGCAGCGACAGGCGACACCTTGGTCATTGCAGGTAAGGGGCACGAGACCGAGCAGGTGATTGGCGATGTGGCCTATCCCTTTTCCGATGTCGCGACGGCGAAAGCCGCGCTGTCGTTGAGGAAATGCGCATGAAGACGAGCATTTCATCGGATCAGTTGGCGTTTATGCTGGACGCGCAGGCTCGCGGCTCCACGGTGTCAATCCGCGGTGTTGGTTTTGACTCGCGGCGGGTTCAACCTAGTGACCTGTTTGTGGCTTTGCGCAGTGATTCCGCCGACGGTCATGATTACGTTCAGGCAGCGTGGGATCGGGGTGCTGTGGCCGCCTTGGTCGAGCAATGGCTGCCTCTTGCTATCACGCAAATCAAAGTCGACAGCTGTTTGGCGGCCTTGGGTCAATGGGCCAAAAGTGTGCGTCAATCCTCGGCTGCGACGATCGTTGGCGTCACCGGCAGTGCCGGCAAGACGACGGTAAAAGCCATCGTTGCACATCTCTTGAAGGCGCTGGGTGAAACCAGTTCGACGCGTGGTAACTACAACAACGAAATTGGTGTTCCCCTAACCTTGCTGGAGTTGGGCCCCGAAGATCAATATGCGGTGGTTGAAATGGGGGCTCGGTTTAAAGGTGATATCGCCTATCTGTGTGCGATGGTTGCGCCCCAGGTTAGGATCCTAACAACGGTTCTTCCCGCCCATCTAGAGACCTTTGGTTCGCTTGATGTTATTGCGGACACCAAGGGTGAAATTTTTGATGACATGCGCTCGGGTGACATCGCGGTGATGCCCGGTGATTCTCCTTATCTCAGCACGTGGAGGGAGCGCGCTTCGGGTCAGATCGTCACTTTTGGCTATGCAGACGGCACCGATATCCAAGTGATTGACGTAGACGATCAAGGATTTTCTGGTCTGGGCGTGCGTTTGCGCACACCGGCGGGCGATTGTGCTTTGGCGAGTGATTTAGTGGGTGCACATAATGCCTTAAATCTCGCGGCTAGCGTCGCGGCGTGTTTAGCCTGCGGTATGACGCTGGGTGCCATTGTGAGTCAGGTCGCATCGCTTCAACCGGTTCAAGGGCGTCTTGCTCGGCATAAACTGTCGGAGGCAACGACCCTAGTGGATGACAGTTACAACGCCAGTCCAGAGGCGATGCGGCAGGCACTGCTTACTTTGGCCAAAACCGCAGGGACGCGACTCGCAATCCTTGGGCCAATGGCTGAATTGGGTGCAAGCAGCGACGATTATCACCAGCAAATTCTGGCTCAGGCACTTGGTGGTGCGGCCGATGAAGTGTGGTTAAGCGGCAAGGGCTGGCCGCTTGTCGAGGATGCGAGAGTGCGATATTTCGCTACGACGCAAGCGGTGATCGATGCGTTATCGGCCATTCCGAACTGCGATTGGATTTTGGTAAAGGCCTCGCGCAGCGCACAACTTGATCGTGTTGTGTCTCATTTGCAGGCGCTAGGAGGTGCAACATGCTAGTGTGGTTGAGTGAATATTTGAGTCAATTTGACACCTCGTTTCGAGTCTTTGGCTACTTGACCCTGCGAAGTATTCTGGCGGCGGGCACTGCGCTAGCGATTGCACTCCTTACCGGTCCTGCAACCATTCGGTATCTGCACCGTTTGAAAGTAGGGCAAGCGGTCCGCGATGATGGTCCGCAAACGCATTTGGTCAAAGCCGGCACACCCACCATGGGTGGTATCTTAATCCTTAGTTCAGTCGCCCTCAGCACTTTGTTATGGGGGGATCTCGAGAACCAGTATGTCTGGGTTACCTTGTTGGTGACCTTGGGTTTTGGCATTGTGGGTTGGGTCGATGATTACCGCAAAGTCGTTGAGCGCGATTCGCGCGGTTTGCCAGCGCGCTGGAAGTATTTTTGGCAGTCAGTGTTGGGTTTGGCGGCGGCGTATTATCTGTACGCCTATTCTGGCCTGGATGCGATGACTGAGCTTTACGTCCCCTTCCTCAAAGACTGGATCGTACCCCTAGGTTGGTTCTCTGTGGTGCTGACCTACTTTGTCATCGTTGGGGGCAGCAATGCTGTGAATCTTACCGACGGACTTGATGGTTTGGCCATTTTGCCGTCTGTCATGGTGGGGTCGGCCCTAGGGATCATCGCTTACTTAACCGGTCGCGTTGATTTTGCGGAATATTTGCTGATTCCCTATGTGCCCGGTAGCGGTGAGCTGGCCGTGGTTTGTGGTGCTATCGCCGGCGCAGGGCTGGGGTTTTTGTGGTTTAACACTTACCCTGCGCAAGTCTTTATGGGTGACGTTGGGGCATTAGCCTTAGGTGCAGCCTTGGGTTGTGTCGCTGTCATTACGCGGCACGAAATCGTGTTTTTTATTATGGGCGGTATCTTCGTGCTTGAAACGGTATCGGTCATTATTCAGGTGGCCTCGTTCAAGCTAACCGGTAAGCGCGTGTTTCGGATGGCGCCAATTCATCACCATTACGAACTAAAGGGTTGGCCAGAGCCCCGCGTGATTGTGCGATTCTGGATTATCACCGTCATGCTCGTTTTGTTTGGTCTTGCGACCTTGAAGTTGAGGTAAAGTCATGAGTACCTCGGCACGCCAACAACTTATCGCCAGCGACCAACGCTACGTGGTCGTGGGATTGGGTGAGACCGGTGTGTCCGTCGTCGATTTTTTGCGAGCCCAAGGTAAAGCTGTTGCGGTCATCGATACGCGGCACGAACCCCCGAATGCGGCCTGGTTACACCAGTCTTACCCTGAGGTGCCTTTGTATTGCGAACAGGTGCCCGAGACCTATTACGAAGCCGGTGTCACCTGGGTCGTTAGCCCGGGTATTGCCTTAAGCCAGCCGCTGGTCGCGAAAGCCCAAGCGAGTGGCGCTGCGATCGCGGGCGATCTGGATTTATTTATGCAGGCGGCACAGGCGCCGGTGATCGGTATCACGGGCTCGAACGGCAAGTCTACGGTCACGACTTTGGTGGGAGAAATTCTGGCCGCGGCGGGTTTGCGGGTTGCTGTGGGCGGGAATTTATCGCCAGCGGCGCTGACCATTCTTGATGATGACGTTGATGTTTACGTACTTGAGATGTCGAGTTTTCAACTCGAGAGAGCCGGTTCTTTGGGCTTGGATGTAGCTGTGGTCTTGAACGTCACCGCGGATCATATTGACCATCACGGCACTATGGCGCTTTACCACGCGGCGAAACACCGTATTTTTCGTCAGGCGCGAACCGTTGTTGTCAATGATGAAGATGTCCTGACTCAGCCTCTTGTCGATAGCACGGTACGCATGGTGCGGTATGGCTCTAAACCCCAGCGTGATACTGACTTTAGATTGCTCGATGGCGCTCTCTGGATGGGGCATCAAAAGATCATTGACACTGCTCAGGTCGGATTGGCAGGTAAACACAATCATCAGAATGCCCTCGTTGCCTGCGCGATAAGCTCGTGTTTTGGGGTGTCTGTTGATGTGATGGCTGACACCTTACAAACATTTCAAGGTTTGCCGCATCGCTGTGCCTTAGTGGCGACGCTGGGTGGCGTGCAATATATCAACGATTCCAAAGCGACTAACGTAGGGGCCGCGCTTGCTGCCATTGAGGGTATCGGCCCACAAAGTCCATTGATTGTGCTCGCTGGTGGGCTTGGCAAGGGGCAAGATTTTAGTGCCTTAACGCCGGCCCTGAATCAATACGCTCGCGCTGTCATCGTGTTTGGCGAGGCTGCGCCGGAGCTCGCTGCACTGCCTCTGCGGATGGACGTGATTCGTACCGAGAACCTCAAAGAAGCACTGTCGCAGGCGGCGGGCTTGGCAAGTCGTGGTGATACGGTATTGTTGTCGCCCGCTTGTGCCAGCATGGATCAATTCAAAAATTACCAAGATCGTGGGGACCAGTTTGCACATTGGGTCGCTATGTTGGCAGGGGGGCACGATGAATAGTCGAGTTGTTGCCAGTCATCTAAGCCTCTCTGTCGATACTTGGTTAATCGTTTGTATCGGCGTGCTGTGCGGTATTGGCCTGCTGGCTATCGCCAGTGCCTCGGTTGACTTTGCGGAAACCACCTACGGTTGGGCTTGGTATCACGCAATGAAGCACCTGATGTATTTGTGCGTTGCGACGCTTAC
>JALRFH010000019.1 GCA_023253715.1 Halieaceae bacterium
GGCATCGATACCGGAGCCATTGTGTCGATCAAAAAACACCTCGTGACAGAAGCCTCTTATTTTGCACACGTCCATAAACTCTACGAGCAAGGGGCAGAGCAAATCGCAGAGGCCATCAACCTGATCGAGCAGGGTAAGGAACTGCCCAAAGTGGCAACGCTGGGTAAAGCCGCCTATTTTTCGTTCCCGAATCAACAAGATATTGAGACGTTTAAACATTCCGGAAGATCGCTTATCGACGCGACTGACGAGACTTCAACACTATCACGATTTCTCTAAACATGGCCCTTGCGCGTAATAGAAAATCGGAGATATTACCAATATGCGCGCTGTAATGTCTTCGCCGAACACATTAAAGTACATGGCTCGTTCCGTTGGTAATAATTGCATAATCCACCAAACACCATCGCAACGTAGAACTTACGGAGAGCGTTCTGGCAAGCGAAAAGAGCGATCTCTGAAAGTCATAAGAAAGACAAAAACAATTAGGAGCAGACCATGAAACACTACAAGCAGCTATACAAAACTGCGATGAGTGCCGCCGTTGCGATGGCAATAGCATCACCACTTACCTTAACCGCAGACGAACTTGAAGAAGTCGTTGTACTGGGTACACGTACCGAAGGCCGTTCGGTTCAATCCTCTCCTGCACCAGTCGACGTACTCGGTGGAGAAGAAATGGCGAACCAGGGCGACACGGACATGAGCAACCTCTTGCGAAATGTCATCCCCTCGTACAACGTTAACGATCAACCGATTAGTGACGCTGCGACGCTGGTTCGTCCTGCGAACTTACGTGGCATGGCCCCAGACCACACGTTATTACTGGTTAACGGCAAGCGTCGTCACCGCGCGTCGGTTATCACGTGGCTCGGAAACGGTATTTCTAACGGATCTCAAGGCCCTGACACAGCGGCCATTCCAGCACTCGCATTAGAGCGTCTGGAAGTACTGCGTGACGGCGCATCTGCTCAATATGGTTCGGACGCAATTGCTGGCGTGATGAACTTCGTATTAAAAGACGCTGCTGAGGGCGGCTCTATCGACGTCCGCTATGGCGAATACTTTGAAGGTGATGGCGCACAAACAACGATATCAGGCAATATCGGTCTGCCCATGGGTAACTCTGGGTTTTTGAATCTGACCGCTGAAATTGGCGAGTCGGATCCAACCAGCCGTTCTGAGCAGCGCGGTGATGCGCAGACCTTGATCGACAATGGCTACCAAGGGGTACCCGTACCTGCGATGGTTTGGGGCCGACCGATTGTCAACGACGACATGAAGTTTTTTGCTAACTTTGGCGCACAACTGTCAGAGAACGTCGAAGTCTATGGTCACGCCAACTACAACAGCAAAGAAGTTGACGGTGGGTTCTTCTACCGTAACCCCACCAACCGTGGCGCTGTTTACAGCGGTGACGGCGGTGCGACTCTTCTGGTCGGTGACTTAACCCCTAACGACGGCATTGATTGTCCGGTTGTTGCACTGGGCGGCCCCGATGGCGTAACGCCAGACGCGGCAGCGTTCGCGCAAGTGGCAGCCGATCCAAATTGCTTCAGCTTTCAAGAGACCATCCCTGGCGGCTTTACTCCTCGTTTTGGCGGCGATGTCACCGACATGTCGTTCCTAATCGGCCTTAAAGGTACATTAGCGAATGGCTTAAAGTGGGATTTCAGCGCATACCGTGGTAGCAATGAAGCAGACTTCTTCATCAATAACACCGTCAACGCGAGCCTTGGACCAGATTCACCCCGTGACTTCGATCCAGGTCTTTACAAGCAAACGGATACCAACATCAACGCCGACTTTAGTTACGAAGTGAGCAGCACGTTTAACTTAGGTTTTGGTGCTGAGATGCGTAACGAAGAATTCAAAATCGGCGCTGGCCAGATAGAAAGTTACACGTCTGGACCATTGGCTGATCAAGGCTTCAGCACATCGTCAAACGGTTTCCCCGGGTTCCCAAAAGCGACCTCAGGCACCTTTGATCGTGACAACTATGCGGTGTATGTGGATGCCGAGTTCACGCCAACCGAAGACCTAGTCGTTCAAGCGGCATTGCGCTTCGAAGACTTTGATGATTTCGGCAGCACCACCAACTACAAGTTGGGAGCTAACTACGCGATCAACGAGACTTTCGGTATCCGCAGTACGTACAGCACTGGCTTCAAGGCGCCAACACCGGGCCAAGCAAATGCATCAAACACGTCAACCGAGCTTATCAACGTCAATGGCGTACCAACACTGGTGAATAATGGCACCATCCCGTCAACCAACCCTGTCGCTGTATTCAAGGGTGGTAAGGCGCTGGATCCAGAAGAGTCTACCAACTTCACATTCGGTATTTATGCCACATTGGGTGAATTCGACGTGACGCTGGACTATTACGATATCGATGTTGAGGACAGACTGAACCTATCTGAGGAAGTTGTTCTGACGCAAGACGATATCGACACTTTGATCGCAACTAACGTTCCAGGTGCCGGCGACTTGACTCAGTTCCGCTTCTTCACAAACGACTTCGACACCAACACCTCAGGCTTTGACTTGATCGTGTCAACAACCACAGAGTGGATGGGTGGATCAACCGACTGGAACTTGGCGTACAACCGCAATTCTACCGACGTTGAAAAGTTCAACCCTGCGACCGTTGGCCCGGGCCGAATTCGTCAGATCGAATTGACGACACCTGAGACTCGTTGGAACTTGTCGGCGAACCACCACATGGAAGACATCCGCGTCTTGGCGCGCGTAAGCTACTATGACGAGTGGTACGACAGCTTTGAAAACGATGTATTTGGCACTGACGCAATCTTCAGCGACGAATTCATTGTCGATGTCGAAGTTGAGTACACACTGAACGACCAGTCCTCTGTACTGGTAGGTGTTAACAATGCCTTTGACAACAGCGGCGACAAAGCAACCAAGGTTAACAACCTGGGCTTTAACTCTGCGACCGTTCTTGGCAACACCTACAGCCAATACGCCCCCATGGGTATCAGTGGTGGATTCTGGTACGCGCGTTATCGCTATGCGTTCTAAGCCTTATCTAAGGCATTAAAACTGCTAAAGGGGCCTTAGGGCCCCTTTTTTGTTACCCTTAATAAAATCAAACAACTTGGCCAAGAGAAATTCACTATGTCGCGATCTAGCCTTTTAACAAGCGTTTTGTTCTTTTCTCTCATCGGGTCAGCCTCGTCGGTCGCTGAAAATTCTAGGCAACTTATTCAAGGACTCATCTACACGCTAAACCCTCAACAACCCGTGGCAGAGGCCGTGATCCTAGAAAACGGGCGCTTTCAATTTGTCGGCAAACTTGACGATGCGCTGACGCTGATCAACGATACCACTGAGGTAGTAGAATTAGGTGATGCGGTCGCCTATCCAGGTTTTATAGAAGGACACGGACACCTCTCTTCGCTCGGTCGCTCACTGGCCAGCATTAACTTATCCAATGCAGAGAACTTTGACCAGATCGTTGACATGGTTAGCCAAAAAGCCGCTACCCTTCAACCGGGCGAAGTCGTATTTGGCCGTGGTTGGCATCAAAGCAAATGGAGTTCTCGACCTAATCCGGAAGTAGACGGATTCCCAACTCACGATAAACTGTCCCTAGTGGCACCCAACAACCCCGTCGTGCTGGAACACGCCAATGGCCATACAGTACTCATTAACCAAAACGCCATGCAGCGCGCCAATATTACGGCGCAAACCGTAGCACCCGAAGGGGGCGTAATCGTACATGAAAAAACGTCACAACCCACGGGGATTTTGCACGAAACCGCCATTTCACTTATCTCTGAACTGACAACACGCTCTGTTGCCAGCGCAAGGCGGTCGATACTGAACGGTCAGGAGCACGCGTTTGCGCATGGGATTACCGCTTTTCATGATGCCGGCGTGGACTCTGTCGATGTTCAAGCGCAACAAGATCTTGATGCGTCAGGCGAACTCAAACTTAGGCTGTACAGTATGCTCGACGCAAACGACAGTGCTTTAATTGACCAGTGGTTAGAGCGCCCCCTTTTAATTGCGGATAGTTCATCCCGACTCACCATACGCTCCATTAAAGTGGTTATGGACGGCGCCCTGGGGTCTCGCACCGCGTGGCTCCATGAACCTTATACCGACGATCCTGCTACAAGGGGTTTACCCACATTCGATGCTGACGAGTTCGAAGCCTTAGTGACAAGAGCAGCACGCGCAGGATGGCAGGTGAACACGCACGCCATCGGTGATAAAGCCAATACCGAAGTATTAGATCGAATCGCTCTAGCTGTCAGCGACCCAAAAAGTTTGCGCTTTAGGATCGAACATGCACAGCATATCAGGCCTTCTGACGTTGAAAAATTCAAAACACTTGGCATCATCGCCTCGATGCAACCCATCCACATGAGTTCGGACAGACCTTGGGCCATAGAACGATTAGGGCAAGTCCGAATTGAGTCCGGCGCCTACATCTGGCGCTCACTTATTGATGCAGGAGTCTTGATCGCATCAGGAACCGATGTCCCGGTTGAACCGATTAATCCCATCGCGAATTTTTACGCAGCGATCACAAGAAAAACATTAAAAGGCACACCCGAAACGGGTTACGAACCCAGACAAAAAATGACTCGCATAGAAGCCTTAAGGGCGATGACATCCAACAATGCCTTCGCAGCTTTTGCCGAGCAAAACCAAGGGGTAATCGCCGTGGGGAACTATGCCGATTTGACGATTTTGTCGTCTGACCTGCTGAATGTAGAAGAGCACAAAATCTTGGACACCAAGGTGATGAAAACGATTGTGGCCGGTGAAACCGTGTTTAGTGATCACTGAACAATGACAAGGTATGTAAAAATGCACAGAATTCATACCGCTTAATTTGGCCCCCTCTGCTATCATCCGCGCCTATCGAAAAATCAGGCCATGACATGAGCAACACTGCGTTCTCCAAACTCAACATCTCGCCTGCGCAACTAAAATCGCTGGACGCGCTAGGCTACAAAGCCATGACGCCGGTTCAAGAGCAGAGCATTCCGCTGATTTTAAAAGGGCGAGACTTGGTGGTGCGCGCCAAAACCGGTAGCGGTAAAACGGCAACGTTTGGCATTGGTTTACTGAACAAAATAAACCCAAGATTCTTTGGCGCCCAAGCACTAGTGCTGTGTCCCACTCGAGAGCTTGCCGACCAGGTGGGTGCCGAGATACGCCGACTCGCCAGCCAAATGCCTAACATCAAAGTGGTTATGCTGTGCGGCGGCAAACCCTTTGGCGCTCAGCGAGATTCGCTACAGCACGGCGCTCATGTCGTAGTGGGTACCCCCGGGCGTATTCACGACCACCTTAACAAAGGCACGCTACAGATCGATCAAGTTAATACACTGGTGCTAGACGAAGCCGACCGTATGCTCGATATGGGCTTTGCCGATACCATGCAGGCGATTATTGCCGAGGTCCCAAAAAATCGACAGACCTTACTGTTCTCAGCGACCTACCCTGACAACATTCAGCAAATTAGTCGCTCGATTCAAAGCAACCCCGCCATGGTGCAAGTCGACGACGAGGTCGCCCACGAGGAAGGCGTGATCGAGCAGCTCTTTTTCGAGATTAAAAAGCACGAGCGCTACCCCACTCTGCTCGCGCTGTTTGAGCACTACCGCCCCAACAATGGCGCGGTATTTTGCAACACCAAAAAACAGTGCGCTGAAGTTGCCGACTTTTTAAACGAACACGACATCCAGGCCAAAGCCTTGCATGGCGACATGGACCAACGTGAACGCGACCAGGTCTTGCTGCAGTTTGCCAACGGTAGCTGCCCTGTACTCGTCGCTACCGATGTCGCCGCTCGTGGCTTAGACATTAAATCGCTGGCGATGGTCGTAAACTATGAGCTGCCAAGAGACCCCGAAGTGTACGTGCACCGCATTGGCCGAACTGGCCGCGCGGGCGAAACCGGATTAGCCTTTAGTTTAGTGACCGAGTCCGAAACCCCCAGACTTCGCCAAATCGAACAATACCAAGACCAGCCCTGCGCCTGTGACGTACTGGCGTCGTTGGACCGCGACCCCAACTACGAACTCAAAGGGGAATGGGTCACCATACAGTTTGATGCCGGCCGTAAACAGAAAATGCGCCCAGGAGACATCCTAGGGGCATTAACGGGCGACGCTGGTCTGCCCGGTGCGTCTATCGGTAAAATCACGATCGCTGACTACAGCAGTTATGTGGCCGTAAGCCGCGATGTTTTGCGCCAGGCGATGAACTACCTGTCGCAAGGTAAGATCAAAGGACGCAACGTACGGGCAAGGCGCCTGCGCTAAGCTCGCAAAACCTTCGCAGAAGTAAAACCGTCTATGTATAGCACTGCCTTACTCAGGGCCTAGGACATAAATCCCTTTGAGTCGCCTTCGTTCTCATTTATCCTTTTAACAAAAAAGGACAGAGCAATGATCCATACACACTGGGTAAGTGACGACCATACTCTCACGCGTGGCGATGAAACGCTGATCGATCACTGGCGCCAGCAGGGAGGATGGCTCTGGCTTGATATCGACGGTCCTTTTGACGACCAAACCAAGTCCTTACTGCAATCCTTCGATTGCCATGAACTTGCTATTAAAGATGTACAGAGAGATCGTCATCCACCCAAAGTTGAATGGTTTCAAGAACACACCTTCATCATCTTCCGCGGCCTAAGTAATTTGGGGGACAATCTACAATTCACGCCACTGCAACTATCCCTTTTCGTGGCCAAGCATTACCTAATTACAATACATTCTCGGCCGTCACTCAGTATCGCTCAGCATCAAGAACGACCTGACTTAGCAGGACTGATCACCAACCCGCAACGCTTCTCGTTGAGCATTTTACATTACTCGGCCGGACTGTTTTTAGACACTCTCCTGAGCTTCGACGCTGACCTACTGCGCATAGAAGACGAGATGCTCGAACACGGGAACGACCAGTTGCTCAAAGACCTGATCCGCTGCCGATCGCAGCTACGCAAAATGCAGCGCAACTTCAACTATCACGAGTCCTTAGCACAAGAATTAATCGAGCTCTGGGATGATCCCGATGAAACGATAGATTTGACACATCGGCTTCGTGACCTATACGACCGCTGCGAGCGCTTAGCCAGCCTTTCTGCGCAACAGTATGAAATTTGCGGCGACCTAGTCGATGGCTACTTTTCCTTGAGCGCACATGAGTTAAACAACACCATGCGAATTCTCACCGTGGTCACCGCGATTTTCGTGCCGCTGGGATTTTTAGCGGGCTTGTATGGAATGAATTTCGACCACATCCCCGAATTACACATACCCAACGGCTACTTTATTTTGCTCGGCGTGATGGCAACTTTGGCCTCCGCAATGATTGCAGTGTTTAAAATAAAACGCTGGTTTTAAACTACTCGATGGACCGTTTTCCTAAGCATGATCAGGACATAGACCTATGAAAAACTTTTTTATTGGCATCGTGTTATTCGCACTAGGTCAAATTCAAATATCTGCCTGCCTTGCATCAGAAATCGATCTAGCGAAGCTTACCTCAACGGCAGTGAGATTCGATGCCAAACTCCCCAAACCCGAAGACCTTACGGGCATCAAAGTCGGTGAACGCCATTGGTATTCTCACGAAATACGGCAATACCTAGACGCCCTGGCCGCGGCCTCGCCTCGCATGGTCGCTTTGGGCGAACACGCGCGAAGCTACGGCGGACGACCATTAGTCAGTTACGCCATTTCGTCGCCGCAAAACCTCGCTAAGCTCGATACGATTCGCGCCGCACGGGCAAAAATCGTCGACCCAAAAATCGACATTGACCTGTCCGAACAGCCCGCCATTGTGCACATGATGTACAGCATTCACGGCAACGAACCCAGTGGCTCAAACGCCACACCGCTAGTGGCCTATTATCTGAATGCGGCGCAAGATTCAGAGCTTGAACAACAACTCCAAAACATCGTGATTATTTTTAACCCCATGCAAAACCCCGATGGTTTGGATCGCTTTGCGAATTGGACAAACGATCATCGTGGCCTCAACCCCAGTGCAGACCCCAATGATCGTGAGCACCGAGAGCACACCCCAAATGGTCGGGGCAATTACTACGGCTTTGACTTAAACCGAGATTGGCTGGCACACCAATTTCCGGAAAGCCGAGGTCGGCTGGCACTTTTCCACGAATGGAAACCCAATGTGCAACTCGACTTTCACGAACAGGGTAGCAATAACCATTTCTTTTTCATGCCGGGCAAGCCTGAACGCACGCATCCGCTGACGCCCAAAATTAACCAAACGTTAACCGCAAAGATTGGTGAATATCACGCGCAAATCTTAGACCAAAATGGGGTCATGTACTTTACCCAAGAAAACTATGACGACTTTTTCATGGGCAAAGGCTCTACCTATCCAGATCTTTTTGGCACGGTTGGTATTTTATTCGAGCAGCCCTCGTCACGCGGTACAAAACAGAACACTGTTAACGGTTTGCTCGATTTTCCCACTAGCATCAGCAATCAATTTTTAACCTCTTTATCATCGCTTAAAGCCTCATCCGAACTGAAAGATGAGTTATTGGCCTATCAGCGCAACCACTTCGTCAATCAGAAGACTAACAGGACTAAAGGCTACTATTTGGCGCGAGCTGAAGGCGACGCGACCCGATTGAAAGAATTCATGCGCGTGCTGCAGGGGCACAACATCGAGTTCGTGGGCCTAGCAGAAGATGTTGATGCCGAAGGGCACATGTTCAAAGCCAATGATTCGATTGCTATTCCACTCGATCAGCCTAATGCGGCTTACCTACAAGCACTTTGGAGTCGGCAGCTAGAATTTGAAGAAAACGTCTTCTATGACGTCTCAACGTGGACCCTTCCTCTGGCTTTTGACCTTACGCATACCCAACAAACGGTCACTAAAGTAAAAACGAAGACACTCGACAATCAATTTTTGATCAGCGCGGAACAACTGCCCAAATCCAAAATTGGCTATCTGCTCGATTGGCGCGACAGCGCATCCGCCGAGTTACTTTACGATCTACTGGAAGCCGGCGCTAATGTGCGCGCGGCTACCGGCCCCTTCCAAGCACAGACAATCCGTCATGGCGTTCTGGATTTTGGCTACGGGAGTCTTTTGATAAGCTCTGAGCTGAATAACGAAATACCCGCAAGCGCGGTTACACTGCTTGAAGCTGCCGCCTCAGAAGGTTTGCCGGTATACGCCGCCGCCAGTAGTTTTACGCCAGCGGGAATCGACCTGGGTAGTCGTGGCTTTGAAGTTTTGAGTCTTCCCACAGTACTGCTAGTGACAGGCCCGAGTACGTCAGGATACGACACCGCTGAAATTTGGCACCTGCTGGACAGGGTCGTCAAGATGCCGATCACTATGATCGACACCTTTCGATTACCCAGTACCGATCTAAGTCGCTACACGCACGTTGTACTGACTGACCCGTTAAAAACAGTGCCCGGCATCAGTAAAAAGCTCGACGCCTTTATGCAAGCTGGAGGGGCGTTATTTGCGCAAGGTGATAGTACCATCGACTGGCTGAGCAAAGAGGGACTCACTGAAGTGACCTGGAAAAAGACAGCCAGCCAGAAATTGCACGCTGAATTTGAACGCACCGCCAAGAAAGATAACGCCAGCACTGACGACCTTGAACAATTACTCCCACCCCGACAAGCTTATGCCGAGGCTGATAACGAAGCCGCGTATAAGCTGGTGCGTGGTGTTATTTTGGAAGGCGATATCGATATCACCCACCCCCTTGGCTACGGCTACAGCGACAACGAACTACCGATATTCCGAACCAACAATCGCTTCATGCTGCGCTCTGCTGACCCATATTCCACTCCGATTGCCTATACTGAACAGGCGCTAATGTCGGGCTACATGTCGATCGAAAACCAATCGTTAGCGCGCAATTCAGCGAGTACGATCGTCGAAAGCAAGGGTAAGGGAGCCTTGATTATGACCCTAGATGATCCCGCATTCAGAGCTTTTTGGTGGGGTAGCCAACGGGTATTGATCAACGCTGTATTCTTTGGAGGGATACTTTAGGCTTTATGAAACTTCCCGCCCGAGACAACGCTGGGGCGCGCTTAATCAAAGGATGACCGTATTATGCATCAACGCCTAGCTTGGCAACGGCGAGTTCGCAAGTGGCACAACCGCATTGCGGTCATTGGCTTTTTGCAGCTCTTCGCGTGGACCGTGAGTGGCATTTATTTTGCGTTTACCGACATTGACCATGTGCATGGCGACGATTATCGTGTGGCCAGTCCCGAGCGCCTAATTGACTTTAGCGCGCTCAATCTAAGTACGACCTTTGCGGGTAAGTTGACGGTACAAGAACGCTTACCGGGTGAGGTCATCGTCGGCGCTAATGGTCACTGGCAAACCGCTCAAGGCCATCCTGTAAGAATGCTTAATCAGGCAGAAGCCCTGTCCTTGGGGAAGGCACAAACCACGCTAAATTTAAGTGTCGCAAATCTCATAGAAAGCGCCGAACCAACCAGCGAATTTCGCGGCAGAGCACTACCCTTATGGCAGCTTATTGACACCGATCAGCCCTCGGTCAAAGTATACCTCGATGCCTACAGTGGCTCGGTCAGCGCCATTCGAAATGATGCCTGGCGCATCTGGGACTTTTTGTGGAGCCTGCACATTATGGACTACAGCACTCGCGACGAAATCGGCACGGTGCTGCTGAAGATTTTCTCGGTGCTTACCCTGTTTACCGCACTGCTAGGGATCGCTTTGTACGTGCTAATCCCCAGGCGCTAAACAGATCTAGAAGCGCGTATCCGCAATGGTAGTGCGGTACAACAAGCGATCGTAGCCGTCGTAGCCACCCGTCGCTGCGTGCAACAAAGAACGGTTATCCCACATCACCAACATACCCTTTTGCCACGCGTGAGAGTAAATGAATTCTTCTTTGGTTTGGTGGGCATAGAGTTCTAGCAGCAAGTTGTCGCTTTCTGCTTTATCCATACCGACAAAACCTTGGATATAGGCAGCCGACGAGAATAAGGCTTTTTTACCGGTTTCGTGATGCGTGCGCACTATGGGGTGCTCGAACTTCTCGCGGGCACGCTCGCTGGGTATGATTTTCATACTGCGACCGCTACCTTGATCACCCTCACCATAGGCACCATCGGGCGCGTAGCCTAGCTCGGCCGAGTGAATGGCCGTCAGATTCTCGATGCGGTCGCGCAGGCTATCGGGCAAGGCCTCGTAGGCCGCTACTTGATCGGCAAACAAGGTATTACCACCATGGGGAGGAATGGTAATGCCGTACAGCGCCGTTCCCGCGGGCGGCACTTCTAAAAAGCTCCAATCCGTATGAAAAATCTCGGCAAAAATCGGAGTCGTCTCGTCCGCGTTTCGTTGAAT
Source organism: Halieaceae bacterium (assembly GCA_023253715.1). Classification (GTDB taxonomy): domain Bacteria; phylum Pseudomonadota; class Gammaproteobacteria; order Pseudomonadales; family Halieaceae; genus Aequoribacter. Next base: position 11,383 of record JALRFH010000019.1, read on the forward strand.
GGCAGCGACTTGCTCATGTTCGTCGATGTGGCCAAAAAATGGGTCTTCACCAATGTCGCCAAATTGCTGACTAAAGGCTACTAATTGGTCGGCGTCGAGTACTTGATCCGGAAAGACCAATACTTTGTGCGTTACCCAATCTGCTCGTAGCAACTCAAGCACTTCTTTATTCAGAGCTTGAGACAGATCAAGACCCTTAACGACCGCACCACAAACGGCGCCGCTCAATTCCAATTGGTACATCGTAGCTATCATCCTTGTATTCAATTAAGGCCGACTCATAACTTGAGCAAACTCAGTTTATGTTGACGAAGTGTTTTTTACCAGAAGATGACGAATGAGGCTGGGATACAAGCCAAAGATTCAGACAGAACGCTCTGTCAGATAAGGGTTTAAGAAAATATTAGGATGTTTATCAGTATGGGGGCCGAAGCCCCCACATATAAACCTTACTCCATCACTCGATCGGCTAAGGAACGAAGCAGGCTAGCTGCCCATGCACCAG
>JALRFH010000027.1 GCA_023253715.1 Halieaceae bacterium
TCGTTTCACTATTGGCGAGCACAATCAGCCGCTAAACAGTGGTTTATCGGAGCCGACTCGGTAAACGAGTGGCTGCAAATATTTGACCCTTATGGCGTGATTTATGTGTCGGGGATTACACTTTCATTGATGTCAGAGCCTGCGCGTCAGGCTTTTTATGAAGCACTAAAGCAGTGGAAGCGGCCAGACCGCGCTGCGGTGTTTGATATTAATTACCGCGCGAGGGGTTGGGTATCTGCAGCGGAAGCGGCGAGCAGTCTCAACGCTATGATTTCCCTCACCGATGTGGCTTTGCCGACCTTAGAGGATGAAATTGCCTTATTTGGTGGTGACGAGCAAACAGTGATACAACGCTATCGCGATGCAGGTGTGCAAGAACTGCTGATCAAACGAGGTCCTGAGGGTGTTCTTTTGGTAGACGCTAACACCCAAGTATTGGTGCCAGCATTGCGAGTGGATAGCATAATTGATACGACGGGGGCGGGTGATTCCTACAATGGTGCTTATTTAAGCGCCCGTATCAAAGGTATGGCCCCAGTGGATGCTGCGAAGACGGCGCATGGGTTGGCGGCAAAGGTCATTGGGTGTCGCGGTGCGATTTTGCCGGTGGAGTTAATGCCTGACTAGCGGGGCACTGGAGTGAGTGGGATCGCCCATCTCAGGCAGGGGTTGTAAACTAAGGGCCGAAAAATACGAAGGGGCTTTGATGAGCAAATTCTCGGGGACTGTCGCAACGATCAATGATGTTGCACGACATGCAGGCGTATCTAAGCGCACGGTCTCTCGCGTGCTGAATGAGTCTAGCAATGTTAATGAGGTGACTCGTCAGCGCATACTCGAGGTGATTAAAGAGCTTGATTACTCGCCCAGTGCAATGGCACAAGGCTTGGCGTCTCGCCGATCCTATTTAATCGGTATGTTGTTTGATGATCCCAATGCAGGGGTTATTCATTCCATTCAAAAAGGCGCCTTAAAAGCGTGCGCGCAGCACGGTTATGCTCTGGTCGTTAAACCTATAGATTTTAGATCTGAAAATTTGATCGACGAGGTTATCAAGTTTGTCCGTCGATCGAAGCTGGAGGGGTTAATTATTCTTCCCCCAATTTCAAACAACGATGAACTTGCAAAAGCACTGGTTCAGAACAACATAGGATACGTTCGGATCGGTGCAAAAATTATTGATGAGCCAAGCCGGATGCTGATATCACAAGATCGCCTCGCGATGCAGCAGGTCGTGGATACCTTTGTGCAAGCCGGACGCAAAGATATTGCGATTATTTTGGGGCCTCAAGAACGTCTTGCGTCCTCGGAGCGTTTAGAGGGTCTAAAGTTGGCACTTGCACAACACGGCTTGGCGCTTCCCGCACGCTACATTGTCCGGGGCGACTTCACCTATGAGAGCGGCTATCAATGTGCCGATGCTCTGTTTGATCTCGATTTACCGCCAAACGCGGTCTTTGCGAGTAATGACCAAATGGCGATAGGCCTGATTCATAAAGCGCAAGATCGCGGGGTACGTGTTCCTGAAAATGTAATGGTTATCGGTTACGACAACGACCCAATGTCAGCTAGATTGAGACCCAGCCTTTCGACTTTAGCGCGCCCCAATGAATTAATGGCGGAATCTGCTGCACTGCGATTGATTCAAAATGCATCAAGCGATCAAGCGGCCGCTCCGCCGGAGTTTGACAGTTTTCTACCGACGCTTATTCATCGGCAGTCGACGGCTTCGATGTGACCGTCGAAGCCTGTTTTCCGAAAAACAGCGTTTCGCGCTGGGTTAACCGAGCTTATAAGCGCGTTTAACCAGACCGTAAGTCAGCTCATGTGCCAACTCATGGGCTTCGTCCATTGTGATGCGGTGGTCGGCGACCCACTCGGCGAGCGATACACAGTCCATTCTGCGGGCGACGTCGTGACGTGCGGGAATGGATAAGAAGGCCCGAGTATCGTCGTTAAAACCAACGGTGTTAT
>JALRFH010000058.1 GCA_023253715.1 Halieaceae bacterium
TTACTAACGCTGAACGTTTTGGACGATGATCACGTCAAGGTCGCGATGGGCATTCCAACCTTGAAGCCCAGCGAAATTCCTTTTATCGCCGATGATCCGGCATTCGTTTACGACCTACCCTTGTATCCCGACCGAACAGTACAGGTTAAAATCGGTGCGCTCGCGATTGGTAACCCCCACGCAGTGCTTTGGGTGAGTTCAACGGCGACCGCCCCGGTTGAAGAGCTTGGCCCCTTGCTCGAGTCACACCCCCGCTTTCCAAACCGCGTCAATGTTGGTTTTGCCGAGCGGACTAACGACCACGAAATAAACTTGCGGGTCTTCGAGCGCGGGGTGGGTGAAACCGAGGCCTGCGGCACTGGTGCTTGCGCCGCCGCGATTCACGGCATGTTAACGCAAGGGCTTATCAGCCCAGTATCGGTCCACTTACCTGGCGGCACACTGCGAATAGAGTGGCAGGGCTTGGGAGAGCAGGTCATAATGACGGGACCGGCCACCTTTGTATATGATGGCGAACTCTTTGAATAAAACGGACGCAGTTGTGAACGAAAGCCCAGACCTAAGCACCCTGACTGACAGTGCTGTTGAAGCCTACCTATTGGAACATCCCGAGTTCTTTAAAGACAAACCGGAATTGCTCACGCAATTGAGTTTGCCCCATGGTGGCCATGGTGCCGTATCACTGGTGGAGCGCCAACAGGCGGCGTTGCGCGAGCGCAACGTAGAACTTCGCCACCAGTTGGGCGAACTCACGCGCATTGCAGAAGATAACGACAAACGCTTTCACTTAACCAGTGCACTCATTCAAGAGCTCATTAGCGCTGACGCCAAAGAGGCCTTAAAGCAAGCTTTCGAACGCCACATCAAAGAGCACTTCGGCAACGCTTATGCGGGACTTCAATGGTTTGATTCAGACGACACGCTGGATAAAGCCAAAGCGACGCTTGGAAGTCTAATCAACACGGGTAAGCCCTTCACCGGCCCCCTGCGCGAAACCGAAATGCGTTTTTTATTTGGCCCCGCGGCCATTGCCGGATCCGCATGCCTTGTAACGCTCGGCGATAAACAAGCCACAGGCCTCATTGCCCTTGGCAGTAAAAGTGCCAACGATTTTGGTTCGGAAACCGGCACCTTATTTATCGAACATGTCGCGAGCGTCATAACGACGCTGGCCGCTCGTCTAAGCGGCTAACGACCATGTTGCCGGCACCTAGCACCACCGAAGCTGCCGATCAATTTATTACCTATGCGCGCGATATCAAGCAACTGTCGGCGCACACACTCAAACATTACCAGCGCGATATCAACAGTTTTCTTCAACAACTCGAACAGGACGATGCTGGCAACATTCATTCGATTCGCGAATACCATGTCCGGTCATGGGCAAACAGCTTGCGGCGCAAAGGCTTATCGCCTACCAGCATCGCCAGACATTTATCGTCCGTGCGCTCGTGGTTCCAGTTTTGCACCAAGCGCTTTGGCTTAAGCCACAATCCCGCTGCCGGGGTCAGCGCCCCCAAGCAAGCGCGCAAATTACCCAAAGCTATGGATGCCGATCAAATTAACCAGTGCCTGATCGCACCCTCCGATTCGGATCTGGATACCCGGGATGTCGCCATGGCAGAGTTGCTGTATTCCTGCGGCCTGCGACTGTCCGAACTGCAGTCACTTAGCTTGGCACACATCGACACTCATCAGCGCTTGATCACTGTCACTGGAAAAGGCAACAAAACCCGCCAAATCCCGATTGGCGGTGTAGCAATACAGGCGCTAAAACGGTGGCTGCAACAACACCCCTTGGCAGGCGACTTGCAAACCAGCACGCCGGTATTCACAACCCGTCAAGGTAAGGCGCTCTCGACGCGATCGATCCAAATGCGCCTAGACCGATTAGCCAAGCACAATGGTATTTCAGTACATGTGCACCCTCACATGATGCGCCACTCCTTCGCCAGTCACATACTCGAATCCAGTGGTGACCTCCGCGCAGTGCAAGAGTTGCTAGGGCACAGTAACATCAGTACCACACAAATTTACACCCACTTAGATTTTCAGCATCTGGCCAAAACCTACGACGCCGCTCACCCCCGAGCCAAACGCCAAAAAGGAAAGGCATGAGCCACATTCAGCTAATTACCTTCGATCTGGACGACACGCTCTGGGCGGTCAAGCCTGCGCTTATTCGCGCCGAACAAGAACAAAACGAATGGCTAAAACAGTATCGTCCGGGTACGGTCGAACACCATACGCACGAAAGTTTGTTCGAATTTAAAAAGTCGGTCTGGAGACGCCACCCCGAACTCGCGCATCACATCAGCAAAATGCGCGAGCAAACTCTGTATGAACTGCAAATCGAAGCGGGTTATTCGGAGCATGAAGCACGCAGTGGTGCAAAACAGGCTTTCGAGGTCTTCTTGCGTTTTCGACACAAGGTCAAGCTCTACGAAAATGCCCTGCACATCCTCGAAATGCTGCAGCCCCACTACACCCTGGGCGCCATCACCAATGGCAACGCTGATGTCTACAAAACCGATGCCGCGGAATACTTTGATTTTGCTATTTTGGCCGAAGAGGTCGGTGCCTCGAAACCCGCACCCCTCGCCTTTGAAGAAGCGTTAAAGCGCTCGGGTCTCAGCGCTCATCAAGCCGCTCATGTTGGCGACCATTGGGAGCACGATGTGCTCGGCGCTCGCAACGCGGGCTTTCACGCCATATGGCTCAACACGAGCAATGCATACTGGCCACACGATTCTGAGTCACCTTTGACGATTCGATCACTGGATGAATTGCCCGATTTAGTGGCTTCACTCGGGTAATTTTGCGACAGACGGCGCCACCAAATCTTTTAACAGAGCATGATCGAGCCGAGCGGCTGCAGCCTGTTTCGCGCGGAACGTCACGCGACAGGACGTCGCGTGCGTAGCGAACCAAGGACGGCCTTGCAGCGGTCCGCAAGAAATTGGCTGAGACGTGAAGGCGGATCGTTAAACGTCCGCCGCTGAAACAAAGGCTTAAACCGCCTCTTCGCCAGTTTCGCCGGTGCGGAGACGAATGACTTGCTCAAGCGGTGAAACGAAGATTTGACCGTCGCCGA
>JALRFH010000089.1 GCA_023253715.1 Halieaceae bacterium
GACAATCGTGCGCTGCGCCGCGAATTGTCCGATGGCACACAATTGATGAAAAAGCTGATGGGTAAATCCAACCTGATGCAGCGGTTGCGCGAAGATATTTTGGATATTGCACAGTCCGATGGCCATATCCTTATTGATGGGGCCACCGAAAGTATCGACTTGCCAATTTACCGCGGCACCATCGGACCGGACGTAATCGACGTCGGGCAGTTAACCAGCCAGGGTTACTTCACTTACGACCCAGGATTTGTCTCAACCGCTGCTTGCGAATCTGCCATTACGTACATCGATGGTGGGCAAGGCATTCTGCTGCACCGCGGATACCCCATCGAGCAACTCGCGGAAAAATCCGATTACCTTGAAACCTGTTACTTATTACTGAACGGCGAACTTCCCTCGAAAGAGCAGCGTGAAGATTTCGTTAACACGGTCAAGAATCACACCATGGTGCACGACCAAGTATCGACCTTCTTCAAAGGTTTCCGTCGTGACGCACACCCCATGGCCATTATGTGTGGCGTTGTCGGCGCACTGTCTGCCTTTTACCACGACTCTCTGGAAATCAGCAACGAACAGCATCGGCGCATTGCGGCGTTTAGACTGATTGCCAAAATGCCCACACTGGCAGCGATGAGCTACAAATATTCGATCGGCATGCCCTTCATGTATCCCGACAACAGCATGAGCTATTCTGAAAACTTTTTGCACATGATGTTTGGAAACCCATGCGAGCCCAGCAAGGTCAGCCCAGTACTCGCCAAAGCAATGGATAAGATCTTTTTATTGCATGCCGACCACGAACAAAACGCGTCCACATCTACCGTTCGACTCGCGGGATCCTCGGGGGCCAACCCCTTCGCTTGCATTGCTGCTGGGATTGCTGCCCTGTGGGGTCCGAGTCATGGTGGCGCGAACGAGGCGGTACTTGATATGCTGAACGAAATCGGCGATGTCTCTCGCATCGACGAGTTTGTCGCTCGGGCGAAAGACAAAGACGATCCATTCCGCTTGATGGGATTTGGTCACCGCGTCTACAAAAACTTTGACCCGCGCGCAAAGGTTATGAAGCAGACCGCCGATGAGGTACTAAAGGAGCTCGGCGTAAACGACCCCTTGCTCGCCATCGCGAAGCGGCTAGAAGAAATCGCCTTGGAAGACGAATACTTCATTCAGAAGAAACTGTATCCAAACGTCGATTTCTACTCAGGCATTATTTTGAAAGCCATGGGAATTCCGACCAGCATGTTCACCGTAATCTTTGCTGTGGGCCGAACCGTAGGATGGATCGCTCATTGGAATGAAATGATCAGTGGCAGCTACCGCATCGGACGTCCGCGTCAGCTTTATACCGGCTACGCAGAGCGTGATTACCAAGACATGGCCGAGCGCTAAACAAGACGCGATAGCGACAATAATAAGGATCTTGTATGCAACAGGTTGCGATTACCGGCACGGGGTTGTTTACCCCGTCCGACTCTATTTCTAACGAAGAGCTTGTTGCGGCGTTCAATAAATACGTCGACTTGTACAACAACGAGCATGCCGATGCCATTGAAGCAGGCGACGTAAGCGCTTTGGCGCATTCGTCGCCTGAGTTCATTACCAAAGCGTCGGGGATCAAGTCTCGCTACGTTGTGGACAAAACGGGCATCTTAGACCCCGATCGCTTAGTACCGCACATTCCGGAGCGCGCGAACGAGGAACAATCGCTGCAGTGCGAGATGGCAGTAGCCGCAGCCCGCGAGGCCATGGCAGCGGCTCAGTGCGGCCCCGAGGACATCGATGCGGTCATTGTCGCTTGCTCAAACCTGCAACGCCCCTATCCTGCTGTTGCAATTGAAGTGCAGCAAGCCCTGGGAATCCAGGGATTTGCCTTCGATATGAATGTGGCCTGCTCCAGCGCGACTTTTGGCATTGCACAAGCCAGCGGCGTGATACGCGATGGATTGGCTAAACGTGTGTTAATGGTGAATCCGGAAATTTGCAGCGGCCACCTGAATTTCGCGGATCGTGATTCGCATTTTATCTTCGGCGATGTCTGCACGGCGGTGATTATTGAAGATGCCAACCTGAACTCAGGTGGTTTTCTTGTTCGCGACATTCGTTTAAAAACGATGTTCTCAAATAACATCCGTAACAACTTTGGCTTTTTGAATCGCGCCGACGAAGCGGGGGTTGGACAGCCCGACAAGTTATTCATACAAGAGGGTCGGAAAGTTTTTAAAGAAGTTTGCCCGGCGGTAGCGAACTTAATTGTTACCCAACTAGAGTCCTTGGACGTCCCAGCTACCGGACTGCGGCGCATGTGGCTACACCAAGCGAACCTGAACATGAACGACCTAATCGCTCGCAAAGTGCTTGGCCGTCAGCCGTCTGAAGATGAGGCCCCGGTAATTTTGGACGAATACGCTAACACCAGCTCGGCGGGCTCTGTCATTGCGTTCCATAAGCATCAGTCAGATTTACGCCAAGGCGACTTGGGAATATTGTGTTCGTTCGGTGCCGGTTATAGCATCGGAAGCGTAGTCCTACAGAAGCGTTAAAGCCTGCAATAGTGTGCGCACTTCTTCGGGAGTGCCTACGGTGATTCTCAACCAATCACTCAAACGCGGTTTATTGAAGTGTCTTACTAAGATGTTACGTTCACGTAAGGCTTGGTGCCACTCTAGGCCAGTTTTGCGGAGATTTCTGGCCAATACAAAGTTAGCCGACGAGGGCAATACCTCGAATCCCAAATCAACCAAACCCTGCGTCAGTAGCTCACGCGCCGCTACCACCTCGGCCACCGTTTCCTGGAAATAGGGTTCATCATTCACCGAGGCAAGTGCTCCGGCCTGAGCAAACGCATCAAGTGGGTAGGAGTTAAAGGAATCTTTAACCCTCACTAAACCCTCAATTAACGCCGCGTCGCCCAGAGCATAACCCACACGAAGACCCGCCAGACCACGTGACTTAGAGAGCGTCCGAACAATCAACAAATTGTCGAATTGATCAATCAGCTCAAGCGCCGTCTCTGCACCATAATCCACATAGGCTTCGTCCACAATCACCACCGTATCAGGATGGCGACGTAACAGTGCCTCAATGCGTTTGCGGGTAACGGCGATGCCGGTCGGAGCATTCGGATTCGGAAAAATAATACCCCCAAGATTCTCAGGCATAGCCTCTAAAGGAATTGCGTAGGCGTCATCCACCGGCAAGACCGTGGTAGGGATATCAAATAACTGCGCCCATACAGGGTAAAAACTGTAGGAGATATCGGGAAAACACAGTGCGCCTTTCCCCACAAAAAAAGCCCGAAAAGCAAAGCCCAATACCTCATCCGAACCATTCCCGACGAAGACTTGATCCGGCGTCAGTGTGTGATAGGCAGCCAGGGTCGCCCTAAGCGCTTTTGACTCAGGATCAGGATAACGGCGCAAAAGGTCGCCACTGACCGAAGCCATCGCCTCCAAGGCAACCGGCGATGGTGCATAAGGACTCTCATTGGTATTCAGTTTCAACAGCCCTTTTTGATTCGACTGTTCTCCTGGTACGTAGGGGTGCAAACCCTCGACACCTTGACTCCAAAAACGGCTCATAATACTTCCTTTGTCACTCACTATGCCAAACAGGCATCTCGCCAGCGGTCAAATGACGGACGTCTTGCCCTTTAACCATGTAGATCACCTGCTCACCGACATTACTCGCATGATCACCGATGCGTTCAAGCGCTTTTAACGCCCACAACTCGTTTAAGACCGTGCCAATCGCCACTGGATTAGCCTGCATATGCTTGATCAACGCCCGCATTGCCTCACCATAGAGCGTATCGAGCGACACATCTTCGCGCACAATCTGAAGTGCGAGCATGACGTCGGATCGTGCCAGCGCATCCAACGATTGACGCAAGGTGCGCATCACAGGTCGAGCGAGCTGGCGGAGCTGAACAAACTGGCTACCCGAATCATTACTTTCAACAATCACCTTAGCTTGTTTCGCAATTTTAGCGGCTTCGTCGCCCACTCGCTCTAGATTGAGGTTAATCTTAAGCACCGCTAACACCAGACGCAAATCGCCGGCCGCGGGCTGTCTACGCGCTAAAATCCTCGCGCACTCTTGATCGATTCGGCGCTCGAGCGCATTGACGGATTGATCGTTTTCGATCACTAGCAAGGCTTTGGCACTATTTTTCTCAAGTAAGGCCGCGACCGCTAAGGTCAGCTGCGATTCTACTAGCCCCCCCATCGCAAGGATATCATTTTTAAGCGTTTCTAATTCGCTGTTAAATTGGCCAGATATGTGCTGTTTTTGATGCTCATTACCCAACATTGCCTGCTCCCTAACCAAAGCGGCCGGTGATGTAATCTTCGGTCCGGACCTCTCTGGGATTCGTAAATAAGGTGGTGGTATTGTCGTACTCGACAATCGTGCCATCGTGCATGAACGCAGCCCAATCCGAGACTCGCGCCGCCTGCTGCATGTTGTGCGTCACAACCACAATCGTAAAATCTTGTTTCAAACGGTAAATCAACTCTTCGATACGTAAAGTCGATATTGGATCCAGTGAAGAGGCTGGCTCATCCAGCAGCAACACCTCTGGCTCTACCGCAATCGCCCGAGCAATCACCAACCGCTGTTGCTGCCCACCGGATAGCACTGCCGCTTGAGCATCCAGTCGATCCCGAACTTCATCCCACAGCGCTGCTGCCAAGAGAGCTTGCTCCACTTTCTCCTGCAACACGCGAGGCGATTTTTCGCCAGCCAGTCGCAAACCATAGGCCACATTTTCAAAAATTGACATCGGAAAGGGGTTCGGCTTTTGGAAGACCATACCGATGCGTTGCCGAAGTATAGTGGGGTCGACTCTCGCACCAAAAATTGACTCGCCTTCGAACATTATGTCACCAGTAATACGCGCGTTGGGAGTCAGCTCAACCAAACGATTCAGGCAACGCAGTAAGCTTGATTTCCCGCTTCCTGAGGCCCCGATAATCGCTGTCACTGAATTCCTCTCCAAAGACAACTGTATGTTATTCAATACCGCTTGTTGAGGGCCGTAACTCAGGGCCAAATCTTTAATTTCGATAATGGGTTGTGTCATGGCGGTATCCCTATTAACGCAGCAGGTCTTGATAACGTCGATTCAAGCGATGACGTAGCGCCACAGCCAAGCCGTTGAGCGCTACAACAATCACAAACAAAACCAGTGCCGTGGCATAAACTCGCGCTTGGGCCGCAGTACTGTCCACACTTTGAAATCCAAGATCGTAGATTTGATATCCAAGGTGCATAAACTTTTGATCGAGCGCTAAAAACGGGAACTCGGCCTGCAAGGGAAGGCTCGGCGCGTATTCCACAACGCCTACCAACATTAAAGGAGCGACCTCCCCTGCTGCTCGAGCAATCGCCAGAATCAGTCCCGTCATCATTGCAGGAGCGGTAAGCGGTACAACTAATTTTAGCAAGGTCTCAGCGCGCGTCGCCCCCAAGGCGTAACTCGCCTCGATGATCGAGCGAGGAATGCGAGCCAGTCCCTCCTCGGTCGCAACAATAACAACTGGCAAGGTAAGCAAAGCAAGCGTTAAAGAGGCCCAAAGCAAACCCGGCTCTCCGAATGTGGGCGTCGGCAAAATATTCGCATAGAACACGCGATCGATCTCGCCCCCTACGCCATAGACGAATAGCCCCAAGCCGAACACCCCGTATATGACACTGGGTATCGCCGCTAAGTTGTGCACGCCTGTTCGAATCAAACGTGTAAGATATCCCTCGCCTGCGTACTCGTGCAGATAAATGGCGGCTAGAACACCCAGGGGCATCACGAAAATAGTCATCAACAACACCATAACTACCGTGCCCACCAAAGCGGGGTAAACACCCTGGGCTCCCGCTCCTGGACCTCCGCCTTGTCCCAAGAAGGTCATCACATTACGTATCGTGATCGACAGGGATTCGAACGCGGAAAGCTGATTCGGAAGGTACCAATAGTCCACCTCACCAAGGTCGAGACGGTGTTCCAGACCGCGACGATCAACCATGGCTAAATGCGAGTCGTCGACCCCTTGGTAAACGCCATACATGCGCCCCATTGTTCCGTGCTGAACCAGTACTGCACGTTCGGGTTTGGTCCTAACGAGTTGTAGCCCTTGTTTATTCAATCGGAGGATGCGCGGATCAGACGGCTGTAGAACACCTTGGTCAACCACAATCGCAGCACCAGTATTGACAACAACCTGCCCAAGCACAGGCTCGACGTCATTGCGCTCTGAAGACCAATAATAAACAGGCATCGGCGACCACTGCGGTTTTGCCTGCACCAACAAAATCACGAGCATGATCAATAAACCGGCCAGAGATAGCACTAAGGCTCCTGCACAAAAAAACATCACCGCATCGTCAAAGCGCCAAATACCTCCCTGTTTATCGAGCCCTTGAGTCATAGCTCCCTGACCTTATTACGCAAACTAGAGCGAATCCATTCCGCAATGGAGTTCAAGACGAAGGTGAACAAAAACAGCTGCAAGGCGATAAATATGAGCACTTGAAAATGGAGAGAATTGGGCACAACCTCGGGCATTTCCAGCGCCAAGGTCGCCGCCATGGTGCGCAAGCCTGTCAACGCGCTCCAATCCATCGTGGCGGTATTCCCAGTCGCCATGAGTACGATCATCGTTTCTCCAATGGCGCGCGCAAAGCCCATCATGACCGCGGAAAGAATACCGGGAGACGCCATGGGAAGCACGACCGAGCGTGCCGCTTGCCACTCACTCGCACCCATCGCTAAAGCGCCTTCCCGCAAATAAGACGGTACAGCCGCCAGAGCGTCTTCTGAAATGGAGTAAATCGTGGGAATCACGGCAAAACCCATCGCCAAACCGACCACCACCGCATTACGTTGTTCGTAGGCTAAACCCCAGCTTTGGGCGATTTCCGCAACCAATGTGGACGACGTTGAGGGCCAGATTGTGGCATTAAGCAGATACGCCAAACCGAAGGCAAACACCAATGCGGCGGCACTAAACAATAATTCAAAACCCGACAAACGCGCCTCTGCGCGATTACCGGGCAATTGCCGCCAAATCCACGACGCGCCCAACAAGCACAGGGGTAACGTCACAAAACACAGTGCGACCAGACCCAAATTATGCTCCAACCAAGGCGCCAACCAGAGTCCCGCAACCAGACCCAAAATAACCGTGGGAATTGCAGCAAGTAACTCCACTAAAGGCTTGATACGCGCACGCAGCTCACTCGCTAAAAAATACGAGGTGAAAATCGCTGCCGCGATGGCTAAAGGCGCCGCGAATAGCAAACTATAAAACGCTGCTTTTAGGGTTCCGATAATCAAAGGCGTGACCGAATATTTTGCCTCTGATGTAGGTTCCAAGGTCATACTTTGCCAAAGATACTCCGGTTCAGCATAGCCTTCGTACGGACGCCTTAAAAACAAATTTGACAAACCTAAGCGCCGATTCTGTGGTGCCAATAATACGCTAATTCGCTGCTCCCCATTAAAACCCAGCAAGTTGCCATCCGGCGTTAGGGTCCAAGATTCCGGCAATCTCGCTACTGGCAGCATTGACCACGTGAAGGTACGATGGCTATTGAAGTCTGGGTCTAACCATTCAAAACCCCGCTGCGGGCTGATCCCTATTAAGCCGCCCAACGGCAAGGCAAACACTTGACTGACACCGGCTTGCTGCCATTGGTAATCGCTCAGACGCTCTAGTTTAGGGCCCCGCTCTGTGTAGACCAAACCGAACAGGCGGACAGATTGCGTTTCATCCAACACGGCTAGACTGTAGGAGGATTTCAAAACCAGTGCTTGCGTGAGCAAGCCAGCAACCGCCAATCGGTCTGAATCAATCAACTGGTCTCGTTCGTACAGACGATAGCCACCGTCCGTATCGAGTTCCAACAACAAACGTCCCTGAGCCAGCCAATGCATGTGTTCCAGCGCCAAGTTCGGTCTCAGTGATAAGCGGCTCTTCACGGTCAAAGCCGCGTCGGCTTGCAAGGGTCCCGCGCTGGTTTCCAGCACAAGCCACTCAGTTCTGTCCTCAAAGGCAAGCAACAAATGAAAAGCCCTGTCATTAAAAACCCGCAGCTGCACTGCTGAGGGAACCTCCAACAGCTGCTGCTCCGCGATCGGATCTAGGCGCACATTGCCTGCATTTTCAGACTCCTGCCAATCATACGAATCATACAGCCGCAGAGTGCTCGAGCCAGACACCGTCGCAACCACTGTGCCGCCACCTGAATCAGCAGCAACCAAATGGATATCGCTACTGAATTGCACTCGAGTCTCTAGCTGCGCTGTCTGTGAATTGAGAGATACCAGACGAATGTTCTGCTCATTGGCATCCCGAACCAGATACTTTTTAAGGCTGAGAGCGGCGACGAGATCATTGGGTGCTTCGGACGCTTGCGTAGAGATCTTGGGGGCATCAGTGGAGCCAAATAAGGGCCAGGAGGCCCAGATCAAAAAAAGAAAAATGGATGCTATCGCCAGCAATACCAGAGTCGCGCCTGCGGTCACAGCAAGAGTCGACAGACGATCTAGCCAACGCCTGCTAAGGCTGAGCGAGCTTCTGTGAGTGATACGCGACGACATTAGAGGCCGAGCCTTGAGCGAATCTCAGAGCGAAGGTCATCGGGCAAGGGAATAAAACCCGCTTGCAGCACGATCTGCTGGCCTTGATCCGATAATACAAAGTCGAGAAAGTCGCGCTCCACACCGTACAGAGGCAACTCCGACGGTTGATTGACATACAGATATAAAGGACGAGCGAGCGGGTATTGCCCCATTAAACTCGCGCTAGCAGTTGGCAAGAAAGCCTGCATCCCTTCGCCTGGGCTGATGGCTAGCATCTTAACCAGCGCAGAGCGATACCCGGCACCGCTGTAGCCAATGGCATGCTCAGATGCACCCACGGATTGAACGACCGAGCTCGATCCCGGCTGCTCTGCGACGCTTTGACGGAAATCTCCGCCGCACAGCGCGACCTGACGAAAGTAACTGTAAGTTCCTGAGGCCGAATTACGACCAAAGACATTGATTATCTGCCTTCCCTCGCTCTCCACAGAATGCAAATCTGACCAAGACTGGATCGCCCTCATGGCACCGCAACGGCGCGTCGATGAAAAAATAGCATCGACTTGTGATAAGGTGAGCTGATCTACTGGGTTTTCCCAGTGGACAAACACCGCTACGGCGTCCACCCCAATAACGATCTCCGTCACATCGTAACCAAAACGCTGCCGAAAACGTGCTTTCTCCGATTGCGACATTCTGCGACTCATTGGACCTAAACTCGCAGCGCCCTCTTGCAGGGCCGGAGGTGCTGTACTCGACCCATTGGCCTGAACCTGAACCACAACAGACGGGTACTGCTGCGCAAACTGGGAGGTCAACTCGGTCATCACGCCCCCCATTGTATCCGACCCCACGCTTGACAGCTTACTGACCGGCGCGGCCATGACATAAAGACTTGCCCATACTGTCGCCCAGGCGCAGAACATAAACCTAACACAAGCCAATCGAACGGGAGGGACACGTGCTGATTTACGCATTGTTAAACTCGCTCGTGTCGGCCGTTTTAAACTGCAAAGTGAAGCAACTTCCCTTACCAAGTTCCGAGCGTATCTTAAGTTGTGCATCGTGACTCGCGGCTACGTGTTTGACAATCGCTAAACCCAAACCGGTACCCCCACCAGCAAAAGATCGCGACTCGTCCACCCGATAGAACCGTTCCGTCAGTCGCGGAATGTGTTCCTCGGCAATCCCCAAACCCTGATCACAGACCTCCAACTCGAGTGCGTTTTCATGGTTAGCAAGTGTTACTGAGACTGGGCTATCTTCGTTTGAATATTTCAGCGCATTAACCACTAGATTATTAACTGCACTGAACAACTCTCGATAATCGCCCGTCATTCTTGCGTCTTTGACTCGGCAGTTTAGCTCGATCCTTCGCGAGGGAAAGGCCGCACTCAACTCGTCAATAATTTCTTTGACCAACACCGTCAAATCAACCTGCTCACGCACGCGTTTTTTCGTCGTTGTGGCCTCAATTTTTGACAGCCACAATAAATCCCTCACCAAAGTTTCCATGCGCTGAGTTTGCTGCGCCATTTGTTCCAATGGTTTTACAAATGTCGGGGGTAATTTATCAGACTGTGACAGCAAGGTATCGACATAACCAGAAATCACGGTCAGTGGGGTACGCAATTCATGTGACACGTTGCCGACAAAGTCCTGTCGTGTTTGTTCAACTTGAACCAACTGGGTGACATCCCGCACCAATATTAAGCGGTCGCCAATCCCGAACGAGCTAACCTCCACTTGCAGGTGCCGAATCGGAAAATCATTGGTACTGAAGGTTAAGGGCTCGGCATAATCAGCCAGCAAGAGGTAACTCGCAAACTGCGGATAGCGAACTAAACTCAACAAATTCTGGCCTTTGTCCTGTGGATACCGCAAACCCAATAGACGTTCAGCGGAGCCGTTGCTCCATTCGATCGCGCCCTTTTGGTCTATCAAGAGTGCCCCGTCTCTCAAAGAGCGAAAGGAATCACGCAAATAGTCAACCGTGTGCTGCAATCGAGAGCGAGCGTCTCGGTTATGCCGCTGAATCGCATACATTTGATCCAGCATCATCCCCCAGATCCCCGAACCCTCGGGTGGTTCCGATTCAGGATGATCGATCCACTGCAATACCCGTCGCAACTGCCATAGATAACCAAAGACAAAAAACAACAGTACAGCGATAAGTGCCTCTTGAACGAGACCCACCATCCAACCCACACCACTGGCTAAGAGCAGCAGTAATAACAGGGTTTGTAGTTCTTTGTACCATCGTCCTACCGCTCGCATAGGCCCTATATTCCCGGCGGAGAAAATCGATACCCCGTACCACGCACTGTCTGAATAAAATGACTGCAATCACCCAAGTCATTTTGTAAGGCCTTGCGTAAACGTCGAATATGAACATCGACTGTGCGTTCTTCGACGTAGACATTGCCACCCCAGACTTGATCAAGTAACTGACCACGGGTGTAAGCACGCTCTGGATGCATCATGAAAAAGGTCAGCAACTTGAACTCAGTGGGTCCCATCGACAGTGGCTCGCCCGCCAAAAAAACTCGGTGGCTACTCATGTCGAGCACCAACTCTCCAGCCTCTATTCGCTCCGAGGACGGCATGGCACCACTCCGACGCAACAGAGCACGAATTCGGGCAATCAATTCTCTGGGCGCGAAAGGTTTGGTAATGTAGTCGTCCGCTCCTACGTCCAAGCCCTGTATGACATTATCCTCCGACGTTTTTGCAGTGAGCATGATCACAGGCAGTTCTTCGGTCAATTTGTCGCGTTTTAGACGGCGCAAAAGCTCGATACCACTTCCACCAGGCAGCATCCAATCCAACAACACAATGTCGGGACGACGATCAACAATAATTGAGTGAGCATCCAAAATATTGTCGGCCTCGATACAGCGCAAATCCGCTATTTCAAGCGCCATACGAAGCATGTCGCGAATAGCGACTTCATCCTCTACCACCAGAACTGAACAATTTTTCACGGCGTACACTCCTTTGCGCAGACACTGTAATATTGAAACATTATCGCGCGCAAGCCATGACAGTTCTGTGACAAAATGAAATAAAAATGTCTAATCACTTAAAACCAGTCGAACCAACCTTTGTTCGCCGCGTCTAAACGGCCTTGACAGGTATTCAACTGCTGGCGGTAACGCCCCGCTCTGACGTGAACCTTATCGGCCACGCCCATTAGCCAGGCCTTTGCTTTGTAGGTACCTCTCGCATACCCACCTTGCCCTTCATGGTAATTGAGATACAGCGCTCTTGCATTGGTGGCGGAGACACCGTTTTCTTTGTAGGACAATTTGTTGTACCAGCCAATAAAATCGATCGCATCATCGAAGTCATCCCGATCGGCGCCATAGGCGCCGGCGTCGCGTTTGTAACGCTCCCAGGTACCGGTCAAGGCTTGAGAATACCCGTAGGCATTGGAGGGCCGAAAGCCAGGAATAAACCCTAGAATCTTCTTGCGCGGTGGTTTCGCCTTAGCCTCGAATTTTGACTCCTGGTGAATAATAGCCATCATGGTCGCAATGTCGCCATCCCAACGATCGGCCGACCTTTTGGCGCTCTTATACCAACCTTTTTTCTCGGTAAAGATACTACACACATTGTCCAGATCATGCGGCGGAGACGTGGCACATCCCGCAATCAGGAGCACTAGAGCGCTAAGCCCAAGTCGAGCGCCGCGCAAGAAACTCATCTTCATTGATCACCTCAATACCCAGGCTTTTTGCTTTCACTAATTTACTACCTGCACCCGGACCCGCAAGCAATACCGTCGTATTTTTTGAAACACTGCCTGCCACACTGGCGCCAAGTGATTTTAAAACCTGACTGGCTTGATCTCTAGAAAATGCCTCAAGCTTACCCGTTACCACCCAAGTTTGCCCCGCTAGTGGCAAATCTTTTCCAGTATCTAGGTCGGCCTTTGGCCAAGTCACACCGGCGGACAATAGGGTGCTAATCACCGCTCGATTGTTCGAGCACGCCATAAACTCTTGAATATGATGCGCAACCACAGGGCCAATGTCAGGTACCGCCAACAGTTCATCAAACGAAGCGTTCATTATCGCCTCAAGCCCCCCGAAATGGTGACTCAATCGCTCTGCGGTTGTCACCCCGACTTCGCGAATGCCCAGGGCGTAAAGAAATTTGGCCAGAGTCGTTTGTTTCGCGGCCTCGATCGCCTGCACTAGGTTGTCGGCCGACTTGTCACCCATTCTCGGCAGCTGAGCCAGTTCACTGCGGCTTAACGCAAAAATGTCACTGGGATCACTCAATCGCGCTTGATCGACCAACACTTCTACAAGCTTTTCGCCAAAACCTTCAATATCCATGGCTTTACGAGATACAAAATGCATGATCGCGCCTTTACGTTGCGCTGGGCAGCTCAGCGCACCGCTACAGCGTTGCACTGTCTCGCCGTCCTCGCGGGTCACCGGAGCACCACAGACCGGACAATGTGCCGGAAACACAATAGCGTCGGCCTGCTGTCGCGCTTCAAGAAGGACCCGCACAACTTGCGGAATCACATCACCGGCACGGCGCACGATCACGAGATCGCCGATCATAATCCCCAAGCGTTGGATTTCATCGGCGTTATGCAAGGTTGCATTACTGACCACGACACCGCCCACCGAGACCGGCTCTAGGCGAGCCACCGGTGTAATAGCGCCGGTTCGGCCCACTTGAAACTCCACATCGAGCAAGCGAGTCATCGCCTCTTGGGCGGGAAATTTTCTCGCCACAGCCCAGCGCGGTGCGCGCGACACAAAACCCAGTAAGGACTGCTCTGCAAAAGCGTTGACCTT
>JALRFH010000110.1 GCA_023253715.1 Halieaceae bacterium
GTTTTAGACCCTCTGCAATTTTGGGTTGTTCTTCAAAATACTTTTCCACCCCTGGGGTGCGTATCACACCGGGGGATACCGCATTAATACGAATGCCTTGGGCGCCATACTCGGCCGCTGAGCTCTTAGTGAGGATATTTACACCACTCTTAGCCGCCGCGTAGGCCGTATTATAAGGTTGTCCTTTCAAGGACGAGTTCGACGAAATATTCACGATACTGCCCTTACCCGCCGCTAACATGACCTCAAGCTCGTACTTCATGCACAGCCACGTATTGGTCAAACACATGGTCAAAGTATCGTCGAACACTTTGCGCTCAAATTGGTGAATTGGACCCGCACCGCGACTTAAGGCTGCACTGTTACACGCGATGTCTAGACCGCCAAACTCCGTAACTGCAGTGTCGACCATGGCTTTTACGGCGTCTTCATCACTGACATCCGCAATCGATATCACTGCTTCGCCGCCAGCGGCCTTAATAAGCGCGACCGTTTCTTGGGCAGTCTCTGCATTAAAGTCAGCCACAACCACTTTAGCGCCTTCTCGCGCAAAGGCTTCGGCAATAGCGCGACCTATCCCGCCACCGGCACCGGTCACCAGGCCAATTTTATTTTCGAGTAGACCCATAGTTCATTCCTGTTATTAACTAAAAACTTTACTCTGGTATAATTTTTAACCATAGTATATTTTTTTGAAACCGATGCAATACCCATAACGTAATACAAAGGGACGAATTTACAATGGCACACGCAGTTCAACTGCCCTTGCGTGAACGCAAAAAACTTGACACTCGACGCCGTATTTTTGACGTAGCCAGCCATTTGTTTGTGGATTTGGGCGTGCAAGACACCACCATTGAAGCCATCGCTACAGCCGCAAATGTGTCAAAGCCGACATTTTTTAATTACTTTTCGAGCAAACAAGAGGTCCTGCGCGAACTTATGACGCGTATGGACGAAGAATTTGTCAGTTATATCCTTCACGCTGTAGCCAATGGGCAATCAACCCAAGAACGCCTGCTGTTATTAATGAAGCAGTCAGGTCAGCACATCGAACGCTGGCCAGAAATGACGAAGCTGCTGTTAATTGAAGGCATGAGTGACTTGGGTTGTCCCACCGTGGAGACATCGAGAATGTCGATATTGAACGACGCCATGGCGACCTTAGTAAAAGAGGGGCGGCAAGAGGGCGACATCGACACGAAGTTCTCGATCGAGTTACAAGTGCAAATTTTAGTAGGCGGTTATTTATACGGGTTGCTGAACTGGTTGTCTGGTGATCCGAAAGAGCTCGATCAAACCCTACAAGAAACCGCTTTATTTTTGGCCGAGGCTTTAGCGCCCCGATAAGGAAAAGATAAAATCATGATATTAGATGCCTTTAAATTAACAGGTAAAACCGCCTTAATTACAGGTGCGGGCAAAGGTATCGGCGAGGGTATAACGCTTGCCTTTGCGGAGATGGGCGCCAACGTCATTTGTGTCGCTCGCAGCCAAGACGACTTGGAAAAAGTCGCTGCGAAGGCGCGCGAGTTTGGTGTTGAAGCCACGGCAATTTCCTGCGACGTGACCAAAGAAGAACAGCTCCAAGCCTTGGTTGATCAAGTACAAGAGCAGTACGGCAAACTCGATATCCTAATCAATAATGCCGGCGCACCAGGCAAGGGTTATGGCCCCATGACCGAAGTGACCAAATCACGTTTTGAACACACCTTGGGCATTAACTTAACCTCGGTTTACGCGCTGACTCAGCTTTGCCTGCCCTTGTTAAAAGCCGCCGAATCGGCAACGGTTGTGAACGTGAGCTCGGCCTTGGCGTGGATGGTCGATCGAAACTTTGCGGCCTATGCGGCCGCGAAAGCCGGCGTCAATCAGCTAACACGCGTTATGGCCTACGAGTTAGCACCCAATATTCGTGTCAACGGTATCGCACCCGGCGCCGTAGATACCCCGGCAACCAACTTCATAAAGCAAAACGAAGCCATGCATAAAGCGACCACACGCTGGATTCCTCTGAACCGTATGGGCGATCCAAAAGATATCGCACTAGGTGCTCTATATCTGGCTTCACCCGCCAGCGGCTTTATCACAGGCAAAATTATCGACATCGATGGCGGTATGGCGGCACTACCGGGCAGCGCCATCGAGACCACTTTGGCAATGAATCCCTAACAATAAGGAACACACCATGAAACATTATGCAATGACAGGTGGCGCCACTGGAATTGGCGCGGCAACCAAAGCTAAGCTCTTAGCGAATGGCCACAAGGTAACCGTGGTCGACATTAAAGATGCCGACATTATTGCCGACCTTGGAAACCCTGAATCGCGTGCTGAAGCACTAGCCGCATTGCAGGCAGCGGGCCCATTTGACGGTGTGATCACCTGCGCGGGTGTTGCTTCGCACTTTCCCGATACCGCTGCGATTATCTCGATTAACTACTACGGCACCGTTGAGTTGCTGAATGGACTCAAAGACCACTTAAATCCTGGCGCAC
>JALRFH010000134.1 GCA_023253715.1 Halieaceae bacterium
GCTCCACAGTAATCGCAACTCGTGTTTGGGTGTCGTGTCGTCATGGTCGCACGGTAGCGCGGTCCCACTACATTGACAAATCGCGCGCGCCTACGCCTCGACGATGTACCGCGTCACACGCACCAGCCGCCCACGCCGCCCTCGGCGTCGAGCGCGATCGACAGCTTCGCGCGCGTCGATCGCGTCGTACACCGGCCGCCCGTCAACCTCTGCTAATTGATCGGGAGCTACCCATTTGAGCATCGTACCGGTTAAGAAAGACGCCGGGATCGAGCCACGGCGTTCGGCCGTACCGTCCAGTAAACCCGCTTTCGAGAAGAAAGTTTCTTCGCGATCAGAGTTGGCGGCAACGTGTGTATCACTGGCGCCTACAAGACCAAATTTGTAGGGGTTGAGTCCCGATTGTTCCTGTAGCGCTAGGCCACGCAAGTAGGCGTCACGCACGTAACTGCCGGGAGGCGCGCTGGGTAAGGTTGTCGCAACTCTGAAGGGCATAATTTCAAAGTCAGCCCACTCGTCGTTTTTGGACAGGGCAGGGTGGGTATCGGAGGTACCTTTGACTTGGGTGATTTCTACAATCGGCTCATTGCGCATACGTTGAGTGACGTAGTCCTCACCCATAGGGTTACCTGCCCAATCCGTCAGAGTAAACATTTGACCATTAGAGCCATTGGAATTGTGCGGTATGGCTAAGCTCTCGATGCCTTGCTCGCGCAATCCATCCATCCAATCCCACAATCCTTCTGGATTTTGCGAGTGAAAGCGTGAAAAGGGTACGGCGGGTAATTTGTCGGTGCCACGAAATACGACGTTGCGGTGTAGGTTGCCTCGATCATCGGTGGATGAGGTGTATTCGTAGGCCGCGAAGGTCGTGAAACGGCCGGGTATGTAGTGTTGATCTGCCGCTTCAATGCTGTCACGCCAAGCTGATTTCGTGACAGCCTCGGCGACTTTGGGGTCCACTTCGCCGGCAATGATGCCCGCCAGTAGCGAGGGTAAGAATGTCGCAAAGGCTTTGGATCGCTGCGGAATGGAAGCGTCGCCGTAGTTATCTGGCGCATTGATGTTGTGCAGGGGTTTGGCGACAGCATAATGCGAGAAGTCGGTGTTGGTATCGGCACTTGCCTGCACAACGCCCATGAACATGGCGTGGTCGGTGACTGCATAAAAATCTAGGGGCTGTTGCATTTGAATTTCATAGCCTGCTGGGTGCAATAACGCTTCGCCCTTGGCATAGCGATAGGCATCGTAAGGCGTAGCAATAGTGCCGAAGGCATAGGCGTCAAAACTGTAGCCGGTGTGAACATGTAAATCGCCGAAGTAGGCGTTGCGGTCAGGGTTGGCTGCGGGGCGTAAGTCCAGAATTTCGTGATTGGTCTCTAAGATGGAGTTGCGAACTGTCCCATTCGCCGTGGTGAGTGGGCTTTCTAAGTTCAAGTCGGGAATGGGGGGCTCGCCACAGCCAGTAAGAGCTACAATACAAGCAGCAAGGGTGGTGAGTCTTGGTAAAGCAGTGCGCATCTTGAGCCCCTATTTTCATTTATTATGTAATTAAGCGCTTAACAGTAATTCAGACTCTCGGTGGTGTATAGGTCAAGATAAGCCTAATTTTTCTCGGGTATCGGTATTCCCAAGGATTCAAGCAAAGGAATACTTCGAACATTCAACCCAGAGCGCAAGCTTGGTGCTTTACTGCAAAGTTGGAGCGCGGCTTCCGCCATGGTGGCTATGGACTCAACATGATCTGCATCGCTGTAGTTATTCAAAGCCATTGCACCTTCACTTAACACCACGCCAACGGGGGCCAGCGAGTTGATCGCGATATTGTAGGGTGAGAGTTCTAACGCCCAGCCTGCACTCAGGCGCTCGAGCGCCGCTTTGGTTGTGCCATACAATGTGGGATGGCCGTCGCGGTTAAATTGCACCGCCCGAGACTCATTGTCATAGGGCGTCGACGGTGGCAGGTCGGATGTTGCGCTAGAAATATTCAAGATCCAGCCTTCACCCTGCGCCTTCATGTGTTCAACCGCTTGCTGCGACAAAGTTTGCGGCGCGATGACGTTCATCTCGAAAGCCAAATGCCATTGCTTGGGGGTGACTTGCCAGATGGGAATGAACCGACACCATGCTGCGTTGTTGACCAAGATGTCGAGTTTGCCATAGTGTTCGAGTACTTCGGGAATGATCCTTGTGCGATCCTCGGGGTCTGCTATGTTTGCTTGAATACAAAACGCCTCGCCGCCCTTCTGGTTTATCGTATCGGCGGTCTCTTGCAGTGATCCGCTCATGCCCTCTTGCGGTTGCAGAGTGCGTGCTACCAGTGCAATTTTGGCCCCATGCTGTGCAAAGTATTGAGCTATTCCTGCCCCTATGCCGCGACTTGCACCGGTAATGAGTGCCACTTTACCTTCTAAAATTCGGTCTGGTCGCATGTTCCGTTCCTATATGAGATTGCCTCAGCATAACAAAGCCTTGCAGTATTGGTGACTGTTTAGCTTAGTCGATATGTAGCAAATTGGTGTGATATGTGCTGATAATCCGATCTGGTTTGGTATGAGCGAATACGATGTTCAACTCTAAGCAACTGCTTGATAGCGCGATGGCATACAGCGCCTCTCAGGGTTATGCCATGAGTATCGCGATTGTGGATGATGGTGGTTTTTTGCTTGAATTTAACCGAGCGAGCAACGCTGCCAAAGGTACCGTTGACGTTGCCATTAAAAAAGCGAGAGCGAGCGCAATGTTTACACTACCCAGTGGTCAATTCGGAGATCTTGTCAGGCAAGCCGAGCTTCAGGGTATGGAGCAAACTAATGGCGGGCTGTGTTTATTTCCTGGTGGTATGCCAGTGCGAGACGGTGAGCATGTGGTGGGTGCGATTGGTGTGTCGGGCGGTAGTGCAGAACAAGACTTAGAAGTCGCTGAGTATGCGCTAGCGCAGCTCAAAGGTGCTTGAGTCGCGCTAGACACATCGCTCGATCAGCATCGCAGTGCCCGTTCCCGCGGCTCCACTGGTGGCGACGATGCCTAGGATTTGATCCCGCAAGGTCAACTCGTCGATGAGTGTCCCGAGTAGCATAGCACCCGTGGCGCCCATGGGGTGACCTAGGGCGATACAACCGCCATTAACATTGAATTTGCTGTCATCAATTTGCAGTTGTCTTTGGGCGCGCAGACTCGTACCGGCAAACGCTTCGTGGATCTCGAACAAGTCGATATCGTTCGTTGTTAGACCGTGTTTTTGCATGAGTTTATCGACCGCGTTGACGCAACCGCTTACCACCTCTAAAGGTTCGTCGCAAACGCTCAGAGTGTCGACGATACGTGCTTTGGGTGCTCGACCTAATTTATCGGCCAATGCTTCAGAACCCAGTAACACAAGCGCCGCACCATCGCACATTGCCGGTGAATTGCCGGCAGTATGGCCGTGCGCAATGGCTGGGAACTCAGGGTATGCCTTGCTCTGGATGGCGTCCGCTCCGGCTTGGCCAAGTGCCTCAAAAGCCGGTGGCATGGCGGCCAAGGATTCGCGTGTTGTGTTTGCTCGAATACATTCGTCCTGATCGACCCAGTGGTTATTGACGGCGTCAAAGATCGGGACAATCGAGGTAAAGCGTCCTTGTGCTTGTGCCGCTGCTGCATTGTGCTGACTTTTGAAAGCGACCTCGTCCAAGGCTTCTCGGCTAAAACCATATCGAGTCGCGATAAAATCAGCACCCGAGCCCATCAGTAAAAAATGATGCTTAGCTGCGAACTCGGGGTCGGTAAAGGCGGTGGCTTTGTCAGATAACATAGGTACTCGCGACATCATTTCGATACCGCCACCGAGTGTTACCTCGGCTTGATTTGCCCAGATTTTCATGGCGGCAATATTGACCGCGTCTAATCCTGAGGAACAAAACCGATGCACGGTGATACCCGGAATGAATTGCGGCCAGCCAGCTGCCATTAAACTAGTTTTAGCAATATTGGCGGCTTGCTCGCCAGCTTGCGTGACGCAACCCAAGACAAGCTCTTCGACGAGCTTAGGGTCCAAGTTGTTGCGCGTTTTGATGTGTTCGTACAAGCCTGCCATTAACTGCACAGGTTTTAAACTTGCCAGGCCGCCGTCGGGTTTGGCGCGTGTTCGAGCCGAGCGGATGGCGTCGTAAATATAAATCTGATTCACGAATCGCGGCCTACGATAAACGAGGCGCAGGTTGTGGTACTGCCGCCAACGTTGAGTGTGATCATGTTGCGTGCATTGGTGATCTGGTTGCAGGAGGCGCGACCGCTGACTTGATTGGCGCAGTCTAAGACCATGCGAATGCCCGTGGCGCCGACAGGGTGGCCTAAACCAATGAGGCCGCCGCTGGGGTTGATGGGGAAGTCGCCATCCATGGTGATGCGACCTTCTCGAATCGCGCGATAACTCTCTCCTGGGGGCGTTAATCCGATATGGTCAATTGCCATATACTCGGTCACGGTAAAGCAGTCGTGAGTCTCTAAGCCGTCGAGGTCATCAATTTTGTCGAAGCCGCCGCGCTTTAGCGTATCGTTTATCAATGCGGCGACATGCGGGAAAATGTAATCTTTATCGCGACTGATCGCTAATTTCGACGCCAAGCTAATGGGTGCCGAGCGATGTCCCCAGCCCTTGATTCTTGGTATGTCATTTAAGTTGATTCCCAATCGCTCGGCGTAGGCCTGCGCGGCTTTTTTACTGGCTAGGACCACGCAGGCTGCCCCGTCGGTGATCTGGCCGCAATCGAGTTTGCGAACGTAACCCTCGATCACGGGGTTTAAGGCATCGTCGTCACAAAAGGCTTCGTCAGGCAAAATCCATGATCGCGTTTGTGCGTTAGGGTTGCTGCGCGCGTTGGTAAAGTTGGTTTTGCCTATAATCTTAAGATCGTCGGTATTGATGCCGTAGCGTTTTTCGTACTCTCTTGTCAGTAGGTCAAACTGATGAGGCCATGGAAAATCGCAGCTCATCGCCTCTTGACCTTTCCAAGTGGCAGCGCCCAAGTATTCGGCGCCGGTTTTGCCATTGACGTTGCGCATCTGCTCGATACCTAGAGCAACGGCGACATCGTAATGGCCGGCTTCGATGTCTCGCATGGCGGCCAAAATGGCCATAGAGCCTGAGGCGCAGGCCGCTTCGTGACGGCTCGTTGGGATGCCTGCAAGCTCTGGGTAGACTTCGGCAAAAAAACCGCCCAATAAGCCTTGGCCATTGAATAAGTCGCCGACAAAGTTGCCTACGTGGGCAACGTCGATTTGGTCAGGGCTTATTTTGGCCTTGCTTAATGCATTGGTGAAAACTTCTTTGAATACTTCGAACACACCTTGGTCTTCTCGCGCCCAATTTCTGGCAAAGTCGGTTTGTTCGCCGCCGAGTACATATATTTCTGATGCGCTCATTATTATTCTCCTTGCTGGTCCTGCACCGACGCTCGGTACTCACGTTCTAGTTGGTCTACCATAGTGGCAATACTTTCTATCTGAGTCGAGGCCCCAACGCTTCAGAGTAGTGGCATGGAAGATTTCGCCGTTTTCGATTGCTTTGCGTTGAACGCGTGCCACCCGCTGGTGGCGCAGACCAGCATAACGCACCAACGCGTGCCCCACCATCGCGGGATCGCTGGTGAGTACCTGCGCCAACACCTGCGCATCCTCAATAGCCATACCCGCGCCTTGCGCCAGATACGGGCGCATCGGGTGCGCCGCATCGCCCATCAGCGCAATGCGCCCACGACATAAAGCACTTGCGTCGGTCACGGGCGGGCGGTCAAACAGCTGCCATGCCATCCACCCCTGCGCGGTGTGCTCTAAGGCCTCTAGCAGCTCACCCAGCGGTGAACAAGCTGTACCGACAGCGCGCATCACGCGCTTGCTATCAGCCGCATTTGACCAACCAGTCGCATCGGCCAATGGTTCACCCGAGGCAATGAGCACCACATTCATGGCGTCACCCCCTCGCACAGGGTATTGCACAACATGCACGTGGGGACCTAACCATACCGTCACCACTGGCGCCTGAAGCGGTTCGGGTAAAGCACCGGTCGGTATCAGCGCCCGGTAGGCCACATGGCCGGTTGC
>JALRFH010000152.1 GCA_023253715.1 Halieaceae bacterium
GTGCACCAGACAGATGCGCGTTTTTGACTCGATACGTTCTTGCAGCGTATTGATCAGTGCGCTGATCGAGGCGGCAGAGGTCAAATCGGTTGCGATCGACAGTGCCTCAGGGTGTGGGCAGGGGCGCCTAGCGACGGCTATCACTGCATCGCCTCGCGTGAGGAAGGTCTGGGCAGTGGCGGCTCCGATTCCCGCACTGGCGCCGGTAACGATTGCGAGAGTTTGTGATGTTGGCCTTGAGTCCTGCATGGCGTTATCCTTGTTCGGGTGTCACTCGATCACGTGTTCTCGAGCTGGGTTTGATGAACCAATTGATTATGGGGCTCGTACTCTTGCACATGACGTTCACACAAAGGATTTTTATGTCACGCTTAATCACCTTACGCATTGGCAAGCAAAGCCACAAGTTTTCGGCCGCGCATTTTACCATTTTTTCGGCGACCGAACGCGAAAGGTTACACGGACATAATTACTCTGTCTCTTTACGCATCCTCGCTGGATTAGGACCAGAAGGTTTTTCGGCGGATTACAATGTGTATAAACAGCGTTTGCAGCAGCTGTGTGACGCATTTGATGAGTACATGTTGATTGCAGGACAGTCACCTCATTTGACGATTACGGAAGAGGGCGAGCAATACAAGGTAATATTCAACCAACAAGCGATGTATTTTCGCGCGGATGAGGCTCTGGTTTTGCCCTTAATTAACATCACCGTGGAAGAGCTTTCTCATCACCTGTTACAGCGGTTATTGGAAAGTTTTGATGACCCACTCGTACAGGAGCTCGAGCTCGCGGTGGCCTCAGGCCCGGGTCAAGAGGCGAGTTCATTGTGGCGGAGGCCCTAAGAGACCAAGAACTGACTATTTGGTAATTTTTTACAAAAAAATGCGAGTTCTGTGGAACTAAGTGTCAAACCCCCTGTCTGAGTATGTGCCAAGGTTGTGATTACACGTTGGCGTGTTGCTCCTTCAGGCTCGATTAAGTTCGAGCTGCACATCCCCCGGAGGAAGATTCCTCCATTGCCGGCGACGACGAGATCGCCGGCTTTTTTTTGTCTGTTACTCCGTACGAGCCAACAAAGATTGCTCCGTCTGCGGACCGATCAGTACCTCCAAGACCGTACCTTGGGGTGTGATAATGACCGTGGTGGGGAGTGCTTTGGGGCGCTCAATGCCGAGTTCGGCACTGGGGTCATAGTCTAGGGTTGGAAAGGCTATGCCGAGTTGTTCCTCTTGATCCTTCAGCGTTTCGCCGACTTCACCGTCAAAGTTTACGCCAAGCACAACGATGGTGTCGTGGTTTGCATGCAGTCGATTAAGTTCAGGTATTTCTTTAATACAAGGTTTGCACCATTGGGCCCAGTAATTCACGACGACCCACTGGCCTTTAAACTGCGAAATCGTCGTTCGGTTATCGCCACTGCAGGCGCCTAAAAACAGCAGGACCATCGCGCTGGTAAATATTCGAAGGGGGTTCATTATTACTTCCTTGATTGGGCTATAATCGATTCATACGTAATGATAAAGGAATCGGACACATGATCTTGCTGCATAATCCTCGTTGTTCAAAGTCTCGACAGGCACTCGCTATTTTAGAGGAGCGGGGAGTGGATTTCCAAACCCGTTTATATCTGGATAATCCTCTGTCAAGGGAAGAGCTTACGGATATTTTAGCGGCTTTGGGACTCCGTCCTTCCGAATTGGTGCGCAAGGGCGAACAAGCCTTTAAAGATCGAAATCTGAAACAGGCGTCGGACGCCGAAATTTTTGAGGCAATGCTGGACGAACCGAAGCTGATCGAACGTCCGATTGCTCTAGTGGCGGGTAAAGCCGTCGTGGGCCGTCCGCCTGAACTTGTCTTGGAGCTTGTGTAATCCTATGAGCACATCACCCTATATCTTAGTGTTGTATTACTCTCGCACTGGGCACACAGCGCGCTTGGCGGCCGATATTGCGCGAGGAGTGGAACAGGCGGGTGAGATAGAGGCAAGGTTACGAGTGGTACCCAGTGTTGCTCCCTCAACAGAAGTGGGTCAGCCGGCAATCCCAGCTGAGGGCCCAATTTACTGCGATCTGGATGATTTGGAGCATTGTGCGGGTTTAGTGCTCGGGTCGCCGACTCGGTTTGGGAATATGGCTGCGCCATTGAAATATTTTTTAGAGCAAACCAGTACCCTTTGGCTGTCGGGGGCCCTCGTGGATAAACCTTGTGCGGTCTTTACCTCGGGCGGTAGCATGCATGGCGGTCAAGAGTCGACGCTGTTGTCCATGCTGATACCCTTGTTACATCACGGCATGCTACCGGTGGGGGTGCCCTATACTAACGCTGAGCTAATGAGCACCCGGAGTGGCGGGACACCGTATGGAGCCAGTCATGTGTCCGGCCATGCGGGTGCCGCGCAGCTCAGTGCAGACGAAAGTGTCTTGGCGATCGCTTTAGGAAGGCGTGTGGCGAAGCTGGCCAAGAGGTTAGGCGTATGAAGCCTTGGAATCACTTGAGTCTGCGAGCGAAAACAGCCTACGTGTTATTGGTTGTCGCATGGTTGGCCTTAGTGGTGTACCAGAGCGCCATTATTGTGGTGTACGGTGAGCCTTGGATTCTATGGGTTGGGCGTTTGGGCCCACTGTTGTTGTTCGCTTATGGTTTGGTGCGGCGACAGCCCCGCAGCATTGTCTGGTTGTGTTTTGTGAGTTTGTTGTATTTCGTTGCAGGGGTCGAGAGGTTATTTGCGTCACCGTCTGATTGGTCAGCTTGGTTGGCCATGGATGCGATTGTCTCTATGTTTGTGGCCGGTATGTTGTACGTGCGCTGGCAATCTCGCGACTAGGGCGGGTAAGCCTGGAGTTTACTCAAAGGGCTTGGGCGGAATCAGAGGTTCTATCGTCGTAATAGCTTTGTCGTATATCGCTTGAACTGGGGTGGTATTACCCGCTTCGATGCGTCGAGAAATCATTGTTACGGGAAACAAGAAATTGTCGGTATCGTTGAGTTGTAGTGCTCTCGAACGACCAAGGTCGTCTTCATAAATCACCCATCGCATCCCTAATTTTGCGGCCAAGAGGTCGCCCAAAATGATACCCATTGCTTGTAGCTCTTGACGCTGGTGAGGGAGTACTTTGCCCTCGCTTATCAGTCGTTGCAATACCACTAGGTCAAAGCTGGGATCTTGGGTAAAGCTGCTACCTAGGTTGCGTCGCACAATGTCTTCGATCAAATTACGTTGTGATCTCATATATTGATTGTCGAGGTAGGATAGCTCGTTTACGGTGAACTTGGGCTTATCGATTACGCCATACACTTCGGGTTGAGCAATGCTGGGTGCCGTATACAGCAGGCTGACCGTCAAAAAGACTAACAATGTTCTGATAAGCGCCATAATCATTCTCTTTTTGATGAGAAATTACTCTAACATTTCTGGTAAACTCGCAGTTTATCACGAGTAGTTTGCCATCGCTTAATCGAAGTGCATAATGGCGGCGTCAATTATAACGGGAAATCAGTTTTGACAGATACCTCATCACTCACAAAAACGTTTGACGTTAACGGTAGTATCGTCGCCTTGGTGACGCCCATGCTAGCAGATGGCCAAATCGATTGGGCGGCATTAGAGGCTTTGCTAGAGTGGCATTTGGCGTCTGGCACGGCGGCGATTGGAGCTGTAGGAACGACTGGTGAGAGTGCGACGTTGACGGTGCCAGAGCATTGCGAGGTCATAAGTTTTTGTGCGCAGTGGTCTAAAGGGCGTATCCCAATCCTTGCTGGAACGGGTGCAAACTCCACTCAAGAAGCCATTGAGCTATCATTAGCCGCAGCCGATGCCGGTGCTGATGCGTGTTTATCTGTGACGCCTTACTACAACAAACCAACGCAAGCGGGCATGATTGCGCACTTTCGGGCAATCGCTGATGCGGTGTCAATTCCACAGGTACTGTACAACGTACCCGGGCGCACGAGTGTTGACTTGACCAATGATTCCGCCCTCGTTTTATTCGAACACCCGCGTATCTGTGCCATTAAAGATGCAACTGGCGATGTGGCTCGAGGCGTCGATTTGATTCGCCGAGCGCCAAAATTGATTAATGTGTATTCGGGCGATGATCCCACGGCCGCACAGTTAATTTTGCAGGGAGGTGCTGGCAATATTTCGGTGACCGCCAATGTCATCCCGCAAACGATGGCACAGCTGTGTCGCGCGGCTTTGGCGGGTAATGCCAATGAGGTTGCGGCCATCGGTGAGCGCATCGCGGGTTTGAACAAAGCGCTATTCTGGGAGTCTAACCCGATACCGGTAAAATGGGCCTTGACGTACTTGGGGCGAATCGGGGCCGGCATTCGACTACCACTCACACCCTTGAGTGAACAATACCAAGCTGGTTTAACTGCAGCGCTTGACGCGTGTAAGGAGAATTCGTGAAAAACCGTGTTATCAAGTTTGTCGCAGTGAGTGTTTTAGCTGTGAATGTATCTGCCTGTGGCTATTTATTTGGTGATCAGGGCTTATTTCCCAGTAAAGCAGATGACTACAAAACTTCAAAAGAAGAACCCTTGCTGAGCTTGCCAGAGGGTGTGACATCGAGCCACATCGAAGAAGTGTATGCGATACCAGGGGTGGTGAACGCTTATGTTTCCCCCGTTGAATTTGAGGCCCCTCGTCCCCAGCCCTTGATGGCAGCGACAGCCGCCGATACGGTTAGAATCCAAAAGTTAGGGGAAGAGGCATGGGCCTTGGTGAATGTGGCGCCGGGGCAACTCTGGCCACAAGTGCGCAGCTTTCTGACGAGTGTGAATTGGCCAGTCGCTGCTGTTGATCCGCAAGCAGGTATCATTGAGACGCAGTACCTGCCACTTAAGAACGACGAGCGCGAAGCGCGCTTTCGCTTGCGAGTGGAGCGTGGGGTGCAGCGTGGAACGAGCGAGTTGCACGTAGTGCATATGTATCGTGCAGTAGAGGATACTTGGCCCGCTGTGTCAGACGATTTTACGATAGAATCCGATGTGCTTCAGAGCATTGCGCAGTATATTGCTAATAGCACCGAGGAAGCCTCAGTATCGATGATCGCTGACCGCTCGATCAGCGGCGAAGGAAAAATGCGCACAATCGACGTCTCGGCCGATGAGACGTATTTAGAATTGGAGCTCCCTTTTGATCGCGCTTGGGCGTCTTTGCAAGTTGGCCTTGAGAAAGCCGGCTTTGCTATCGATGATTTGAATCGCAGTGAGGGTACCTACTACGTTACCTACAAAGGCGAAAATGCGGAGGAGGAAAGTGGCTGGTTCGGTTGGTTATTTAGTGACGATGAGAATCCGCTGGTCGGCCAAGCGTTTACCGTAACCTTGCAATCGGTTAGCGATGATTTACAAGCGATCCGCTTGAACCCCTTAACACCATCCGAAATCCCCGAGCGAGGACAACCCATGCTGATGTCGATGATTAAAGGGAATATTAACTAAGTAGGTATAGCTTGCGCGGTATGCAATTGGCCTCGATTGGCAGTGGTAGCAAGGGTAATGGCACTTTGCTTCGTACTGAGGGAGCCTGTGTTTTAATTGACTGTGGCTTTTCATTAAAGGAAACCGAGCGTCGTCTCGCCGGTCGTGGACTGCAGGGGTCGGATATTGATGCCATTTTGGTGACTCACGAACATGGCGATCACATTGGTGGCGTGGGCGCGCTCTCGCGACGTTATTCAATCCCTGTTTACATGAGCCATGGCACTCGTGTATCGGGCCGCTGCGAGGATGTGTATAAGCGTATCTGTTTTGATGCGGGTGATTCTTTTCGGATTCATGACGTGGAGGTGAAGTCTGTATTGGTCCCTCATGACGCGCGTCAACCCTGCCAGTATGTGCTCGAAAGTCAGGGTGTCCGGGTCGGTATATTGACCGATTTGGGAACGATTACGCCGCACGTGGCAGATGCCTACCGCGAGTGTCACCATCTGGTTTTAGAGTTCAACCACGACCTCGACCTCTTGCGAAGTGGACCTTATCCCAAGTCTTTGAAGCAGCGAGTAGGGGGTGACCTAGGTCATTTGAACAATCGCCAAGCGGCCGCGCTATTGAGAGAGATTAATCACTCGGGGCTGATCTCAGTCTTAATTGCTCATATGAGTGAGCAAAACAACACGCAGGCGTGTATCGAGGCGGCCCTGAACGAGGATCTAGGGCAGGCTTTCAACAAGCATTATTATATGTCGCAAGATGAGGGCTACGATTGGGTCAAGCTCAGTGAGATGTTTGGTTCTGAGCCCAGTCAGCTGGCGGCTGACGTTTAAAGCGCCGGTTGCTCCACAACCAATCTTGCGGTTGTGTCCTGATCGCCTCTTCCACCAGATCTCGATACCTTTCGGTGATGGGGTTGCCCTCTAATTTCCGCTCGATGGGCTGTGGTGCTAATTCTTTAAAGGTGACTTCATAGTAGCCGCGTTTAACTCGTCGACAATAGGCAAAAACGAGCGGAATGTTAGTGGCTCGAGACAAGGTTTCCGCACCTGTGTAAAAGCCCGTTACTCGCCCGAACAGTGGGATCCAGTGAGCGCGCTCTGCGCCACTCGGCGCTTGGTCGGCCACCATAGAAACCAGCCTAAAACGGTTTCGATGTCGCATAACATTGCGAGCAGTATCCGCCATTTTGAGGGATTTGCCGCCAAAACGATCTCGCAAGGCTTGAATAAAACGCTCGCTTCTGTCGCTGTGCAGGGGTTTGTAGACAGGATCGATAATGGTATTGAAATGCAGCGCGACCGCGTGAAGCATCCACTCCCAGTTACCCATGTGCAGGGTTGTGACGATAACAGGCTGTGTCCTATTTTGCATCGCATTGCTTAGGATGTGTCCATTCACCATGCTAACGCGTTGCTTAAATTGATTCGCCGGCATGTCCAGCGCTTTGATGGTCTCAACCGCGGTATCGACAAAGCCTTGGTAGAATTTGCGAGCCAGCTTTGTCCTTTGTTTAGTCGGCAGGTCGGGGAACGCAATTTGAAGATTCTGATCGACCACGGTGCGGCGGTATCGTACCAGATAAAACAGAACGGGCCAGATTACGTCGGCGCAGCGATGCAGAAACCACAAGGGCAATTTGGAACCGAGCTTATAGCCGATAGGAACGTGGGTGAGATCTGTTTGATCGTGTGGTTCAGCTGACATCAAAGGTACCTAATTACGCAGGGTCTATTGTAGATGCTTAGTCAAGCCTTGCCAACGCTGTGTCGGCATTGAGCCAAACGGTAAAAACCGCTACTCTTGCACGCACATAGCCGTTGGAACTGTGAGTGAGCGAATCGCTGTCTGAAAGCCTGAGTCTGGCAGGTCGACAAAATCTGAAGGTCATTGAAGAGACACTGCGGAAGCAGTGGCGTCTCGGACAAAATATTGCCTTGTGCTGGAGTTTCAATAGCCGAGGGATTTTAGTGCTCTTCGTGCCGCATTATTTCTTGGGCAGTTATTGTGCTGTCGATAGCATTAATGCCCAGCAAAAACTGTCGGATAATGAAATTTTTGTGCGCCAGTTAATTGGGGGATCACGCGAGTATGATCGCGATGCGTTTTTCGCGATTGCAGAACGTCTAGCCGTCGCCCCGACGTTTATCCGACCCGACAACCCCATACAAGATGAGCCTGCGTTTCACGCTGGGCTTGATAATTTGATACAGCGCTATGGTTTGAGCTTTGTGGAGCGTCGCGCCGTGCTGTTATTTGATATCGCCGGATTTTCACTCTACACGCCATTCGAACAGGCCAGCCAACTCAACTCATTGAGTTATTCGATGAACTCCGCGTACACCAAGTTGCAGTCTGTGGGTATTGACGTGCCCTTTCGCAGGACGACTACCGGCGATGGTTATTATGTTTGGCACCGGGACCAATCAGAGCAGGCAAATAGAGAGTTACTGTACTTTTTGTTATTGATCGTAGCGGATAATGCGGCAGCGCGCGCTGTGGCGCATGGCAATACGGTGCCTCGAATACGTGCCGCCTATCATATTGGTGCGCATTACGAGCTGTATCAGGCGGAGGGGGTTAACCCAACGGTATTCAGCTACATTGTCGGGGATGCCACGATTGAGTTGGCCCGAATGCTCGATCGCGCGCTACCAGAACAAGTCTTGATTGGCGAGTTTTCGAGCGTTCAAGGCGAGGAGACTGTGGGCACGCTGACATGGTTGGAGCAGGCTTTGAGCGGGGCGAAAGCTTTGCAGGGTGTAAAACTCGCAGGACAGGAAATTCGGGACGTAGATTTTGGTTTGTCGAGCGATGAACGGGGTAGCCCCCGACGTTTGACGATCCAAGACAAGCATGGCTTGCAACATTACGCCTACAACTTAGAGTACGCCTTGACCACAAAAGGTGGACGGCAAGAGCTTGGTGTGCATCTTCCGGTAGACGCATGAGTGGCACGACATTACCACCGGTTGTCGTTGCGACCTCCGATCACTATCGCGCGGCAGCCGAAGCCTTGGCCCAGCATCTGGGGCTTGAGCTGGTCGCGAATGATGTTTCCAGTGTCGATCTCTCGAACGTGCTTCGTATCATCGTGGGCGATGAACTTGCTGTGCTGAGCGGTGTGGGTAGGCAGGAGAGGCGAATATCGGTGGACTTTGCGCATTCCTCATTACAGCAACGCGTGAAGTCCGGGAGTAAGGATTTGTTGGTGCGCGCTTGCGGGCTTCATAAAGCGAAACACAACATTCGACGCGTGATGGACGCTACTGCAGGTTTTGGGGCCGATGCCTGGGTGTTGGCGAGTCAAGGTGTTGAGGTCATTGCTATTGAGCAAGACGTATTGGTGACAGCTATGCTCGAAAATGCCTTGAAACGCGCGCAGCGGCTGGGGTTGGAAGGCGCGCAAAAGTTAACCATCTTTTGGGGCGACTCAGTGCTTATGCAACGACAAGAGCCGGTTGATATTGTTTATCTTGATCCCATGTTTTCGGGTGGGAGACGAAAAGCGGCCAGCTCAAAGTCGA
The DNA here is from genome assembly GCA_023253715.1 of Halieaceae bacterium. Lineage (GTDB taxonomy): Bacteria > Pseudomonadota > Gammaproteobacteria > Pseudomonadales > Halieaceae > Aequoribacter. The sequence goes on from JALRFH010000152.1 coordinate 8,970, forward strand.
TGTCGTTCCTGCAAGATTGGCTCGCACATCGCTACTCGCAACAGGCACATTCTGCGCTGTTTGATTGGGCGTGCAAAACCGCTTCGTCAAGAGTGGTGGTCAAACGCGGTATCAAAGCTACGCCACTTTCTGCTTATGCCCCCACATTTCAGATCAAAGGGAAAACGCACCGATTTGACGTTTATCAATTGGCAGGGGATTCATAGTGAAGTCGATTTTCGTCATCGGCGCAGCGACGCTAGAGGGCCAAAACCTGATCCGAGCCTTGGGTGATGAGTTCAATATCGTCTCGGATCATTGTCCTTTTGGTCTATCCGAATCCTTGCGGCGGGGCCATTTGTTGGACCAGATACGTCGGTTTGGCCCCTTTGATGCGGTGCTGGTTTGTGTCGGTGTTCATCCGTCGCGAGAGATACACTACGCGGTTGACCTGATCCCTGACATTTTGACCTTGCCTTGGCTTGCGCTCTCTGCCTTGCGCGAGTTGTCGAGCGATCAGTTGTCTCAGTATTTGTTCACAATTAACGCCTCTACAGGCTTAGAGCAAACGCTGACCGATGCTTCCAGCGAGCAAGGATTAGTCTCACATATTCTGACAACGGCACACCAGTACTTGCTCTCTTATGCTGGGGCAACGGCAGATGGTGTGTTGCATGAGTTGAGTGTTGACGACGATGTTTTGGTGTGCGTTCGTCAGGTTTTGGGGGGCGGTGCTACACCTGATGTCGATGCCTTAGCCCAGTAGCTCTATCAGCACCTGTTCGTACACTCGCGACAAGCGTTCAATGTCTTCGACGGCAACGCACTCATTAATTTGGTGAATAGTCGCATTGATTGGCCCCAGTTCAATCACGTCAATATCGTAAGGTGCAATGAAACGTCCGTCTGATGTGCCACCGCTGGTGCTCAACTCTGGTGTGATCCCGCAAACACGTTCAACGGCAGTCGTTACGGCTTGCGTCAGTTGCCCGGGTCGCGTGAGAAACGGCTTTCCGGAGCGTATCCACTGAATACGGTAAGCGATGGCGAATTGATCGAGTAAGGCAGTGATTTTTTGTTCTAGGGCTTCTGCGCTTGTTTCACTGGAGTAACGCAAATTAAAATCGACCACGACTTCGCCCGGGATTACGTTTGTTGCCCCCGTGCCACCGTGGATGTTGGAAATTTGTAATTGAGTGGCTGGGAAGAATTCGTTGCCGTGATCCCAGTGTTCAGCCACTAAAGCGCTCAGTGCAGCTAGCGCTTTATGGATGGGGTTGTCAGCTAAGTGGGGATAGGCGATGTGGCCTTGTTTCCCGAAAATCGTTAACCGTGCCCCCTGCGAGCCGCGGCGCCCATTTTTGATTGTGTCACCCAGCCGCGCGGTGCTGGAAGGTTCCCCAATCACACACCAGTCAATGGCCTCGCCTTCAGAGGCAAGCTGTTCAATGACTTTGACTGTGCCGTCGTGAGCAGGACCCTCTTCATCTGAGGTGATCAAAAAAGCAATGCGGCCTTTGTGATCGGGGTGCGATGCCACGAAACGTTCACAAGCTGTGACCATCGCGGCAAGACTTGCTTTCATGTCCGCAGCACCACGCCCGAAAAGCAGGCCTTCGCGGATACTCGGCGCAAAAGGCGGTGACTGCCATTGGTCAAGCGGTCCCGGCGGTACAACATCGGTATGCCCCGCAAATACTAAGGTGGGGCCGGTGCTCCCTCGACTCGCCCAGAGATTGCTCACCTCGCCATAGGGCATGGGTCTCGTCGTAAATCCAATTGCCTGCAAGCGTTCGGCCATCAGCGTTTGACAGGCACTATCGTCTGGTGTGACTGAGGGACGCTCGATCAACTCGCAGCATAACGCAAGGGTAGGATTCATCACGGTCTCTTAATTGTTTGCGTGTAGTTCTTCATTTAGAGCAATGGCGGATTTATTTGTTAAACATTCCATGGCGCCTGTTTGCGAGTTACGGCGGAATAATAAATCCGATTTACCCGCCAGTTCGCGCGCCTTTAACACCTCGACGGCTTTGCCATCGTGGTCAAGTACTTGCACTCGACTTCCCGCCGTTACAAATAAGCCAGCTTCGATCGTGCAGCGATCTCCCAAGGGAATGCCCGTGCCCGCATTGGCACCTAACAGACACTCTTTGCCGACACTGATGATGACATTGTTGCCACCAGACAGCGTGCCCAAAGTGGAGGCGCTACCGCCTAAATCCGAGCCGCTGCCGACAACCACACCCGCTGAAATGCGACCTTCAATCATGCCAGGACCGTCGGTGCCAGCGTTAAAGTTGACGAAGCCTTCGTGCATGACTGTGGTACCTTCACCCAGATACGCTCCCAAGCGAACGCGAGCGGTGTGCGCAATTCGCACGCCTGTTGGGACAACGTAATTCGTCATTTTGGGAAACTTGTCGACACAGCTCACCTCGAGAACTCGCCCTTCTAAGCGCGCCTTTAACTGCCTTTGGGGTAGTTCTTCTATATCAATCGCGCCTTCGTTGGTCCATGCGATATTGGGTAGGATACCAAATAGACCGGTCAAATTGGTGCCGTGTGGTTTGACCAGGCGATGGGAAAGCAAATGTAATTTCAAGTAGCCTTCAGGCACCGACTGTGGAGCCTCGTCTTGCGTCAACAGGGTTAGTACGCAAGGGCGGTCTGACGCAGCAAACTGTTCAGCAATATCGGCGAGCTCGCCTTGGTCATGAGCATCGAGTTGGACCGCGATTTCATTTAGATCAGATGCTGACAGAGCATTATCTGATGCCAACTCACGAAGCGCATCGGCGAGCGCCTGACTGGGCGACAGTAGCGGTAGTGGAAAGTACACCTCTAGCCACGCACCATTGCTGTTTTGCGTGCCGATACCCAAGCCAAGTGCGAAAGGCGAATCTTGCATGTGTCGTCCTCGTTTCCGATTAATTTTGTACAAAAATTTGGGTGAATTGAGCGTCTGAAAACCCGACTGAAACGCTGTCGTTATGCTCAATCACAGGGCGCTTGATTAAGGTGGGGTGCGCCAACAGCGCCGCCACAGGATCACGGTCGAGAGTCGCTTTAGCGGTTTCGTCAAGCTGTCTGAATGTCGTTGAACGTTTGTTGATTAATCGCTCTGAACCAACGAGGTTTAGCCATCGCTCAAGGTCTTCTCGCGCTAATCCGTCGACGCGAAAATCCCGGAATGTGTATCCCGTATTATGTTGCTCCAACCATCGACAGGCCTTTTTGACCGTATCACACTGTTTGATGCCGAAAACCGTTGTCATGGGGCCTCCTCAAAGACGCGCCATGATACCAAACTCAGCCGGGGCTTCACAGTCGCGGTTTATGCTTTGTTCAAGCGTTTTGGGTGTTTACGATCGGGGTAGCAGGCGCGGCAAAGTGGACAGGTACGGCCATCGCAACCGCGAGCACTGCAATATTCTCGACCATAGAAAATTATTTGCAGGTGCAATTTGTTCCAGTAATCTCGAGGGAACAAGCGTTTCAAATCCCGTTCTGTTTCGTTGACGTTGCGGCCGCGTGATAGGCCCCATCGCTGCGCTAAGCGGTGAATGTGTGTGTCCACCGGGAATGCGGGTACACCAAAGGCTTGGGCCATGACAACACTCGCTGTTTTGTGCCCGACACCCGGAAGCTGCTCTAGGGCCTCGAAACTCTCGGGGACCAGTCCGCCGTGCTGTTCGAGTAATATTTCGCTCAGGCGATGAATGGCTTTCGATTTTTGGGGTGACAGACCGCAGGGGCGAATAATCTCTCTTATCTCGTCGATTCGCAGGGTAATCATTTGTTGGGGTGTATCTGCCTTCGCAAATAAGTGCGGCGTGACGGTGTTGACACGTTCATCGGTACATTGCGCGGACAGCAAAACGGCGATCAGCAGTGTGTAGGGGTCTTTGTGGTCCAGTGGTACCGGCGGTTCTGGGTACAGATTTTGGAGTGTCTCAAAGATGAGCTTGACTCGCGCGGGTTTGCTTAAATTAGCCATTGTCAGCGCGAATCTCTTCAGTTAAGGCTACCACCCGCGTTGCGGCTTCAAGGCAGTCTTCCACCGAGGCCACCAACGCCATTCTGAGATAGCCTTTACCCGGGTTGCGCCCTGTTACCGTGCGTCCGAGATAGGTTCCTGGTAGGGCAGTGATTGCAAAATCTTGGTACAAACGTTGAGCGAAGTATTCGTCATCGGTGGGGGTGGGTAGCCAAACATAAAAGCCACCCTCCGGGTGGTTAAGTACGTAGTGATCGTTCAGGGTCTGCAGGACTTGTTCGAATTTCGTTCGATACAACGAACGATTGGCGATCACGTGTTGCTCGTCGCGCCATGCTGCGATACTCGCGTGTTGATGATAAATCGGCATAGTACAGCCGTGATAGGTGCGATACTGTAAGTAGGGCTTTAATATCGCTTGATCACCGGCCACAAAACCTGAGCGCATGCCCGGAAGGTTCGAGCGCTTGGACAAGCTATGAAAGACCACGCAATTGGTGTAGTCCGTATTGCCAGTGGCAGCGCATACTTCGAGCAAACCGGGTGGCGGATTGGTTTCATCAGGGTAAATTTCGCTGTAGCACTCATCGGAAATGATCACAAAGTTGTGTTGAAGTGCTTTACCAATCAGATACTCTAGAGTGGCTCGATCGATGATGCCTCCGGCGGGATTACCTGGGTTACAGATGTATAGTAGGTCGCACTGCGACCAGTCAGTATCAGATAAACCGCGGTAGTCTGGTTGGTGATTGAATTCTGGTTCGCAGGGTAGCAACACAAGCTTGGCGCCAGTCATGACTGCCGCGCCCTCGTAAATTTGGTAAAAGGGATTGGGCGCAAACACGGTGCTTTCGCGTGCCGGAGAGCACACCACTTGTGCAATCGAAAATAACGCTTCTCGCGTGCCATTCACCGGCAAAATCTGGGTGTTGGGATCAAGTGCAGGTAAGTGGAATCGATGACAAGCCCAATCACGGATTGCCTCACGTAAAGCGGGTATCCCCAATACTGTCGGGTAATTCGATACGCTGTTTAGATGCTGCTGAAGCGCTTGTACAACATGTTCTGGAGCACTGTGCTGCGGTTCTCCAATGCCCAAATTGATGGGGCGTAGTTGTGAATTTGGTTCTAAACCTTCGAACAAGGTTCGCAAGCGCGCAAAAGGATAGGGTTGTAGCGCAGTTAGATAGTTGTTCATGCGGAGGCATTGACCTGTGAATCTAGGGTGTCGCGAATGGCCGCTTCGATTTGCTGGCAAACCGCAGGGTCGGTGATTGGGTTTTGGTGAGCGTCGGTAATAAAAAACAAGTCTTCCACCCGCTCTCCCAGGGTTTGAATTTTAGCCGTTTGTACTTCGATGCCAAACTCGACAAACACTTTTCCTAAGCGCGCCAACAGGCCAGGGCGGTCGGGCGAAATCACTTCAAGTACCGAGAGTCCTTTGTCTTCATCTTGCGTAATTTGTGCTCGGGTAGGAATCGAAAATGATTTGAATTGCCGCGGTGTTCGGCGGGTCGCGATGATCGACTCTTTGGTGCTTTCCTTTAGGGCCTTGGTTAATTCAGCAATGATGTGGCGCGTGCGCGGAGCATCGTGTTCTATCGTTTCGCCCGAAGAGTCAAGGACGAAAAAGGTGTCGAGCGTCATGCCGCCCGAGGCGCCATAGATGCGGGCGTCGTGAATGCTGAGATCGAGCTGCTCCAGGGTTGCGCAAATCAGAGAAAATAGGTGTGGACGACTGCGGGCATGAATGAATACTTGGGTGGCGTTGGCTACACTCGAATCATTAGTATGCTTCGCTAAAACCAGTGGGATACGCTGGTCGTGATGGCTCGCAATGGCTTCGGTATGCCACGCTATGTCGTCTGCGCGCTCGCGTAAAAAATAGTCATCACCACGCTGCAACCATAAATCATCTAATTCTTCTGGTGTAAAGCCGCGGTACTCCAGTAATTTGATCGCCGCATCACGCGTTTCTTTGATCCACTCATTTTTATCGATCGGGTTTTCAAGCCCACGCCGAAGGGCGCGCTTGGCTTCGGTGTGAAGTTGGCGAAGCAGGCTTGAGCGCCAAGCGTTCCAAAGTGTCGGGTTGGTCGCGTTGATATCGGCTACCGTCAGAGTGAATAGGTAGTCTAAACGCTGTTGATCTCCCACGTGCATGGCAAATTGTTGGATTACCCCCGGGTCTGAGATGTCTTTGCGTTGGCTGACGGCAGACATGAGTAAGTGATTCTTCACCAGCCATGTGACGAGCGAGGTGTCGCGTTCCGATAGGTCGTGGTTGCGGCAAAATTGCTCTGCGTCGACTGCTCCGAGTTCTGAGTGGTCACCACCGCGGCCCTTGCCTATGTCGTGATAGAGTCCTGCGATGTAAATGAGCTCTTTTTTTGGTAAGCGACGCGCAACCCGAGATGAGACGGGGAATTTTTCTTCGTAGTTGCCGGTGAGGAATCTCCGGATGTTTTGAATAAGTTCCAGGGTGTGTGCGTCGACAGTGTAAGCGTGGAACAGATCGTGCTGCATCTGACCAATGATCTTGCCAAACTCTGGTAGGTAGTTGCCCAAAAAACCGTAGCGGGTCATGCGCCGCAACATGCGGGTGATCTGATAGGGCGAGCGCAAAAAATCCATAAACATGGTTTTGTGGGTCGGATTTTGTCGAAAAGTTTCATCGACCAAGTCGCGGCAATCCGATATGGCTCTCAGTGTGCGAGCACCGATGTCGACGATGTCCTCTTGCTGCGAGCAAATCAAGAAGGCCTCTAAAATCGCTGTCGGTTGTGAGCGGAAAATACCGGGATCGACGACATTCAGGTATCCCCCTCGTTTCGTGAAACGCTCATTAACGTACTCAACCGTGCTGTTGTCAGCATCCACCAAGTGTTGTTCAAAATACTGAATGAGTACATCGTTGATCTGGCCGAGTGTCAGCGCCCACCGGTAGTACAGCTGCATGAACTGTTCGACCGCAAGGCGTTCTTTGTCGTTGGACAAACCCCAGAGTTCCGCAATTTGCCGTTGAAAATCAAACAGCAAGCGATCCTCCGCTCGGCGGCTTAGCATGTGAAGTGCGTAGCGTACACGCCACATGAAATTTCGACCTTCCCGCAGCAGGGCGCGTTCATCGGGGGTCAGCAAGGTATCAACGCCTAATGCCTCTTTGGCACTCACATTGAAATGACGTTCGATAATCCAGCAGATAATTTGCAGATCGCGTAAGCCTCCCGGGGAGCTCTTGACGTTGGGTTCGAGGTTGTATTCGGTATCGGCGAACTTGTCGTGGCGTTCATTTTGTTCGTTCAGTTTGGCGCGGAAAAAATCCACGCTGGTCCACATGTTATGGGTACTGATTCCCGCTGTGACCGAGTCCATTAATGCCGACTGGCCCACTAAAACTCGCGCCTCCATCAGGTTGGTCAGTACCGTAATATCGTTGCGTGCTTCTTCTAGGCAAGCTTCGACGGTTCGAACACTGTGGCCCAGTTGCAGACCAGCATCCCACACGTTGGTCACGAATCGCTCTATGGGCTCGCGATAGCGTTCCGGGTTTTCTTGGCACAGTATCATCAGGTCGATGTCTGAATGCGGGTGGAGTTCGCCGCGGCCGTAACCACCCAAGGCAATCATGCAGATGGCGTCGTTGGGCCAGTCGCAAGTGTTCCAGATGGCCGAGAGCACCGTATCGACCGTTTGTGTTCTGGCATGCAACAATGACTCAATGTCTGTTCCTGCGAGGAAAGCTTGGTCCAGTACCAGAGCCACCTGCTTCAGCGCGGTTTTTGCAGTGGCGCTCGCTCTTGATGAATCGAAGTTTGGAAGATTTCCTGAGCGAATTTCATCTAGCATGGATGGTTCGTCGTTGGGCATAGTGTCAGAGACTTAAGGTGTCGTCGCTTCGCAAGGTGAAAATTTCGACCCCCGTGTCGGTTACACCTAAGGTGTGCTCCCATTGTGCACTCAGTCGTCCATCTTTGGTGGTTACCGTCCAGCCATCTTTGGCATTCAGCTTGGTGTGGCGCTTGCCGGCATTGATCATCGGTTCAATAGTGAAGGTCATACCCGGTTTTAACACGAGTCCTTCGCCCGCACGACCGTAGTGCAAAACTTGGGGCTCTTCGTGAAAAATCGCACCAATGCCATGACCGCAATATTCGCGCACCACGGAATAATAGTGTTTTTCAGCATGCTCTTGGATAACGGCGCCGATGTCGCCTAGGGTGGTACCTGGCTTCACAATGGCTATGGCTTTATACAAGCACTCTTGAGTGATTTGGATTAATCGTTCGGCGTGAGGCGCAATATCACCCACACCCACCATGATGCTCGTGTCGCCGTGGTAGCCATCTTTAATGACGGTGACGTCGATATTAATGATGTCACCGTTCTTTAGCTTTTTGGTATCAGACGGAATGCCGTGGCATACCACATCGTTGATAGAGGTGCAGATCGAGCGAGGGAAGCCGTGGTAGTTCAGTGGTGCTGGGATCGCCTGCTGTTCCTCGGTGATATACCGATGGCAAATTTGATCGAGCTCACCCGTGGTAATGCCAGGCTTAACGTAGGGTTTTATCATCTCTAAGACGTTGGCGGCGAGTTTGCCGGCTACTCGCATCTTCGCGAATTCTTCAGGTGTTTTGATCGAAACGGTCATGCTTAAGGTCTAGGCTCGTGTTGGCGCGAAAGCAAACTAGTGTAACGCAGGAGATCAGCGTGATGCCACTGCAATAACGGCTATTAACAGAAGTTTGGCTTCTCTTTGTGTGCTAAACATGGTATAAAGCGCGCCGCTGCTCACGAGAGTGGTGATTAACAAAACGACGCACACAAGTCGATTGCGTTATCAGGGTGCCGCGATGCGGTTTGGTAACGGGGCTTGTGGAGGCTTAACCCGATACAGAGAGAGATGTCATGACGCAAGTAACGATGCGAGAGTTACTGCAGGCTGGTGCGCATTTTGGCCACCAGACCCGCTTTTGGAACCCCAAAATGGGCCGCTACATTTTTGGCGCCCGCAACAAAATTCATATCATTAACCTAGAGCACACCGTACCGGCATTAAACGATGCGTTGGCAATGGTTGAGCGATTGGCTTCGAACAAGAACAAAGTATTGTTCGTGGGCACCAAGCGAGCTGCTGGCAAGGTCATCAAAGAGCAAGCAGAGCGCGCTGGGATGCCTTATGTGAGTCATCGTTGGTTAGGTGGTATGCTGACCAACTACAAAACCATTCGTGCCTCAATCAAGCGTTTGCGCGATCTAGAAGCGCAGCAGTCGGACGGCACCTTCGCTAAGCTCACCAAAAAAGAAGCTCTGATGCGTACGCGCCAAATGGAAAAACTGGAGCGTTCAATCGGCGGTATCAAGGATATGGGCGGCTTGCCAGATGCTTTGTTTGTGATCGACGTAGATCACGAGCGTATTGCGATTACTGAGGCCAACAAATTGGGTATCCCAGTAATCGGTATTGTCGACACCAACAGTGATCCCGACGGCGTAGATTACGTTATTCCAGGTAACGATGATGCGATTCGCTCGGTGAAATTGTACGCGCAAGCGATTGCCGATGCGTGCATCGAAGGTCGTTCGGGTGACGCGGCCGCCATCAAAAACGAATTCGTAGAAGTCGAAGCTGATACTGCAGACGCAGCGGCTGAATAAAACACTGCCGAGTTCCGCGGGTGTTTGACACCCGCGTCGATAGATTTTTAGACAAACTAGGAGAACATTATGTCAGCAGCACTTGTCAAAGAGTTGCGAGAGCGCACCGGTTTGGGTTTGCTCGAATGCAAAAAAGCCTTAGCAGAAGCGGGCGGCGATATCGAAAAGGCGATTGAAGAGTTGCGCAAGTCGTCTGGTATGAAGGCGGCAAAAAAAGCAGGTCGTACTGCGGCTGATGGTGTCGTGTTGGCGCGTGTCAGTGAGGACGGCAGCTACGGTCAATTGGTAGAAGTGAACAGTGAAACTGACTTCGTCGCACGCGACGATAACTTCTTGAATTTTGCGAACGCTGTTGCGGATCGGGCCTTGGCAAATCGCACGACCGATGTGGCTTCGCTGATGGCGGGTGAGCTTGAGAGTGCCCGCGAAGGCTTGGTGCAAAAAATTGGTGAGAACATCGGCGTCCGTCGTATCGACTCGGTGGATGCAGGTGACGGTGTGGTGGGTGCATATGTGCACGGCAATAACCGAATCGCCGTATTGGTTGCCTTGCAAGGTGGTGATCAAGATTTGGCCCGCGATGTCGCGATGCATGTAGCTGCGGTGAATCCGCAGGTGGTTTCTCCGGCTGATATGCCCGCGGAACTGATCGAGAAAGAGAAAGAAATTTACACCGCGCAGGCTTTAGAGTCAGGTAAACCAGCGGAAATCATTGAAAAAATGATCGGTGGACGAATCAAGAAGTTCTTGGCTGAAAATAGCCTGGTTGAGCAAGCGTTTGTGAAAGACCCCGAAATGACGGTTGGCAAACTTGTGAGCTCTGCCGGCGCATCGGTTTTGGCTTTTGCCCGTTTTGAAGTGGGTGAGGGCATTGCCGTTGAGAAGGTCGACTTCGCAGACGAAGTGGCGGCACAGCTTAAGGGCTAATCGCACAGAGCTGGTGATAAACAGAAAAACCCCGTTTATACGGGGTTTTTTGTAAGTGTGAAATTTTTGGTATTGCTTCCTGCTTTGTTGAGTGGGGGGCTAGGGTAGAGGCGCTTAGTGCGTTACTATAGCCAGCACTTAGGAGGGGCTCATGGGTCAAAATTCTGCAGAAAAGAAATACAAACGCATACTCTTAAAATTAAGTGGCGAGGCGCTAACTGGAGACGAGGCCTTTGGGATAGATCCGAAAATCCTGGATCGCATGGCCTTGGAGATAGGGCAGCTTGTGGGCATTGGCGTGCAGGTTGGTCTTGTTGTCGGGGGCGGTAACCTATTCCGGGGCGCGGCTCTGCAGCGCGCCGGTCTCGATCGCGTGACCGGGGATCACATGGGTATGTTGGCAACGGTCATGAACGCCTTAGCGCTGCGAGATGCACTGGAGCGCTCGAATATTGCGACGCAAGTGCTATCTTCAATTCCCATGAGTGGCGTAGTTGATCATTACGATCGCCGCAAAGCGATTCGTGCCTTATCACATGGTGATGTTGTTATTTTTGCAGCGGGTACAGGGAATCCATTTTTTACCACGGACTCATCAGCCTGTTTGCGCGGTATTGAAGTTGAAGCCGAGCTGGTTCTTAAAGCAACCAAAGTCGATGGGGTTTATTCAGCGGACCCGTTCAAGGATCCTCAAGCGATTAAATATGAACGATTGACATACGACGAGGTCTTAGACAAAAAGCTCGAGGTCATGGATTTGACTGCCATCTGTTTGTGTCGAGACCATAATATGCCTGTGCGTGTATTTGAAATGGAAAAACAAGGCGCTTTGCTTAATATTGTGCGTGGTGGCACGGACGGTACATTGATCGAAGCGGCGAACAACGAGTATTAACGGAGTGATCGAGTGATTAACGATATCAGAGACGAAGCCGATGCACGTATGCAAAAAAGCATTGAGGCTTTAGGACACAACTTCAATAAAATCCGCACGGGACGTGCACATCCAAGTCTGCTAGATGGTATCAAAGTCGAGTATTACGGCGCTGACACGCCGCTGAATCAAGTGGCGAATATTAATATTGAAGATGCACGTACACTGTCTCTTCAAGTGTGGGATCGGACCATGATCTCGGCGGTAGAAAAAGCCATCATGAAGTCGGATTTGGGTTTGAACCCCTCCAGTGCAGGCGAAGTGATTCGCATTCCCATGCCAATGCTGACCGAAGAGACGCGCAAGGGTTACATCAAGCAGGCTCGAGCGGAAGCCGAAGCGGCGCGCGTATCGGTGAGAAATGCACGACGTGACGCTATGAGCATGCTGAAGGACTTGGTCAAAGAAAAAGAGATTAGCGAAGACGACGAGCGTCGTGGCCAAGACGAAGTGCAGAAATTAACCGACAAAATGGTGAAAAAGGTTGATGAGCTGTTGGCGTTAAAAGAAGCTGACCTCATGGAAATCTAGTCAGCGTTTTATGGTCTCTGCCGTGAACAAAGATGGGTTTGAGGGCCCTAAGTCAGCCCTTCAGCCCAAGCACGTCGCCATCATTATGGATGGCAATAATCGCTGGGCGAAACGCCAGAACTTGTCGAGTTCAGCGGGTCATAAAGCTGGGGTTGAAGCGGTTCGGGGTGTGCTAGATGCCTGCAAATTGCATCAGATTGATGTTCTGACCTTGTACGCGTTCAGTAGCGAAAATTGGCGTCGTCCAAGACCTGAGGTGCGTGCGTTGATGGCCTTGCTTATGCGCTACCTGCGCAACGAGGTCCAAGAGTTGCACGATGACGGTGTTCGCATTCAATTTATCGGTCGCAGAGACCGTTTAGGACCGCGCATCGTGCAGTTGATGGAGCGGAGCGAAGCGCTCACTGCCTATAATACCCGTTCCACTCTGGTGATTGCGGTGGATTACGGTGGTCGTTGGGATATCGCGCAAGCGAGCTTGCGCCTCGCGGCTGACATCCAGGCCGGGCGCGTTGATGCAAACAGTGTCAATGAGACGATGATGTCTGAGTATCTGGTCACTGGGCATCTGCCCGAGCCAGATTTGTGCATTAGAACTGGCGGTGACGCCAGAGTCAGCAATTTTATGCTGTGGCAATTTGCGTACACCGAGTTTTATTTTACCGATACATTGTGGCCTGATTTTGACAGAACAGCCTTTGAGCACGCTTTGATAGATTTTGGTGGCAGAGATCGACGGTTCGGTGGCCGGAACGAGGAGGTTGCTCATGTTAATGGCTAGAATTGCCACGGCAGTGCCTCTAGCGCTCATGTTCATCGGTCTGGTTTTGTTCGCATCGCCATCTTTGCTTGCTGCTGTCTTTGGCTTGTTTGTACTCATGGGTGCGTGGGAGTGGACGCGGCTATCAGGACTTACCTCCTTAGTTTTGCGCAGTCTATTTTTAGTGTTGATTGTGGCAGGGTTGATCGCAGGCAGTGTGCAATTGCAATTGTTGGCGCAGGTTCAGCGCTTAAATGTGCAGTCAGTGATGGGCGTTGCATGTCTGGCTTGGGCAGTGGCGATGCTCTGGATTAAAGGCTATCCGAGTAGCGCGATTTTATGGCGCAGCCGAGTCATGCGCTTAATTATGGGTTACCTGATGCTCGTGCCTGCTTGGATTGCTGTTATGTTCTTGCTGAGCGTCCCCTTGGGGCGAGTGGTTTTGATTTGTATGGTCGCAACAGTTGTTGTGGCGGATGTTGGTGCCTATTTTTCAGGCCGCTTCCTGGGGCGTCACAAACTCGCGCCAAACGTGAGCCCAGGCAAGACATGGGAGGGCTTTTTCTTTGGGGCTCTGCCCCAAACCCCGGGATATTTGGAGACAAAAAATGATCACCGTCTTCGTTTATCTCCAAGATCTAATCTGCGGTATTTGACAAATGGAACGGTTGGGATTAGCCCCCAAAGA
>JALRFH010000176.1 GCA_023253715.1 Halieaceae bacterium
GAATGGCGTTGAATATTGCTGAAAACTACCAAAAATATTCGCTTGCTGTGCATGGGGTCTTGTGCAACATTGCGCGCCACATCCGAGCGCATTTTAAGTCAAGATCGCCGGGGGAACATCCCGCCTATGTTGGTCGTAAAGACCAGGAGAAACTATGGCATCCACTGATGCTGTAATCGACTATCGCCCTGCCTCAAGCAGTGACATCGACGCCTTAGTCACACTTGAAAATACCTGTTTTCAATACGATCGTTTATCGCGCCGAAGTTTTCGCCACCATATCCGCTCTTCCAAGCGCGATTTGACGGTTGCGTTGCGCGAGGGACAGCTATTGGGCTACGGTTTGGTCTTGTATCATCAAGGTACACGCTTAGCGCGTATGTATTCGTTGGCGGTGAGTCCCGAGGCGCGCGGTTTAGGCGTGGGTCGCGGGCTTATGAGGGCGCTAGAGCAAAACGCGAGACGAGCCGGGCGTCATTACATGCGCCTTGAAGTGGCTACCAACAACACCAACGCGATTGCCTTGTACGAGTCCGAGGGCTATCGTCCTTTTGGTGAATATTTAGATTACTACGAAGACCACAGTAATGCCTTGCGCATGCACAAGCGCATTCGCCGTGCGCCCGTAGAAGGTCATTATCAAGAGGTGCCTTGGTATCCGCAAAGTACCGAATTTACGTGTGGTCCCGCGTCTTTGCTTATGGGCATGGCGAGCCTAAATCCCACCAGTGAATGTTCACTGACCCACGAATTGGATTTATGGCGCGAGGCAACGACCATTTTCATGACCTCGGGCCACGGTGGCTGCCACCCCCTCGGTCTGGGTCTCGCGGCGGTGAGGCGAGGTTTTACAGCCCAGGTATTTTTGAGCACCGACGAGCCGCTGTTTTTGGATGGGGTGCGCTCTGATCACAAAAAAGCCATATTGCGAGAAGTGCACCAACAGTTCGTGATCGAGGCCGATGCCTTGGGTGTGCAGGTGGTTTACGAGCCCATTACTTTGCTCGAAATCGAGCAGGCGGTTGCTGAGGGTGCTGCAGTGCTAGTCTTGGTCAGCACCTTTAGATTAGATGGCAAAAAGGCACCGCACTGGGTGGTATTAACCGGCATTGATGACGACTGTTTGTTTGTGCATGACCCAGACATTGATGAAGACGAACAAATTGCAGCGGATTGTCAGCACATTCCGATTGCCAAAGAAGATTTCGACAAAATGGCCGTGTTTGGTGTCCAAAGACTACGCGCAGCCGTCGTGCTGCGCACCGCAAACCACTAAGGGCGACCCAACTTTAGCTTTGAGATGGAGAGATAAACAAACATGACAAAACGCGGCATTACCGTCACGGTGCTGGGGCAAGACCTAGACACAACAAAATTAAATGAGCTTGTGGTAGAGCAATTGGGCGCGGTTCGCTACCGCGATGCCTATGGTATCAAAACGCTCACCGGCGAAAGCTGGTTGTTCGACTACGGGATCTTGGTGTCTTGGGGCACGCCCGAAGACGAGCGCCAAAACTTACTGGCTCAGCTCGAAGAAATAACCTCTGATGGTGTGGTTTCAATTCCAATGGAGCAATACGCTTGGGTGGTCGACGAAGCTCAAGGCTTTGCGGTAGCACACGATGTGCTTAACTTGCCCAGCGATGACACCCACGTAAAACTTGCTTTAAGTCATGCCTTCGCGCAGTCGGCTAAGGTCATGTACTTTGAAGACATTGCGCTAAAGGTGATTGATAGTACCGCGAATATTCCGCATCAATTGGCGGCCACGGGTAAAATTCCCTTGTCGCGTGTGGAAGTATCAAAAACTCGCGGACATTTGCTGACCACAATCAACGATATCAATTTGCATTTTGGTCTGCTGGATACCCCCGAATTTTTTTGGGATTACCCAGAGCTTGAATCTTTGTACTTGCGCCTGTCTAAGTACCTTGACCTGCAGCAGCGCATCGAGATTTTGGGGAAAAAGTTAGCCACACTACAGAACATGCTCGACATGTTGGCCGAAGAACAGCATCACAAACATGCTGCTTTCCTAGAGTGGATTATTATTATCCTGATTGCGGTCGATATCGCGATTTATTTCTTTTAAACCTGAGTGCTGGCGTCTGAACCGCGCCAGCACTCTACGATAAGCCCCCGGGATCTTAGCAGTCCCGGGGGCTTATTTTTATTGAGCCTCGGCCAGATCTTTGTTGCGTTTTTCAGCTGCGGCCCAGTCCTTGGGTAAATATTTAGAGACCAACAAAAAGCTGATAATCGAGGGAATAAAGAATGCGCTGGTCACCGACATGGCGTAACGAATGGCTTCGAGATCAGATTGGGTGCCCTTAAATACGTCAATTAACCAGCCCGCAAAGGTGGGGCCACCGCCCAAGGCGATCATGTTTAAAATAAAGAAAAACAGAGCGGTCGACATGGCGCGCATATTAATCGGCGCCAGCGTTTGCGCGATGGCAAAGCAGGGGCCCAAATACGCACCTAAAAACAGCAGAAGCGCGGTGGTGACACCCAAGTGCACCCATACTGTGGGGACCCAAAAACTGGCGATGGCGAGCGGAAGGGAAATGCCGATCGTAATCGAGGGTAGCCAGCCATAAGCGCGAATATCCTTACCACCCCAGGCGTCGGTAATGCGGGCGCCCAGGAAGGCACCGCCGGCATAGGTGGTGCCGTTAATAATGCCCAGCACAATCACCAGCGTCTTAAAATCAAACGTGGGGTCTAGCATCACCAGATATTTGGTTTGGAAGGCGGAAAAGGCGTAAGACACAAACGATCCAAACGCTATGCCCAGCGCCATATACCACCACGCAGGTATTTTAAGCAGCTGTTTTAAGGATTCTTTAAAGGGCGGTTGCTTGATCGATGCGTGATCGTCAAATTCCATCGCGCCGCGCTTGGGTTCTTTTAGCACAACTTTTACGATGCCCGCCAGGACCACACCGGTGATGCCCAAGATGATAAAAATACGACGCCAATCGACTTCGCCCTCACCCATCAGTGATGCGGTTGCGAAGTAGGCCGCCATAATGCCAATGGGTATGCCCATCGAATAAACGCCCAGGGCGCCTGCACGCTCTTCTTTGGCGTACATATCAGAAATTATCGAGTGCGAGCTGGGGCTGCCACCGGCTTCACCAATACCCACACCCATGCGCGCTAGACCAATTTGCAAAAAGTTGTTGGCCAGACCCGTCAGTGCGGTAAAGGCACTCCAGGTGGCCAGTGCAATGGCCAGAATGTTGACGCGGCTGTAGCGATCGGCCAGCCAGGCAATGGGGATCGCGACCACGGTATAAAACGTGGCAAAAGCTAACCCAATCAGCAAACCCAGTTGCGTGTTGGTGAGTTCTAAGTCCGCCTGGATAAAGGGCGCAAGAATGCCCACGATTTGGCGGTCGATAAAGTTAAAGCCGTAAATTAAGGTCAGTAAAAGTAGTGCAAAGGTACGATAGTTTTTCGTGGGTGCTTGGCTCATGTTATGCCTTAAAGGTCATTATTTTTAGGAGCCCTAAACCTACGTGATGCCCACCTTCAGGGCAAGTACTTTTGACCTTAAAGTCGAGGTGTTGTGGGTTAAGCCGAAAGAGTCCAGGCTGCAGGGGTTATGATTTGTCAGCCTAGCGTCATTGTTATGGCGGTCGGTTCCACCTAAGGTGCCTTCGCCCTGATCGCCGAACACGCTCGTTTACGTCTAATCCGCTTTGTCGCAAGTGACTTGCAATACCCAACGGCAAGGGCAAGATAGTCTCACACCAGACCGTTCGGGCCCGATTATGATTGGTTTTTATCAATGGCAAAATTCTGCAAAGCGATGCGCTGTATTATTCGCCAGTGCTTGGCTTGTTGCCTGTGGGGGAGAACCCGCAGGTGTTGTCATTGAACCCATTGCGGCGGTTACCAACGAACCGGCTGCTGGTGGGCACGACCTTTTTGCTCGCTCGACAGAGTTGTCATCGTCTATAGCTTCGAGCAAGGTGATGGTCAAGGCCGAACAGGCCAACCGCTTGGCACTGCACTCTGCGGCGAACAATACCTGGGGACAGGCAACTTTAAACGCGATTTACAATGGCCATGTTTATCACTGGGCTAAGCATGTCTTAATGCCTCAGGTTGACTTGCAAGTGACCTCAGTAAATAGCAGTGCGCTTGTGCAAACCTCTGAATTGGGTGTCTACACATTGCCTGATATTGTCGCTGATCAAAGCTACCAAATTCAGGCGTCCCGGGTGTTACGAACTGCGGATATGGACGCTGCTATTAGCTCGGCAGATGCTTTGGCTGCGCTCAAGATTGCCGTGGGTCTGAACCCAAACTCAGATCCCGATGGCAGCGGGCCGCAGCGCGCCCTGCCGGTATCGCCGTACCAATTGATGGCTGCTGACATCAACGCCGATGGGCGTGTTAGCTCAGGTGATGCCCTGGCGATACTGAAAATAGCGGTTGGCTTGAGCGACGCCGTGGCGCCGCACTGGCGTTTCGTAGACGAGACCACGCCGGTGTGGGCAACTCATGCCACTAAAGACGCAGTGTATGAAGGCGATGGATCGAGTGTTTGGCAGGCGCTTAGTGGTGCCAGCGCACCCAACTATGTTGGCGTATTGGTGGGTGACGTTAACGCGAGCTGGACCTCGCCCGATGCGGTTGACGCCTTGTCTGCGACATATTTCGAAACTTTGCTCGATCTTAATCAAACACCGCTGGCGGTTTGGTTGTTGCGCGACGCGCGAGATCTCAGTGCTCCGGTCATTGAGTTGGTTGGTCCCGCATCGCTTGAATTGGCCCATGGCGAGGCCTTTGTTGACCCCGGTGCTTCGGTTATAGACGATCGTGATGCGTCGGTTGTGGTGTCTGTGTCGGGCGCGGTAGGTAGCGACCCGGGTGTTTACACCTTGGTTTACAGTGCCGCTGATTTGGCTGGCAATGTGGTGCAGCTAACCCGTGAGGTTAGGGTATTAGAGCCATTGATTACCGCACAGCGGCTAGAGGCCGAGGATTACAGTCGTGCTTACGACTTAACTAGCACGAATCAGGGTGGCGCTTATCGCCCTGACCAAGCCGTTGATATCGAAGCGACGCAAGATGAGGGTGGCGGTTATAACGTAGGTTGGACTGATGCCGGTGAGTGGCTTGAGTTTGATGTGCAGATCGACACGGCATCCAACTATTTATTAACAGCTCGGGTGGCGGCACTGGAGACGGGTGGACTGGTTCGAGTGTTGGTCGATGGCGTCGACCGTGCCTTGATCGCTGTGCGAGCTACGGGGGGCTGGCAAACATGGTCGAGCCAGCAGGTTGACGTAGGTCAGCTCGAGGCAGGATTGCACACCATTCGACTGAGTATCGAGAAGGGCTTATTCAACCTGAACTGGTTCGAGCTGGATGCCGGCAAACAATCTGTGGAGCCTGTGAGCGGTACTGCGCCGACCGCGCTGGCGCTAAGCCAGATGATGGGCTTGGGTTTTAATATTGGCCAGGTCTTCGAATCGACCGATAAGGCGCGTGAATTCGCGCCTGTTAAAGCCAAAATTGACGCGTACTACGCATTGGGTTTTCGAACCATCCGATTGCCTGTGACCTGGTCGAGCCCGATCGGGGGAACCACCTTAATTCAGGATATGACGACTGGTGCCGTTGACGCGCAGCACCCTAGGCTGGGGGTGATTAAAGCGGTAGTGGATTACGCGCTCAGTTTGCCTGATACCGTCGTTATTATTAATGCGCACCACGAAGAGCCCATCAAAACGCAGCAGCTGTGGTGGGTGTTCGAAACACTTTGGGCTGAGATCGCAACGATTTTTAAAGATCGAGACAAGCGTTTAATTTTCGAGTTGCTGAACGAGCCGCATGACGTGAATGGTGCCGCTATGCCCGCCGCTATGCTCCGTAGCATGAGTCGCTTAGCCTACGCCCAAATTCGAGCCATTGACCCAGAGCGGGTGGTAGTGATTAGCGGTAATCAGTGGGCCTCGAGTAATGAATTAGCACTGGTATGGACAGATTTGGTCGGTATGGGCGAAGGCTTAGATCCCTATGTTATGGCAACCTTTCATCACTACGATCCTTGGACGCAATTTCACAGCGAAGACAGCCCAGATAAGGCCTATAACTTTGATGTGAATACCATCGAAAACCCGATGCGTCAGGCGCAGCAATGGCAGACAACAATAGGTGCCAACATGCCGGTGTTTATTGGTGAGTGGGGTGTGGGCTGGGGCAAGCAATGGAACGTTATGGATTGCAACAACGTCCGGCAGTGGTATGAGCTGTTTCCTCAAAGTGCTCAAAATTTCGGTATGCCGACTCAGGTGTGGGACGACGGCGGTTGGTTCGGCGTATTTGATTACGCGAGCGGCACTTTCAAGAACAATTTAGCGCAGTGCATTGCCGGCGACTGCGCTTGGTCGGGCACCGAGCGCTTTAACAGCGCGTGCTATCCTTAAGCGCAGGCCTCATTCTGTAGTTTGTTAAGCGGGTACTGCGTGACGAATGACCTCGCCATAACCCTTAAAAATACGCGTCTCTTCGTAGGCGCCGCGCGCCACCATCAGCTCATGAAAAGCTTTTAGGTTGTAGGTCGGCACACCCGCGGCAATGTGGTGTTCTAAATGGTAATTGACCTGATTGGGTCCAATCCACAAACGCGTTAGCCAGTTCGTATACGTGGTGCGTGTATTATCGCGCGGGTCTTTACTGAAGTGGTCGGGCACGCTGGCGTGTTCAGCGACTTGACGAAGGCGCACGGCCAGCATATGAAACGTCATCATGCCGCCCAGCCATACTAAGTAAAGCCAAGCGTCTAACGTTAAGTGCAGTACCCCAATAATGATTAGCTGTGATAGCCACAGCTTGGCAAAGGGCAGGGCGGCTTTGCGCTTACTTACGTCGGCACTCAATAAACCCTTCAGTCCCATCACTTTAAACGCCATTAACTTCAAGCCCGTTTGGCCCGTAAGATCACGGATGATTTTGCGCCGAAAGCTGGCCTTGCTGACAGGGTAAGTCTCGTAGTTGCCTAAATCCGGGTCGTCGTGAGTGCCCGCTAATTGGTGGTGCTTACGATGCTGGGTGGCGTAGCTGTCCAGATCATCAAAGGCTGGGCCGGCGGCGAACCATTGCCCAATAAATTGATTCAGCCAAACTTGCTTAAAAAAGATATTGTGGCCGCATTCGTGCATGATGACGCCCAACCCGTGGATGCGTCCTGCCAGGACAAATGCGCCAAGAACAATGGTTGCGGGGTTGGGATAGCGGTACATCAGGTAAAACGCCGCGACAATCATGGCCCAGTTTACCAACAACATCCATGCCGCTTTGGCGTTGTTGCGTTCTTGTAATGCCAAGAATTCTTGGGTGCTGAGGTAATCTGTTATTTTCATGTGGGCTCCTTATCGCCATCCGATTATAGAGGGATTTGAGAGGCCGGCAACAGGTGCTTTATTGCCGTATTGGCATGGTTGGTTGCTCTAGTTGCCGCTCACAATGTCGGCGAGATTGTCCGAGCGCCTGAGCAAAAGATAGATAAACTGAGCGGAGTATAAGTCCCTTCTGACGCAAAGGGATTGTGTCGGGAATGGGGGTGTGCGCTACTGAGGCATTGCGACAGGGGTGGTAGTAATGACAATAATAAGTGGTAAGGCTGAGTTCGCTCGGTGGGT
>JALRFH010000100.1 GCA_023253715.1 Halieaceae bacterium
GGTGTCGCTGTGCACGACCTCGATGTCGTCGACGGGTACGCCGAGGATGCTGGCCGCGATCTGGCTCCATGCCGTCTCGTGGCCCTGGCCGTGCGGCGAGGTGCCCGTGATGAGCTCGATCTTGCCGGTGGGCAGCGCTCGGATCGTGCAGTGCTCCCAGCCGCCCGCGACGTACTTCAGGGCTCCGAGGGTGCGTGATGGTGCCAGGCCGCACATCTCGGTGAAGGTCGAGATGCCGATGCCGAGTTGCACCGGGTCGCCCGATGCGCGCCGCTGCTCCTGCTCCGCGCGGAGTGCGTCGTAGCCGAAGAGTTCCATTGCCTTCGCGGTTGCCGCTTCGTAGTTGCCCGTGTCATATGTGAGCCCGGCCACGGTGGCGTAGGGGAATTCCTCGTGCTTGATCCAGTTCTCCTCGCGAAGCTTCATCGGATCCATGTTGAGTTCAGCTGCGAGTTCGTCGACGATGCGCTCGATGGCGAAGGTCGCCTCGGGGCGCCCTGCACCACGGATGGCGTCGGTCGGCGTCGTGTTGGTGAAGACCCCGACGCAGTTGAACTCGTAGACCGGCATCTTGTAGATCGCCGGGTACATGAACATGCCCAGCAGCGGGATGCCCGGGGTGATGATCTGCAGGTAGGCACCCATGTTGGCGATGAGATCGACCTTGAGGCCGATGATCTTGCCGTCCTTGGTCGCGGCGATCTGAATGTCCTGGATCTGGTCGCGACCGTGATGGGAGGCGACCATGTCCTCGCTGCGCGTCTCGGTCCACTTGACCGGCCGACCGAGGTGGCGGGCGAGCTGCACCGCGAGGATCTCCTCGCGATAGAGCTGGAATCGCGAGAAAGAAATTAGCGATCATGGCAACGATTGCGACCAGCAAGCCTACCATCAAGAAACCACCCATGAACGAGAAGTCTTTGCGCGTCGTTAAAGCGTAAGCCGATAGCCCAAAAAAGACGAGGGCAGTGCCACCGAGCGCTTGCATAACCAGCGCAGATCCGTTTGGTAGTGACAGGTAGGCTGTCAACATAGGGCCGATTGAAGCGCCCATAACCGCAGTGAACGCAAAGATGGCGACAAGGCCCTTACTGCTATCGGCCATTTTATGGACTACGAATAGCAGGCCAAAGCCAACCAACATTAACACCAATGCGGCCCCATGACCCAGTCCCATCGCCATGGATATCCCTGCTGACGCGGCGCTCACAACAAGCGTCATTGCAAGCAACAAATAAGTATTGCGAAGCACTTTGTGCGTGCTGACCAGCGATTCCACTTGGGCGTTTGCGTGAGTGTAAACCGGTTTTCCTTGCATCGTTGTACTCCTAAAAAGACGTTAAGGTGTGCTTACTTAGCACATTCTTAATAATAGTGGCCCTGCGGAAAATTTCCAGTGTTATTGAACGAAAAAACCGGCAGAGAGCCGGTTTTTGGAAAAGCGTGTTTTCTTACAGGCTGGGCGTTAATAATTGCCATGCCGCGGTGTTGTCGGCCATGACGGTGTATTGATACGCGACGCGTGTTCCGTGCGGCAGATCTTGGAGTTTTTCTGCCTGACCTTCTTTAATCATCAGTGGCTGGCC
The DNA here is from genome assembly GCA_023253715.1 of Halieaceae bacterium. Classification (GTDB taxonomy): domain Bacteria; phylum Pseudomonadota; class Gammaproteobacteria; order Pseudomonadales; family Halieaceae; genus Aequoribacter. The sequence continues at coordinate 1,587 of JALRFH010000100.1, forward strand.
ACGAGAAAGGTCGCAAGATGCTTGGCGCGACGCGGGTCTGGCAGATTTGAAGTCGACGTACACGTCTAGACCGCGTTGTTCGGCTTTGGCCTTATTGACCACCCCTTTAAGAATGCAGTTTTGTTTGGCGTCGTCAGCCAACGAAGGCACGGCAATTAAAGCCAGTGCTGAGGTTAAACCCAATAGTGCTACTTTTTTTAACATGTTTAATACTCCTGTTGAAGTTATCTGTCATCTCGACAGTTTCACAGACTTGTCACTTAATATTCATTAAAGTGTCATTAAGCTGTAACAATCGCACGATACGCCTTTTCCGGTTTGGCGTCAATGGTTTGCGCGTTTTTGAGGTCGAAGGATCGTCCATGGTCGACCATGGTCGATTGCTGTGGCTCACTCTCAAACGCTATAGTGCGTCATGACGAACGAGATGTGTAAATTCAGAGGGTGTTGATGAGTAAGATCTACGACGCGGTGTACCAGCAAAGCTTGGACGATCCTGATGGGTTCTGGCGTGAGGCGGCGAGGGGTATCTCTTGGTCGAAGACACCTTCGACCGTGTTAGATGAATCCAACGCGCCGGTGTACCGCTGGTTTAGTGATGGTGAATTAAATACCTGTTTTAATGCCTTAGATCGACATGTACGAGCAGGGCGAGGAGAACTCACAGCGCTCATTTACGATAGCGCCATGACTGGGGAGCAACGCCGCTATTCTTACGCGGAATTGACGGAGTTAACCGCTCGTTGTGCGGGAGCAATACGAGATCTTGGCGTGCGTAAAGGCGATCGAGTTTTAATTTACATGCCCATGATTGCCGAGGCGGTCGTAGCGATGTTGGCTTGTGCGCGTATAGGCGCGGTTCATTCAGTGGTGTTTGGGGGGTTTGCCGCCAACGAGCTGGCCAAGCGTATTGATGATGCGACGCCAAGATTGGTAATTGCTGCGTCTTGCGGCATAGAACCCAGTCGGGTCGTCCAATACCAACCTCTGCTGGAAGAGGCCTTAGCCATCAGCACCCATGAAGTAAGCAAGGTGCTGATGGTGCAACGCGATGCGTGGCCTGCACCCATGCGCGAAGGACGCGATCACGATTGGGCGAGTCTGGTTCCAAGTGCCCCAATGGCTGATTGCGTCAGCGTGGCGGCAACAGACCCCCTATATATTCTGTATACGAGTGGCACCACTGGGCAACCGAAGGGGGTTGTCCGCGATAATGGTGGTCATGCTGTGGCCTTGCACTGGAGCATGAAACACATTTATGACGTTGGTGAGGGAGAGGTCTTCTGGGCTGCCAGCGATGTGGGCTGGGTGGTAGGGCACTCATACATTGTGTATGCACCACTGTTCGCTGGCGCTACGACCTTGATGTACGAGGGCAAGCCGGTGGGCACGCCTGACGCGGGTGCCTTTTGGCGTATTATAGAGCAGTACAACGTCAAGGTTCTATTTACCGCTCCAACCGCGTTTCGGGCGATAAAAAAAGAAGACCCCAAAGGCGATCTATTGCTGAAATACGCGACAGATTCACTCAGCGCCTTGTTTTTGGCCGGAGAGCGCACCGACCCCGATACCCTGCATTGGGCGCAACAAAAATTGGGTGTGCCCGTCGTGGATCACTGGTGGCAGACAGAGACGGGCTGGGCCATTTGCGCGAATTGCTTGGGTGTTGAAGAACTGCCCGTGAAAGATGGTTCGCCAACGAAGCCCACGCCTGGGTGGAATTTGTGTGTGCTAGACGATGAAGGCAATAGTTTGCCCGCGGGTCAGCTCGGCTCCTTAGCCGTCAAGTTACCGTTACCTCCGGGAGCATTCCCAACTCTTTGGAACGCGCCGGATCGTTTTATCGAGAGTTATTTGTCGGCTTTTCCCGGCTATTACAACACCGGTGATGCCGGTATTATCGACGAAGAGGGTTACGCCTTTGTCCTGTCGCGTACTGATGACATCATCAACGTCGCAGGACATCGCTTGTCAACCGGAGGTATGGAAGAGGTACTGGCCGATCATCCCGATGTTGCTGAGTGCGCGGTTTTGGGCATTGCCGATGCGATGAAAGGGGAGGTCCCTTTGGGGTTAGTAGTATTGAGTTCAGGGGTTACTCGTGACCACGCAGAGATCGTCAAAGAGTTGGTGCAAAGCGTGCGGGATCGAATTGGCCCTGTCGCCGCGTTTAAACTTGCTGCTGTGGTTGAGCGTTTGCCGAAAACCCGCTCAGGCAAAATTTTGCGCGCTACTATCCGTAAATTAGCCAATGGCGAGCCTGTTGCCGTACCAGCGACCATTGATGATCCAGCGATCTTGTCTGAAATCCAACAGGTTTTGGACACAGTATTGGGTCGTAGCTAATCCTGAACTCCGCGAATTAGCGTGAAAATGCTTTGAGCTTCCGGAGAAAGGTCCAAATCGCTACTGCTAAAACTGCCAGCACTAGCATGCTGGCGACATTCAATCGCGTGCTTTCGATGA
>JALRFH010000205.1 GCA_023253715.1 Halieaceae bacterium
TGCTGCTCTGTGCGGATGTGCCCGGCACCACGGCCCGATTGAGTTCGATGATCGGGGACGGTTCCGCGCGTGCCAATAGATCGTAGAGCGCCACAATCTGGGCCCAATCGGTCGAGGTTGCCTCAGCCGCTTCAGCATGGACGGCGGCGATGATGTTCAGCCCCGAGGTGCTGAGGCGCTCGCGCCCCGCTTCCGCATTGTTCCCCTCAAAGCGCACTACCACGGGGACGTTCACCCCCACCTCTTCCACGGCACCGATGATGCCGTCGGCAATGGTCACGCAGGAGACGATGCCCCCAAAGATGTTGATGAGCACGGCCTTCACGTTGCTATCGGAGAGGATGATCTTGAAGGCTTCGGACACCGTTTCCTTGGTCGCGCCACCGCCCACGTCCAGGAAGTTCGCTGGGGCACCACCGTGGAGTTTCACGATATCCATGGTACCCATCGCCAAGCCCGCGCCGTTCACCATGCAACCAATATCACCGTCGAGAGCTACGTAGTTCAGCTCCCACTTCGCGGCATGGGCTTCTCGCTCGTCCTCTTGACTGGGATCATGCATGGCCGCCAATTCTTTTTGGCGATACATTGCATTGCTATCGACACCGAGCTTAGCATCAAGGCAGTGCAAGTTTCCTTGCTCGGTAATGACCAGCGGGTTAATTTCTATCAACGCCAAATCTTTCTCTTGAAATAGGGTCGCCAATCCCATAAAGATTTTGACGAACTGTTTGATTTGATCTCCCTGCAGGCCAAGCTTGAATGCCAGCTCGCGCCCTTGAAACGGTTGAGGTCCAACCAAAGGATCAATCACCGCGCGGAGAATCTTCTCTGGTGTTTCTTCGGCGACCTTTTCAATCTCGACGCCGCCCTCGGTTGAGGCCATAAAAACGATTCGGCGTGAGCTGCGATCAACCACCGCGCCCAGGTAAAGCTCTTCTGCGATATCCGTGCATGACTCCACCAAAATTTTAGAGACAGGCTGGCCATTTTCGTCTGTTTGGTAGGTCACTAAACGCTGTCCCAACCACTGCTTGGCGAAGGCTGCGATCTCCTCCTTGGTTTTAACCAACTTAACGCCGCCAGCTTTACCGCGCCCACCAGCGTGAACCTGCGCCTTGACCACCCACATGTCGCCGCCGATTTTCTCTGCGGCAGCCACCGCTTCTTCTGGTGTGTCAACAGCATAACCCGTTGAGACAGGTAAACCGTACTGCGCAAACAGCTGCTTACCCTGATACTCGTGAAGATTCATAATGTCACTATCCTTGCTAGTCAGTATTTTGGTGGTGTTAGCGCCACCCCGTTTTCGATTCGAGTATTATCGGTCAATCCGTGTGAAAAAGGTGATGTTACCGTCTTTTGCGATTAGCAATGTGTATCGCATGTCCATCCACCGCCAAGGCAGCCTCGTGCACGGCTTCGGACACCGTGGGGTGGGCGAACACCGTCAGCGCCAGGTCCTCAGCGCTGCTACCGAACTCCATTGCGATCACGACTTGCTGCACCAAATCTGCAGCATTCGGGCCGACTATGTGACACCCGAGCACCCTATCGGTATCGGCGCAGGCAATCATTTTTACCAGCCCTTCCGCATCATTGGACGCCAAGGCGCGGCCACACGCCGCAAAGGGGAAGGTACCCACTTTGTAGCTGACCCCTTCGGCTTTAAGCTCCTGCTCAGTCTTACCGACTGCTGCGATTTCGGGGTGAGTATAAATAACACTGGGGATGCAGTCATAGTTCATTTGAACGGGTTTGCCGGCGATACGCTCAACCACCATAACGCCCTCTTCCGAACCCTTGTGCGCCAACATGGGGCCACGCACTACATCGCCCACGGCGTAAACGTTGGGGGCTTCCGTAGCGCAGTGTTCGTTGACGTAGATGAAGCCACGCTCATCAAGCGTTACACCGCTATCCGAGGCAAGCAGCTCGTCTGAGACGGGACGACGACCGACCGCTACGATCAGTTTATCAAATACCTCAGTGTGGGCTTGATCGCCCGTTTGAAAGGTCACTTCGACCTTATTTTTTTTCACTTCGGTCCCGGTGACCCGCGCACCGAGACGGATATCGAGGCCCTGTTTTTTGAAGATTTTCGCCGCCTCTTTAGAGATGGCTTGATCCATCATAGGTAAAAAGCTGTCCATGGCCTCTAACACCACAACCTCTGCCCCTAATCGGCCCCAGACGCTACCTAACTCTAAACCGATGACGCCCGCGCCGATTACGCCTAAGCGTTTCGGCACCTGATCGAATTCTAAGGCTCCGGTAGAATCGACAATTAACTTGCCGTCCGTGGGCGCAGGTGGTATCTCGATGGGTTTAGAGCCCGCTGCGATAATGACGTGATCGGCATCAATTACACTGATTTCGCCATCGGGCGCAGTTACTTCAACCTTGTGCCCAGCCAAGACTTTGCCGCTACCAGCAATGCTTGTGACACCATTGTGTTTGAACAAGCCACCTATTCCACTTGTCAACTGATTGACGATACCCTCTTTACGCGCCAACATTGCGGGGACATCCACCTTGGGCTTCGAGACTTGTATCCCGTGCTGAGACAGCTCAGACTGCGCCATTGAAAACTTGTGGGAGCTATCAAGTAGGGCCTTGGATGGAATACAACCCACATTTAAGCAAGTGCCCCCGAGCTTGACCTTCCCTGATTCGTCCACCCAGCGTTCAACACAAGCCGTAGCAAACCCAAGCTGCGCCGCTTTAATGGCGGCAACATAACCGGCAGGTCCACTCCCAATCACTACAACGTCGTATTTTTTTGACATATAAACCTCTTTTGAATCAATTGTTTACGACAATTTTTTAAAGCTGAAGCAAGATTCTTGCAGGATCTTCAATCAAGTCTTTGACCGCAACTAAAAATTGCACCGCTGTTTTACCATCGATCAACCGATGATCGTACGACAGGGCCAAATACATCATGGGTAAAATAACGACTTGACCGTCAACAGCCATAGGGCGTTCTTGAATTTTGTGCATGCCTAGAATGCCGGTTTGAGGCGGATTTAGTATCGGTGTCGACATCAGAGACCCGAATACACCGCCATTGGTCACGGTGAAGGTCCCGCCGGTCATATCTTCTATCGTAAGTTTATTACCGCGAGCTTTGAGCCCCAGTTCTTTAATTTTTGCTTCAACGTCGGCAATACTCATGAAATCCGCATCACGCAACACTGGCACCACCAAACCATTGTCGGTTGACACGGCGACACCAATATCTTGATAGCCGTGGTAGACCACATCGTTACCATCGATGGATGCATTAACCTCTGGGAATCGCTTTAGGGCCTCGCAAGCCGCTTTTACGAAGAAACCCATGAAACCCAAACGAGTGCCGTTATGGGTCTTTTCAAACTGATCTTTGTACTTACGACGGAGCTCCATCAAAGGTGCCATGTTGACCTCATTGAAGGTGGTCAGCATAGCCGTCTGTTGTGTTGCGTCGAGCAAACGTTCGGCGATTTTTGCGCGCATGCGCGTCATGGGCACCCGGCGCTCGACCCGCTCGCCACTGGGTGTAGCCACAGGGCTTGTTGTCGGCGCAACTGGCGCAGGCGACGCGCTTTCCTGAGAGCGCCCCGACGAAGCACCCAGGTGAGACACCACATCTTCTTTGGTAATTCGACCACCCTTGCCACTACCCTTAACATCCGAAGCGCTAAGGCCATGCTCCTCCATTAGGGTGCGCGCAGCAGGACCTGCTTGAGCACCTTTCGCTGTGGCTGCCGCTGGATTTTCCGCAGATTTGACCGTTGCCGACGATGCAGACTGAACCGCGCCTGCTTCGATCGTCGCCAGCAATTGTTCGCTTTCGATGATCGTACCTTCGCTCGCGTGGATCTTAGCAATCACACCATCGGCCGGCGCGACCACTTCCATGACCACTTTATCGGTTTCGATTTCAACGATCAGTTCATCTCGGGAAACCGCATCACCTTCTTGTTTATGCCAAGTCGCCACTTCACCGTCAGCAACAGACTCGGGAAACGCGGGGGCTTTAATTTCGATAGTCATTCATAGGTCCTTTTTTGGCTATCTGCGTGTCATTGAATGGATTCTAACGCTTCGTTTATGAGCGCTTCTTGCTGTCTTAGGTGCAGGGCCATGTAACCGGCCGCTGGCGCGGCAGAGGCTTCCCTGCCTACGTAACGGACACCCAAGCCGCTACCAAGCTGGTCAAGTGCTCGGCGCATATGATGCTGTGACGCATACCAACACCCTTGGTTCATCGGTTCTTCCTGACACCAAACGACATCGCTCAAGTTGGGGTATGTCTTAAGTACACTGAGCAATTCTTGCTCTGGAAAAGGATACATCTGTTCGATACGCACCAAAGCGATCGACTCTAACCCACGCGCTCTGCGTTCGGCGAGCAGTTCGTAATATACTTTACCTGCGCACAAAACCACGCGCTTAACTGCGCTCGCTTTCAAATCATCAACTTCCGGTATGACTAGTTGGAATTGCCCGTTGGCGAGCTCCTCTAGACTGGATATCGCCTCTTTATGACGCAATAAACTCTTGGGCGACATAACAACGAGTGGTTTACGCAACGGCCTTATGGCTTGGCGGCGAATCATGTGGAAGACTTGTGCCGGCGTCGTAGGAATGCAGACCTGGATGTTTTTCTCTGCGCACAACTGCATAAATCGTTCCAGGCGAGCCGAACTGTGCTCTGGCCCCTGCCCCTCGTAACCGTGCGGAAGAAGCATCGTTAGCCCACACAATCGCGACCACTTGTGTTCGCCTGAAGTGATAAACTGATCGATCACAACCTGCGCACCGTTCGCAAAATCACCGAACTGGGCTTCCCAAATCACCAGACCTGTGGGTGCAGTGGTGGCATACCCGTATTCGAAGGCCAGCACGGCTTCTTCTGACAACAGGGAATCATGAATCGTAAAGGGCGCTTGATCGTGGCCTAAGTGCTGCAAAGGCACGTACAAAGAAGCGTCCTTTTGATTGTGTAATACCGCGTGGCGATGAGAAAACGTCCCCCGCCCGACATCCTGTCCTGTTAAACGAACAGGGTAACCCGCCTTCAGGAGCGTCGCGTAAGCCAGAGTCTCAGCCGCTCCCCAATTTAGCGCGAGCGCGCCGGCCGCCATTTTGCGGCGATCTTCAAGTATTTTTCCCACTTGTCTTTGCAGTGGAAACCCATCCGGGGTTTGATTGATCTCGTGCGCCAGCGCCTGAAGTGTCTGAAGGTCCATGCTCGTGTCACAGGGCAAGTCCCATGGGTGATTCAAATACGGTGTCCAGTCGACGAACAACGATGTATTGGGCTCTGATACTAGTGATGATACCAAGGGCTCGCCCCGCTCGAGCGAGTCGCGATAAGCTGCCACCAAATCATGATCTTGCTCAGCCGTTAGTACGCCCTCAGCAATCAACTTTTGCGCGTACAAATCGCGCGTGGTCTCTTGCTGTTTGATTTGCGCATACATGGTAGGCTGAGTAACAGACGGTTCATCGGCTTCGTTGTGGCCACGGCGCCGATAGCAGACCAAATCAATGACGACATCTTTGTGGAACTCGTTGCGATAATCGACCGCCATTTGAGTGACGAACAACACCGCCTCGGGATCGTCACCGTTCACGTGAAAAATAGGCGCCTGTACCATCTTAGCAATATCTGTGCAGTACTCGGTCGATCGCGCGTCTTCTTGTAAGCTGGTCGTGAACCCCACCTGATTATTCAACACTAAATGGATGGTTCCACCCGTCTTGTAAGCGCGCGTTTGCGACATCTGGAAGGTTTCCATGACGACGCCTTGCCCTGCAAACGCCGCATCGCCATGAATAACGATCGGAACGACCATGCTACCCACTTGGTCCCCACGTCGATCTTGCCGCGCCCGCACCGACCCTTCGACAACAGGAGACACAATTTCCAGATGAGAGGGATTGAAGGCGAGCGCTAAATGGAGCTCGCCACCGGGGGTCATGATGTTGGATGAAAACCCTTGGTGGTATTTGACATCGCCCGAACTTTGATAGGAGGCGCGCCCTTCGAATTCGGCAAACAATTCTGAGGGCTTCTTGCCCAAAATATTGATCAGAACATTTAACCGGCCTCGGTGGGCCATACCGATCACAATCTCTTTGGCGCGGTAGGCGCCGCAACGCTGAATCATCTCAGTCAAAGCAGGAATTAGGGATTCCCCACCTTCTAAACCAAAGCGTTTTGTGCCCGGATACTTCGTACCTAAAGACTTTTCTAAACCTTCTGCTTTGGTGAGTTCGCTAAGCAGTTGTCGACGCACCGCTGCGCTGTAATCTGGACGTGAGCGCACAGACTCCATACGTTGCATCACCCAATGCCGCTCATCGGTATCGACAATGTGCATAAACTCCGCACCGATTGTACCGCAATAGGTGCTTTCCAAGCTGTCTACAATTTCTCTCAGTGTCGCATCGTCTGATCCGATATACAGGCTACCCGTTTGAAACACCGTATCGAGGTCCGCCGTCGAAAGCTGGTGAAACTGAAGCGCCAAATCGGGGACCACCTCGCGTTTCGCCAGACCTAAAGGATCTAATTTGGCGTGTTGGTGCCCGCGCTGGCGATAGGCAGAAATCATTTGCACCACTCTAACTTGTTTACGCTCGAACTCTGTCGCTTGGGCGTCGTGCGCTACCGTAGCTTCTGTGCGAACGCGCATCTTGGAGATTTTTGCAAACTGATCGCGCACTGCTGAATGCGGTGTGTCTAGTATCGAAATTTGCTGAGTCTGCACCTGAGGCAACTGCTCGAAGTAGGCGCGCCACTGCTCAGGCACAGTGTCAGGGTTCAGTAAAAAAGACTCGTATAAATCTTCGACGTAGGCGGCATTTCCGCCGGCTATATGGGAGCTTTGCCAAAATTGCTCCATCGAGTGATCGCGCATTTTAACCCGCCTGGGGAGAGTTGGAATGAATTACTGAAAACGCGCGAAGTTTAGCAGAATTGAGGCAGATAAGGGAGGTATAAAGGGACAAAATATTACGACAAAGCCGTGATTAATGCGGCTTTGTCGTTAAGTCAGGCCTAGATCTCTCGAGACAGGAGCATATTCCGAATATGACCAATCGCACGAGTGGGGTTCAGGCCCTTTGGACACACGTTGACGCAGTTCTGAATACCGTGGCAACGAAACACACTAAAGGGGTCGTCTAGGTTCGCTAAACGCTCCTCGGTTGCCGTATCACGAGAGTCCGCCAAGAATCGATAAGACTGGAGCAAGCCCGCTGGACCAATGAATTTATCGGGGTTCCACCAGAACGAAGGGCAGCTGGTTGAGCAACAAGCACAGAGAATGCACTCGTAAAGCCCATCCAACTTGGCACGATCTTCTGGCGACTGCAGGCGTTCAATCGCAGGCGCTGGTGTATTATTCATCAAGTAGGGTTGCACTTTTTCGTACTGCGCATAAAACATGCTCATGTCGACAATCAAGTCCCTAATCACCGGCAAGCCCGGTAAAGGTCGCAACACCAACTTGTTTTTCTTCACAGTTTCCGACAAGGGCGTAATGCAAGCCAAACCGTTTTTACCATTGATGTTAACCCCATCGGATCCGCACACACCCTCTCGACAGGAACGACGATATGTCACCGATGTGTCATGTTGCGCTTTAATTAATTCAAGCACGTCAAGCACCATCAGGTCCTTACCACCGGTGTCTACCTGAAACTCCTGCATGAACGGCGCGCTGTCCGTCTCGGGATTGTAGCGATAGATACTCACTTCTAACATTAACGCAGCCCTCTAGTAAGTTCGAATCTTAGGTTCAAAAGTTGGTACGGTTTTAGGCTTAAAGTTCACGCCGCGCTTACCCACTGATTTTGACTCGGGGAAGTACATCGAGTGACACAACCAATTCTCGTCATCTCTATCTTGGAAGTCTTCGCGAGCATGCGCGCCGCGACTCTCCTTGCGCTCTTCGGCTGAGATCGCTGTCGCCTCCGCCACTTCAAATAAGTTTTGCAGCTCCAGCGCTTCGATCCGCGCCGTATTGAAGGCATTTGACTTGTCGTCAAGACGCACGTTCTCAACCCGGGGTCGCAGCTCTCGCAGCTTCTGGACGCCTTCTTGCATATAATCACCACGACGGAATACACCGAAGTAGTTCTGCATGATGGTTTGCATCTCTTTGCGCAAGTCAGCGGTCTTCTCGCCCTCGGTCGACGCGTTCAAACGATTGAGACGCGCCATTGCCTGCTCAAAGTCAGATTCTGACGCATCGCGCATGTCGATACCTTCACGCAGCGCAGACTCGATGAAAATACCTGATGCTCGACCGAAAACAACCAAATCCAGCAAAGAGTTCCCGCCCAAACGGTTGGCACCATGCACTGATACGCAGGCCACTTCGCCACAGGCGTACAAACCGGGAATGATTTTATCGTTGCCGTCGGCATCTATCGTGATTGCTTGTCCGTGAACATTGGTGGGAATTCCGCCCATCATGTAGTGACAGGTTGGTACTACAGGAATCGGTGCTTTCACAGGATCAACATGCGCGAAGGTGCGCGACAACTCGCAAATACCAGGCAAGCGGCTCTCTAGGACTTCTTCGCCCAAATGATCGAGCTTCAAGAACACGTGATCACCGTCAGGCCCACAGCCCCGACCTTCCAGGATTTCAAGCACCATTGAGCGCGCCACCACATCACGACCCGCAAGGTCCTTCGCGTTTGGCGCGTAACGCTCCATAAAGCGCTCCCCGTCCTTGTTGATCAAGTAACCACCCTCACCCCGACAACCCTCTGTCACCAAAGTGCCGGCACCATAAATGCCCGTAGGATGGAATTGCCACATTTCCATATCTTGCACGGGGACATTGGCGCGCAGCGCCATGCCGACGCCATCACCCGTGTTGATGTGCGCATTGGTGGTCGACGCGTAAATACGGCCAGCCCCACCCGTTGCAAACACGGTGGCCTTTGACTTTACAAACACCGTTTCGCCGGTTTCCATGCAGATCGCGATAACACCCACAACGGCGCCATCTTGGTTTTTGACCAGATCCACCGCGAACCATTCGTTGAAGAATACTGTGTTGTTCTTCATGTTGCCTTGGTACAGGGTGTGCAACAGGGCGTGGCCGGTGCGGTCCGCAGCGGCACAGGTTCGAGCGGCTTGACCACCCTCTCCGTAATTTTTTGACTGACCGCCAAAAGGTCGCTGATAAATACGCCCTTCCTCTGTTCGAGAAAAAGGCAACCCCATATGTTCTAGCTCAAAGATCGCCTCTGGACCCACGCTACACATGTACTCGATCGCGTCTTGGTCACCAATGTAGTCCGAGCCTTTTACCGTATCGTACATATGCCAACGCCAATCATCATTAGGGTCAGCACTTGCAATTGCACAGGTGATACCACCCTGCGCCGAAACCGTGTGCGACCGCGTCGGAAAGACCTTGGAAATAACAGCGGTTTTGTAGCCCGACTGCGCCAATTGCAACGCCGCACGCATGCCTGCACCGCCACCGCCAACAATCACACCATCAAAAGAAATCGTTCGTAAAGCCATGTCTGTTTAACCCCACAAGATCTGGAAGCCCCAGACCAAATAAATAAATAACGCAGCACCGATTGCCAGCTGTAGTAAAAATCGCAGGACATTGCCTTTAGGCCCCATCAAGCGCTCGGTCACGTAATCGGATAACACACCCCACATACCAATCCAGGCGTGAAAAATTAGTGAGAGCAAGGCCGCGACACTAAAAATACGCATCCATGTGGTTGCGAACAGCGCCTGCCAATGGGCGTAGTTCGTGCCATCAATCACCACGTAGGCAATCCACGCGAAGTACGCAAGTAGAACTACCGATGTAATACGTTGAACCAAAAAATCCGAAAGACCATTGCGGCCAAAATTTGTGACTGACTTTACCATACCCAAACCCCCGCCAAAGCGATCAACACAGCTGACACAGCGAACGTGATGCGAGAGCCCAACGCGCCGCCTTCGTAGCTTTCACCATAGCCCAGATCCATCACCAAGTGTTTTACGCCCGCGACCGAGTGATAAATCAATCCGGCCAACACCGCCCAAACCACCAGCTTGGAAAATGAAGAGCTCATTAGACTCGCGATCGATGCAAAACCGTCTTCACCGCTTAGGCTGAGATCTAACGCGTAAATCATGACACCGATTGCGACGAACAAAAACACACCCGAAATTCGATGCAGAATCGACGCGTATGCGGTAATCGGAAGTTTGATGGTGCCAATATCGAGATTGACTGGTCGAGTATCTTTCACTAACGAATCCCCTTAAATGCCCTGGCAGGCACTGAGCAATATCCACCATTCTAGCGAGAAGTGAGCTGCGCCACAGAGCGGAAGGTGGACCCCAAAAAAGCGCACGAATTATAGGTATATACGTATCTAATTACAAATCATAAGGCAGCGGGATGACGAAAAATGCGATTGAACTTTAGTCGATATTAGCTATCCCGAATTGACAAATCGGGGGCTTTCTCTATAGTTAGGCCTCCACAGTTTTGCACTTAGGACCTTCGCTATGAGTGAGAAGAAAGCCTCTTTATCTATTGATGGGGCCACAGACAGTATTGAACTCCCGATTTACACTGGCACGATAGGCCCCGATGTCATCGACGTGGGTCAGTTAACGGGCAAAGGCTATTTTACCTATGACCCCGGGTTTGTCTCGACGGCGGCGTGCGAGTCGGCAGCTCCTCCGCTGTCTCGGGCGGCGCGACCGCCGGGGCCGACGGTCGCTGATCCGGTTCTGCGGGAGTCGCCGACGGCTC
>JALRFH010000177.1 GCA_023253715.1 Halieaceae bacterium
CACCAGCCAACTGAACAAAGTCCGGAAATACGGCGACGTTAAGAGCGAAGCTGCTGTAGTCGCGAGGCACCAAGACTTGAAAGCGGCCTTCCCAGCGGTGACGTTACACGGGTGGTAACGAGCTACTCGGAACTACCTACCAACGCCCGACCAACGCAACACCCACGCGCAATACCCGCTAGAAAAACGCCAAGCGCATGCTGATTGGCAATAAGAACCGTCATCTAGTTTAGTAGCACTTATTGACTATTTTTTATAAAAAAATAGTACACTTTTACTAATTTATATAGATTTAAAGCTGCGGCGATAGACGGGGAATAGACCATTACAAGCAATCAACAACGCGCGGAACTACAACGCCGAATCTGGCAAATCGCCAACGAAGTCAGAGGCTCTGTCGACGGCTGGGACTTCAAACAATACGTATTGGGTTCTCTTTTCTATCGTTTCATAAGCGAAAACTTTTCGGCCTACATCCAAGGTGGTGACACGAGTGTCGTCTATGCCGAAATGGACGACAACAAGATCACCAGCATGCCTGGAATTAAGCGCGACGCCATCAAAACCAAAGGCTACTTCATCTACCCAAGCCAAATGTTTGCGAATGTCGCCGCCAACGCCAAAAGAAATGACAGCCTAAATACCGACTTAGCCAAAATTTTCTCCGCCATCGAAACCTCAGCCGTTGGCCACCCATCAGAGCATGATATTCGGGGTCTGTTTGCCGATTTTGACACCACCAGTAACCGTTTAGGCAACACCGTCAAAGACAAGAACGCCCGTCTCGCTGCGGTGCTCAAAGGCGTAGCTCAATTGGATTTTGGCAACTTCGGCGACAACCAAATCGACCTGTTTGGCGATGCCTATGAATTCTTAATCTCCAACTACGCCGCCAACGCGGGCAAGTCTGGGGGCGAGTTCTTCACGCCCCAGCAAGTCTCAAAGCTAATCGCTCGGCTGGCCATGCACGGGCAAAGCAGCATCAACAAGATTTACGACCCGGCCTGCGGTTCTGGCTCGCTGCTGCTCCAAGCCAAAAAGCAGTTTGAAGCCCACATCATCGAGGATGGATTTTTCGGTCAGGAGCTCAACCACACCACCTACAACTTAGCGCGTATGAACATGTTCTTGCACAACGTCAATTACGACAAGTTCAATATCCAGCTAGGCGATACCCTCATCGAGCCGCACTTTGGCGATGACAAACCGTTCGATGCCATCGTTTCCAACCCGCCCTATTCGGTCAAGTGGATTGGTAGCGATGACCCCACCCTCATCAACGACGAGCGCTTTGCGCCAGCCGGTGTACTCGCGCCCAAGTCAAAGGCAGACTTCGCCTTTGTGTTGCATGCACTAAGTTACCTCTCACCTAGGGGCCGTGCTGCAATCGTATGCTTCCCCGGCATTTTCTACAGGGGTGGCGCGGAACAAAAAATTCGCCAGTTTTTGGTTGATAACAACTACGTCGAGAGCGTTATCGCACTGGCATCCAACCTGTTCTTCGGTACCACCATCTCTGTGAGTATTCTGGTGCTATCCAAACATAAGACTGACACCCACACCCAGTTCATTGACGCCAGTGGTCTGTTCAAGAAAGAGACCAACAATAACGCTCTGTTGGACAAGCACATTGACGAGATCATGGCGGTGTTCGACAGCAAGGAGAACATAGCGCATTTCGCTCAGTCTGTTACTTTCGAACAGGTCGCCGCCAATGGCTACAACCTATCGGTCAGCAGTTATATCGACGCCAAGGACAACCGCGAAGTAATTGACATTGCCCTGCTTAACGCCGATTTAAAAACTACGGTCGCAAAAATTAACCAGCTTCGCAAAGACATCGACGCCATCGTGGCTGAGATTGAAGGCGAGGAGCAGCAGGCATGACCAACATTAACTTTTTGGACAAGCTGCGCAATGGCGCCGAGGTGGAGTGGAAGCCGCTAGGGCTGGTTGCTGAATACGTGCGCGGATTGGTTTACAACAAATCGAGTGAGAGCTCAGATGGTCGCGGCTACAAGGTTCTGCGTGCAAATAACATCACTCTTGCTAGCAACCAATTGAATTTAGATGGCATCAAAGTTGTGAATTTCGACACGAAGGTTAAAAATGCACAGAAGCTCTACAAAAATGATATTTTGATAAGTGCCGCCAGCGGCAGCCGTGAACATGTAGGAAAAGTCGCCTTCATAGACGCCAATATTAACTTTTACTTCGGCGGTTTTATGGGGGTCGTGCGGTGTAGCAATGGTTTGAATTCAAGATACATGTTCCATATTTTGACGAGCGATATTTTTCAAAAATATCTTGACGAAACGCTGAACAGCTCAACTATCAATAATTTGAATTCAACAGTAATGGGGGCGTTTAAAATTCCCATCCCTTGCCCAGAAAATCCAAAAAAATCACTTGAAATTCAAGCCGAAATTGTCCGCATCCTGGATGCCTTCACCGATCTGACCATCGAGCTGATCACCGAGCTGACCACCCGTAAAAAGCAATACCACCACTACCGTGATCAGTTGCTGAGATTTGAAAATGGAGAGGTGGAGTGGAAGCCGCTGGGGCTGGTTGCTGAATACGTGCGCGGATTGGTTTACAACAAATCGAGTGAGAGCTCAGATGGTCGCGGCTACAAGGTTCTGCGTGCAAATAACATCACTCTTGCTAGCAACCAATTGAATTTAGATGGCA
>JALRFH010000065.1 GCA_023253715.1 Halieaceae bacterium
GGGATTACCAAGTTCAGGTTCAAAAGGAAATGCTGAAAACCGAAAACCCCGCCAAGAAACTTAGCGGATAATACAAATCGAGCCGGAATGCACCGTCTTGTACACGTTGCCAAAGATCGTGATGGGTGGCGCAAATAAGCCGAAAATCCGTATGTCGCGGCTCGCTGGCGCCGATAGGACGATAGCTGCCGGTCTCAATAAGTCGTAACAACTTAACCTGCAAGCTCAGGGGGATATCACCCACTTCATCCAAAAATAAGGTGCCTCCATCGGCGGCCGATGCTAGGCCTTGGCGCTCAAAATTGGCGCCTGTGAACGCGCCCTTAGTGTGTCCGAATAGCTCGCTTTCGAATAAGGTTTCCGTCAGACCGGAACACTCAAGCGTCACCATCGGTTTTTTGGTGCGACGGCTTTGTTGATGAATGGATTGTGCAATGACTTCCTTCCCTGTGCCTGATTCCCCTAAAAGCAAGACGGCGATGTCGCTATCCGCAACACGGCTGACTTGGCTTAAAACCTCGCGAAATGTCGGATGGTTTCCCACAACGCGCACAGGTTCGTGGGTCGTGACTTTATTTTCGACGGGCTTTAAAACCTCGACAAAATGGGTGACTGTTCCATCGGCATCTTTGATTGGGGTCATTTCGACGTCGACATATTCCCTGCCCCGAGGTGTGTGGTGTACGTGTAAAACGCGCGTTTTCTGGCGAGTCGTGGCGGCCTTTGTCATCGGGCAGTCCTCACCCGATTGATCACAGGGTCGATCGTAGCCGTGAGATACCGCGAAGCATTTTGGCCTTTTCGTCAAATCTAAGCGACCAAAGGCCGATTCGTATGCGGCGTTGGTCGCCTCAATCTCATAATCCTTGTTGAGTAGGATCGAGGGTAGCTCGAGTACGTCGAGCAAATCATTGGGGTTAGTGAGTGTGTTTGTCATGCCATAATTGTCAGACATTTTGTCAATAATGACAATATCTTTTCGGCTTGACTTGTCATTTTCGACCAAGCCCCGGGCCACGTTTTTAACCTGCTGCTTTTATTAGAGTTTTTCGTTTCATCAAGCAATTAAAAAATTGGCACGCTTTTAGCATTGCTAGCCTTCGTCTAATCCCGTCACTTACGAGGTGTCCAATGAATTCAATACCATTCGACCTACAATCCACGCTTTATCCCGAAGTCGTTCCCTTTTACGACGAAGATACCAACACTTTTTCCTATGTGGTTTACCAATCCGGCGACACGCGTTGCGCGGTGATAGACTCGGTGTTGGATTTGGACTATCCCTCTGGCACGGTCAGCACGACAGGCGTCCAACGCATTATTGATTACATCAAAAAACACAAGCTGACCCTTGAATGGATCATCGAAACGCACGTGCACGCCGATCATTTGTCGGCGGCGCCAATATTACAAGAGCAACTGGGCGGCAAGCTGGTCATTGGGCAGAACATCCGAGTCGTGCAAGACACTTTCGGTAAGATTTTTAACGAGGGCAGTGAATTTAAGCGGGATGGCTCACAATTCGACGTCTTGGTCAAAGACGGTGACGAGTTACCGATGGGGCCATTGCTGATTAAAGTGCTGCACACACCAGGACATACCCCCGCTTGCATGACCTACATCATTGGTGATGCGGTATTTGTGGGTGACACACTTTTCATGCCTGATGGCGGAACGGCGCGTGTCGACTTCCCTGGAGGCGATGCTCGAACCTTATTTCAGTCGATCAAACGTGTGCTTTCTCTACCTGAAAGTTTTCGCCTATTTATGTGCCACGACTATTGCCCTAATGGCCGAGCTTTGGAGTACCAAACAACGGTGGGTGCCGAGAAAAAAAGCAACATTCACGTCAACGACAAGGTGAACGAGGACGAGTTCGTAGCAATGCGCGAGGCTCGTGACGCAACCTTAGGAATGCCACGTTTGATTTTGCCCTCGCTTCAGGTAAATATGAGAGCAGGTCATATGCCACCCGCAGATGACGATGGCAAAGTATTTTTGAAATTACCCGTAAACGCATTTGTTTAAATACTATTCTAACAGGGGACATCACATGAAAACTGCCACGATCAACGACAAACTGACACTGTCCGATCAATTACTCCTTGCTGATATTGCAGAACTTGCAGCGCACGAGGTCAGTACGATTATTTGCAATCGCCCTGACGGTGAAGACGGCGATCAACTGACATTTGCCGAAGTTCAGGCCGCCGCCGCGGAACACGGGATCACAGCCATCCACCAACCAATTACGCCGGGACAGATTTCCAGCGCGCAAGTCGAGGCCTTCAGGGAACAGGTAGATCAGGCTGCTGGGAAAGTTCACGCCTACTGCCGCACAGGTACCCGTTCGATTACCTTATGGTCTCTAAGTGAAGCCGCAAGGGGCGTATCGTCTTCAACCTTAATCGAACGTGCAGAGGCGGTTGGTTACGATCTAAGCGGTATGGCAGAAAAGTTCGCGGCCGCCAATCCCGACGCGCCCAAGGCCCCTGCCCCCAAAAAATTTGATGTCGTGATTATCGGCGGTGGCGCAGGCGGCATCGCTGTTGCATCTTCTTTGCTCAAACGTACGAACGATTTATCGATCGTGATTGTCGATCCCGCCGAAGTCCATTACTACCAGCCGGGTTGGACTATGGTGGGCGGCGGTGTGTTCACGCAAGAGCAAACCGTCAAGTCGATGAGCTCACTGATACCGACGGAGGTCACTTGGATTAAAGAAGCGGTCGCGACCTTCAATCCGAACAACAACCAGGTCACGCTGGAAGATGCCAGTGTGCTTGAGTATCGTCAGCTGGTGGTGGCACCAGGTCTCAAACTTAACTGGGGGGCGGTGGAAGGTTTGACCGAAACCCTGGGTCACAATGGTGTTACCTCTAACTATCGTTACGATTTGGCGCCCTATACATGGAAGCTTGTGCAAGGTCTCAAATCAGGGAAGGCTATTTTTACGCAGCCTCCGATGCCGATCAAATGTGCGGGTGCTCCGCAAAAAGCGATGTATTTATCCAGCGATTACTGGTTAAAAAATAAGGTGCTCAGCGATGTCGATGTTGAGTTCTGTAATGCGGGTGGTGTGTTATTTGGCGTGCAGGAATACGTGCCAGCCCTGATGGAGTATGTCAAAAAGTACGAGGCCACGCTCTCATTTAATCACAACCTGGTAAAAATCGATGGCCCCAATAAAACGGCATGGTTTGAGGTCAAGGATGCGGAAGGCAACACTCAAGTGATTGAAAAGACGTTTGACATGATTCACGTCTGCCCTCCTCAGTGTGCTCCCGATTTCGTAGCGCAATCTGATCTTGCCGATGCCAATGGTTGGGTCGATGTTGACCAAACCACGCTGCAGCATAAACGCTTCACTAACGTCTGGTCACTGGGTGACGCACAGAATGCACCAAACGCCAAAACGGCGGCGGCAGCGCGTATGCAGGCTCCCATCGTTGCTAACAATTTACTGCATGCATTAGGACGCGAAAATTGGGTTGCTCACTACAATGGTTACGGTAGTTGCCCTCTTACTGTGGAGCGTGGAAAAATCGTTTTAGCTGAGTTTGGTTATGGTGGTAAGTTACTGCCAAGCTTCCCCTCGTGGGTGCTTGATGGTCGCAAGCCGACGCGCCTGGCTTGGTGGCTAAAGGAGATTATTTTGCCCCCCATTTATTGGAAAGCCATGCTCAAAGGCCGTGAGTGGATGGTTACGCCTGTTCACGAAAAGGGGTAAATTGATGCGGTGGTTCCCGGCGGCAGATTGGCTAAAAAGCTACTCGCGTTCGACCTTCACGGCGGACCTGATTGCAGCATTAATTGTAACGATAATGCTGATCCCCCAATCCTTAGCGTACGCCATGCTCGCCGGGGTACCACCCGAGGTTGGCCTCTACGCCTCTGTCCTCCCCCTAGTCGCTTACGCGCTGTTTGGAACCAGTCGCACCTTGTCGGTAGGACCTGTCGCGGTGATCAGTTTGATGACTGCCAGTGCCGTGGGTAAAGCGGTGAATGAAACCGGAGCAAGTTATCATGAAGCCGCTATTTTGTTGGCCTTTCTCTCGGCAGTCATCTTGCTGGGCATGGGTTTGTGTCGATTTGGCTTTTTGGCCAATTTTTTATCTCACCCTGTTGTATCCGGATTTATTTCGGCCTCGGGTATCATTATCGCTCTCAGTCAGTTAAAGCATCTGTTGGGAATCAGTGCAAGGGGTGACACCTTGATTGATCTCGTGGATTCATTGGTGGTAAACCTTGATCAGGCCAACGTGTTCACGCTAGGCGTCGGGGTGTTTGCCTTAGTGTTTTTGGTCTGGTGTCGTACTTACCTACCCGCCAGTTTAGTGCGCCTCGGTTGCCACAAAGATTTGGCGTCAACCTTAACAAAAACCGCCCCAGTGGTAGCGATAGCAGCGACTATTGGCTTGGCTTATGGGTTTGATCTGGCTGACAAGGGCGTGGCCATTGTCGGTGCGGTACCGAGTGGACTGCCGACGATCACCCTGCCCTCATTTGACTTGCGTTTGATTGACGAGCTTTGGTCTGCTGCACTTTTGATTTCTATTATTGGTTAC
This sequence comes from Halieaceae bacterium, assembly GCA_023253715.1. Taxonomy (GTDB): domain Bacteria; phylum Pseudomonadota; class Gammaproteobacteria; order Pseudomonadales; family Halieaceae; genus Aequoribacter. The sequence continues at coordinate 4,569 of JALRFH010000065.1, forward strand.
GTTGAATCGATTTCAGTGGGTCGAACCCTTGGCGCGAAGCGACGGCAGCGAGTCAATCCCGATCAGGAATTGATCGGCTTGGGCGCAGCAAACTTCGCCTCGGCGCTGTCGTCCGGCTTCCCCGTCACGGGCGGATTTTCCCGCTCCGTCGTCAACTTTGATGCCGGTGCACAAACACCCGCCGCAAGCATTATGACGGCGATGGGCATTGCTTTGGCCGCCTTGTTTTTGACGCCCGTCCTGTTTTATTTACCCAAAGCGACGCTTGCGGCTACTATTATCGTTGCCGTTATGAGCTTGGTCGATCTGGGTTTGCTGAAGCGCGCGTGGAATTATTCAAAGCGGGACGGCCTTGCGCTCGCAGGCACGATAGCCGTTACTCTGATTGCAGGTGTCGAAGCTGGGGTCGTCACGGGTGTAAGCTTGTCGATCTTTTTGCATCTGTACCACACCTCTAAACCCCATGTTGCCATCGTGGGAGAGGTGCCCGGCACCCAGCATTTTCGCAATATTAATCGGCATCATGTGATTACCGAGCCAACGATCTGCTCGATTCGGGTTGATGAAAGTTTGTATTTTCCCAATGCCGCCTATCTCGAAGACGTAGTTTACGCGCAAGTGGCAAAAAATGCAGAGCTTAAGCACGTAATTTTAATGTGCTCAGCGATCAACGTCATCGATTTGAGCGCCTTGGAAGCGTTAGAAATGATTAATGACCGACTCGGCGAACTTGGCATCGGCTTACATCTGTCAGAAGTAAAGGGTCCGGTCATGGACGCACTGGAACGGTCTCACCTGCTAGAGGGATTGAATGGGCAGGTTTATCTGTCCCAGCACGAAGCCTTTGTGCAATTACAACCGCAGAAAGCACCGCACTAAAGTTCGCTCTGGCGCACTAACCTGCGAGGCACAAAAACGGGTGACGCCCGCTTTTCACTGGATAGGCTGGCGATAAGTCGCCATAATGGGGACATTCCACTGGATAGCTGTGTACTATGCTTAAACGTCTCTTATTGACCTATTTTGTTTTATTTGCGGCCCCCACAAGCTTTGCGTTTGATTCGACCGTTGGGCACCTTCGCTTTACCGACGAGCAGACGAAAACGCTCCAAGAACTGATTAAAAATCTTGAGCGTCGTCACTACGCATCGAAAGTCTATGACGACGCGTTATCGGCTTTGCATTTGCAGCGCTACATTGATTCCTTAGACCCCAGAAAACTGTATTTTACTACGAGTGATCTGAAGAGCTTCACCGCTAGCCAGTATTTGCTGGATGACCAAGCCGAAGACAGGGTTCTGAGCACTGCCATACAGGTTTATTCGCTCTATTACGAACGTCGCATCGCGCGATTAACGAGCCTTCTTGAGGGTCTAGAGCATCAGGTGAAGAGCTTAGATTTCAGCGCGCAGGACTACCTGGAATTGGATGCC
>JALRFH010000070.1 GCA_023253715.1 Halieaceae bacterium
ATGCATGTTCTCTGAGCCAATTTTTCAGTTGAGTTTGATTAGAGAACAGCCCATAGCAGTAACCGAGTTGCTCGATCTGCTCGACTTTCCTTGGCTTGACCGCAAAATACCCCTCGTTATCTTCCTGCAGCTCGGCAGTCCAAAGTGCACGCTTTTTACGCAACCGCCGATTAAACAATGGCTGTTCGTTTTTAACCGCTTGGCTTTCCACCAATAGGGCCGACAGTTCACCCGCTGTAGTTTGACACTCGATACGTGTCACGCCCTGCATCAATTTCGCGTGCCTAGGCTCTTTGCGCGCGGTCTGGAAATGCGAGCGAATACGCGCCTGAAAATCGATGGTTTTGCCAACGTACAAAAGCGCACCCTGCTCGTTAAAGAAACGATACACGCCGGTGGCTTTAGGCAGGCGCTCTTGGATTTGACCGTCAACCCAATAACTTGGTGGTGTCACGCGTGGCCACTCTACTTAAAGTAAACACCTTCGCGTAAGGCGACACTCAAAATCGCAGCGTACACCCCTACATTCTGATCTAACGAGTGGTGCTCCAACTTATCTAGGGTATCGTCAGGCGTGTGATGATAATCAAAATAATCCCAACCATTCTGCAATGGTGTAATCACAGGCACACCCAATTGCGCCAACACCGAAATATCGGGGCCGCCCGTTGCGCCGGGTTTACCGGGGATCAGCCCCCAAGGCGAAAGCATGGCTGTCATAGCCTTAATCAGAGGCAGAGCATCGTCGCCAACGCCGTGATCCAAACGCCATATATCACCCGCGCCAAAATCGGATTCAAACGCCAATACAGTGCTATCCAAATCGGCTTGATGTTTCTCTGCGTAAGCCTTAGCGCCAACCAGACCGACCTCTTCGGCGCCAAAAAGTACAACGCGAAGCGTACGGTCTGGGCCCTCGGGCTTAGCGTCCATCAGAGCTTTTGCGGCAGCGACAACAACACCAACACCCGCGCCGTCATCTAACGCGCCGGTACCCAGATCCCAAGAATCAAGGTGCGCGCCAATAATGACGACCTCGTCGGGGCGCGTGCGTCCCTTAATCTCGGCGACAACATTACCCGATTGAGCGGCCGGCAAGTACTCGCTGGTCAGCACCAGCTCTACCTCGACAGAATCGTGACGATCCAGCAAACGCCCCAATTGATCAGCATCTGCGCCAGACACCGCGGCGGTGGGGACTACAGGTAACTCGGATGTCCCTGCTCGCTTCATTTGCCCGGTGTGTGCAAAACGATGACCCGAGGTTCCCACACTTCGGATTAGGGCTCCTACAGCGCCCAAACGGTAAGCTTGCTCACCCGTCTCACGTCGTTTGCGCACAGCAGTGCCGTATCCCGCACCGTCTTGAGTGCGCACCATCACTTGGTCCACAAACACGATTTTGCCTTTGGCCGAGCCATCCGGTAACGCTTGCAACGCCTCTGGAGATTCGACGCGCAAGATAGCGCCTTTCACACCCTCTTCACCGGTGCTAGCACTGCCGCCCAAACCCACCAGCACTAGGGGCTGCTCGGCAGGAGCAACAATGCGACCACGCTCGACGTGTCGCTCCCACAGAGGCACCTCAAAAGGCTCGATAGTAACTGAGTCAAAACCCAACTTCGTCAGCTCCGATACAGCCCAATCTCGAGCGCGCGATTCTGCCTCGGTGCCGGCCAATCTAGGCCCCACCTCGGTCGTCAAGGATTCGACAACCGAGTAAGCAATATTACTGTTTGCCGCCTGGTAGCCAATTGCGCGCGCCTGATCCGCCCAGTCTTGCGGCAGAGGCTCAGCGAAGCTGGCGCATGTCCATAAAGTCAAAGCCGCTATGGCCGATCGATGAAATCGCATGTTGTTTTCCTTAAAATTTATGATCCACTCAATCGCGGTCAGAGTTGCTCTTATCAGACCCGACCATTATGGGCGTATACGTAGTCATTCACCAAGCAGTTCGATACACTTGCAGCCTAGATTGAACGGCTAGCCAGATGACGACGGAAATCTCCCTTAGAAACCCTTACTCAGAGTCGATTCGCCTCAGTACTGCTCCGATGATGGAATGGTCTGATCGCCATTGCCGGTACTTTTGGCGTTTAATTGCACCACAGGCTTTGTTGTACACTGAGATGGTAACGACCGGGGCTCTGTTATTTGGCGACCAACCCCATCACTTAGATTTTAATGATAGTGAACATCCTATAGCACTACAACTTGGGGGTAATGAACCCGAGGCCCTAGCGCGATGCGCCGAGCTGGCCCAGCAATGGGGGTATGACGAGGTGAACCTCAACTGTGGCTGCCCTTCTGACCGGGTACAATCCGGCGGATTTGGCGCTTACCTAATGGGCGAACCCAAAACAGTGAGCGCGTGCGTCCAGGCAATGCGAAACGCAACAGACTTACCCGTTACGGTTAAACACCGTCTTGGCATAGATCATCAAGACTCGTACGAGGAGCTCCTCGAGTTTGTGCAAACAGTGGCGGAAGGTGGCTGCCGCCATTTCGTCGTACATGCCCGCAAAGCGTGGCTCTCGGGCTTATCGCCCAAGCAGAATCGCGACATTCCGCCCCTAAACTATGAATGGGTTTATCGCCTCAAACAAACTCTACCGGAACTCACAATCGTGATAAACGGCGGCATCACCCAGCCGCAAGAGTGTATCGAACACTTAAAAAATGTTGATGGCGTAATGATCGGACGAGAAGCCTATTATCACCCATGGCATTTACGCGCCATTAGCCAAGCAGTGTATGGCGAGCAAAACCTATTAAGCCAGTCAGAAATCATGACAAAAATGGTGCAATACTGCAAAGAGCAACTCGAAAAGGGTGCTAAACTCAATCACGTTACCCGGCATTTGATAAACTTTTACCAAGGGTGCCGAGGTGCTAAACAATTCCGGCGTTACCTCAGCGAGCATGCGCACAAACCCGGAGCCAACGAACAGACACTTATCGACGCCCTAGCCCTTGTAGAGCAAACCGGGGTCGACCAAAAGGACAATGCATGAACAAGTTAGAACAATTAAAACGCATGACGACGGTCGTGGCGGACACTGGCGATATTCGCTCGATCGAGCAATATCAACCCCAAGATGCCACAACTAATCCGTCCTTATTGCTCAAAGCGGCACAAGATGAGCACTTCCGACCCTTCCTAGGACAGGCGCTCAAACAAGCCGCTGCGCAGGCTAAAAGTAACGATTCAGACGCGCAGCGAGTCTCTCGCGCTGCTGATGAATTCGCGGTACTCATCGGCGCTGAAATTGCCAAGCTTGTACCAGGGGTGGTTTCCACGGAAGTGGACGCTCGCTTATCTTTCTCGACCGCCGAGACAGTCAACAAAGCCCTAAGCCTTGTCGAGGCTTACAATCGCCTCGGGCTGGGTACGGACCGTATTCTGATCAAAATTGCGGCTACGTGGGAAGGTATACAGGCGGCTAAAATTCTTGAGACCCGCGGCATACATTGCAATCTGACGCTTCTGTTCGGTTTTGGGCAGGCACAAGCCTGTGCCGATGCGGGCGTGTTTTTGATTTCGCCTTTCGTCGGCCGGATACTGGATTGGTACAAGCAAAACACCAACATCGAGATCAACAACCCGCTGGATGACCCGGGCGTTCAATCGGTCACTCGAATTTTTAATTACTATAAGACTCATGGCTACCAAACCGTTGTCATGGGCGCTAGTTTCCGCAATCAGGGACAAATTGAAGCCTTGGCTGGTTGCGACCGCTTGACCATCAGCCCCGATTTATTGGCGACCCTGCAAGATGATATTGGTGCGATGACACGTATGCTAGATGCAGGTTCCGCCGCATCGGACGCACCAAGACAAACACCCTTCGAGGCAAGTTTTCGCTATGATTTAAACGCCGACGCCATGGCGACCGACAAACTATCCGACGGTATTCGGCGCTTCATCGCCGACCAAGAAAAACTGGAGCAACTGATCAAGTCATGCTGATTAAAGCGTTTCGATCCCTTTTTGAGCACTCGGCCAACAGTAGTAGCGAGACAGCAGAGCATGATCTCGCCCTAGTGGCTGCCGCCCTGCTTTATGAAGTCGCTCGGGCTGACTTTCAGCAGGACTCAATCGAAGAGATGGCGTTGACTCAAGCTCTGCAAGAAGCCTTTGATTTAAATGCACAAGAGCTGACTGACATTACAGAACAAGCCAGTACTCAAGTCGATCAAGCGACGTCGTTGTACGAATTCACACGCATCCTCAATGACCGTGCCAACGCGCAGGAAAAGTACACGATTGTGGCGCTCATGTGGCAGGTCGCCTATGCCGATGGCGAAATCAGCAAATATGAGGAACACCTAATCCGCCGAGTGGCCGACCTAATCTACATTTCACATTCGGATTTTATTCGCGCCAAACACCTTGCTGCACAACAATAAACCCATCAATCTGCTGATCTTACTGAACGGACTCCAAGGCATTGAGCAGATCTTTAAAGCGATCTGCATTTTCCGTGGATAAAGACATCAAGGTGCGATGCGCATCGAGCACCTTGGCGTGTATGGCTTTTTCATCGCTAGTCCCGGCCACCAACTCACTAGTGTCCCCCTCGGCACAGCACAATTCCTCATGAATCTGAAATAATTGACTAAAACCCATCGAACGAATTAAACGACTGATACCCGCTTTGCAGGAGTAGAGATCGGGCTGCACATGGAAATCCGCCTCGACACGCAATGCCACCTTTGCCAACATCCCCAAGGTGGTACTGTCAAGATTTTCGGCCTCACACAAATCCACAATCAAAGTTTGAAACGCTGGGTCCGCGACCATGGTCTCCAAGTAGTCATCTAGGGTAGTTGACAGTGTTAGCCGCACATCGCCGCACAACCTAAGAAGATAGGCCCCTGCCTCATTGGCAGCTAAAATCTGTGCGTCAGCCATGGCCAATCGCTCGGGTGATAAACAAGGCTGCTATATCATCTGGTATCTCACAGGCATGAGCTACCCCTAAATCATCAAGCACGGCTTGGTAGTCGCTATGACTGGCGCTAATGGTGTCTTTTAATCGAGCCTCTTTAGCAATGAGATCTTCGCCCTCTATGAGTTCTAACACGCCATCCGAAAACATGATCAACATGAATTCTTCAGGCAATTGAATCTTATGAACATTGTAGTGTGCGTGCTCCATTAAGCCCACCGGCGCACCTTCTCCGACCAGATACTGGGTATCCTTCTGGGTCTTGAGAATCGGCTGAGGTAAATGCCCCGCGACACAATACTCTAGACAATTGTTTTTGATATCCAGTAGTCCCACGATCATGGTCGCGTACTTACCCACCGCAAGGTCTAAGAGTTCTTTATTGGCGTGTTCTAACATGGTCGCCAAATCCAGCAAGGTGTGATCATTCTTGCGAATAAAATCGGAACGTTTACGAGCAAACAGATTTTTCAACAAGACCGTTGCGAAGGCAGATGAACTTCCATGTCCTGAAACATCTGCCATAAAAAATACCACGTGGTCCTCACCCACGGTGATGTATTCCACAAAATCGCCACTTAAAAACAGCGAGGGATACATACTATGCCGAAATTCGTAACCGTTTACCGAGAGAGGCGAATTGGGTAGCATTCTCAATTGAACCTGTCTACCCGCTTGTTGATCCTGCTCGAGCACTCTCACAGCATCTCGCAGCTCAGTGTTGATGTGTTCTAGCGCACGCTTCGAGTCACTTAATTCCTGTCGTATGCGCCGCCGTTTGACACATCGTTCAATTGAGGCATTTAAGGCCTTGAGATCACGTACGGGGCGCACAAAAAAATCGCTGACCCCCAGTCTGAGCGCGGTCAAAATAACCTGAGATTCGGCCTCGTCCGCCAGCATAATAGCGGGAACGTGGATATCTAAATCGAGGATCGCGTCCTTAGCATCTTCCCACGAGAACTGGGTGAGCGCCGTTTCACAAACAAGCAAATCCACCTCGCTACCATAGTCGAGAGGTTCGCTCACACCAAAAGGGTTATCGATTACACGGACATAATGTCCCAGTGACTGAAGCACATCGACTGACGCGGCCGCCCGCTCGGGGTCGTCATCTATTAAAATAATGTTCGCGGCAATATCGGTCATCGATTTCGCTTGCTGTAGGCTTGATCTATGGTAGCAAAACCCTGCCGAGGTGCAATCTTAAGACAGAAAAATGCGAATAATCACCGATTTTCATCGGGGATCTTCCTCAAAATCGTCGTCGAGCCAATCCTCGTCAAAATCAGAGAATACGTCCTCAGGGTCTACGGTTTCACTTTCAATCCGCGCAGAGCGACGCTGTAGATACGCATCTCGCAAAAAGATGTAACGATCCCCGGACAACAAAGCATCCGCATCCAAGAGTTCGGCACGCTCATCCACCACGCGTAAACCGTACAAGCCATTGCGACCACGCGTCGAATCGATATAAGCCTCGGGTGAAAGATAAATGTCCCCTATGGACCCTATACCGCTGCGCACGGTCCTTGGACCAAAAAATGGAACCATCAGATAAGGTCCCCTTGGGACGCCCCAGACAGCTAAGGTTTCTCCTAAATCTGTCTCTCTAGACTCCATACCCATTGGTGTCGCAACATCAAATAATCCCGCAATACCTAAGGTAGAATTCACCAAAAATCGGCCACCACTGGCAAAAAACGCATCAGGCTTGCCTTGCAGTAAGCTGTTAACCGCTGAGTTGAACTCGCTTAAATTGGCGAAGAAATTGCCTATGCCCCGCTCGGCAACATCCGGGGTCACTCGTTGATACCCTTTCGCGACCGGTTTTAAGATCATCTGATCCAAACTGTCATTGAACGCGAAGACGAGCCGGTTCACATCCTCAAACGGATCGGGGTTATCATCGTCTTGGAATGGATCGATTGCTGCCGCCGGTAACGCGAATACCCACAGCAGCACAACTGCTACGTACTTATACATGTTTGCCCTGTCACACCTACCCTGAAGGGTTTTACAGCGGGTGTTCTAATACCCACTGTTTTACTCTATCCCACTGCTGGCCCAGACGCTTCTCTGATACGGGCATCTTTGTCCCCAGCTGTTGCGCGAATAACGAGACGCGAAACTCTTCTAGCATCCAATGATACGCGCACACTGGCTCACACACCACAGCCATAGTGGGCCGTTTTGCTATTATTTCGCACCATTGCTGCTCCAAAGGCTCCAAAATCAGCACCGATCGCTGATCTTTAGGCAGTTGAGACTGTACGCGCTCTAAACGCCAAGTTAACGCTTTGGCATAACGCGGCAATTGCTCAAACATCGCCTCAGGCCAATCTAGCCAGTGTTCTACCGACATCAATCTCTGAAGGTGCTGACGGGCATCACGCTCTGATGCCTTGAGCTCGTTATGAGACGGTAGTTTGGCCAGCAAATTCCTCGCCTGCCCCAATTGTGTAGCCGCCTGTAGCAGCAATTTCTCGTAGCGCTGAGTCCGATCGATAATCGCGCGCTTGTTTGAGGCCACCGCACTTTGAAATTCAGCCTTCGTACGCAGAAGTTCTCCAGACGGTTTTCTCAGACTGGGCAGTAAGGCCATCGAAATCATTGCATCCAACAATACGCCGCGCTCAATGCCGCTGCTCAACAAGGCCTTTTGCGCCTCAGACGACCGGAACGCATGTCGCTGTAGATCGCGCACCAGACCTCGGTCGCTCGTCTTCGCTAATCGCAGCAAGCCCTGGCGATGCGTCACTTCCGCAGTCTCGGGATAGTCAAACAGTTCAACACTGACACTATCGCCACTGTCTTTCAAGGCCGGAAAGCTAGTAATAAGCGTTCCCGCCTGCTTGAATTGGATCGAGGGCTTCAAATCTTCAAAATCCCACTGCGTATGCCCTACAGATTTCTCGAGTACTTGCCTGACCGCAGTCGGTTCGATTTGCTCGGTCGATCTCAGCCTCTCGATCAAGTCACTGAGATCACGCCCTTCGGCATGTAGCTGACCGTCCTCGTTAAGAATCTGGATATTCATTTGATAGTAGGGTTCCAGCGATTCAGGCGAAAAATCTTCAGGGTTTATCGCCACACCAGCGGTTTTTCGCAGGGCCTGTGCTAAGGCCTGGAGAAGCGGCTCGTCTGAGGGCTGCATTACGGCCACAGCCGCGGCAACCTTATCAGGAACCGGTACCAACTGTTTACGTAAGCGCTTGGGCAGTGTCTTCACCAAGGCAATGAGTTTATCCTGCAACATACCTGGCACTAACCATTGAGGCAGATAACGCGGCAGCCGGTTGACTAAAGCCTGCGGCACGATCAAGGTGACACCATCACGCTGCTTCCCGGGTTCGAATTGATACTTCAAACGCAGTTCTAACTCGCGCCATACCCAGGTGTCGGGAAACTGAGCAACAGCATGATCTGCGACCGTGTTGACCAACAGCTGCTCGCGACTGAACTTCAGCCGCTCATTTAAACCGCCATCCCGCTTTAGGGCTTTGCTTAGGGTCGCAGCGCTGTAAACCCCATTAGGAAGCCGGTCACCATAAAACTGAGACAATGCGTCCTCGGTTGCCACCAAATCGCGTCGACGGGTTTTTTCTTCAAGCTCGAGCACCTCAGTCATGAGCCGCATATTGTGCCGCATAAAACTCGGGGTGGGCTTAATTCGCTGAGCCACCAGCGCGTCGCGAATAAATACCTCGCGAGCCGCGAGCGGGTCAATTGGCCCAAAATGCACACTTTGCTTGTCGACCAGGGTAAGACCATAAAGCGAAACGCGCTGGTAAGCCATGACCCTTCCAGAGCGCATCTGCCAACGGGGCTCGTAGTAATGATGTTTGAGCAAAACGGGGTTGACCTCTATGGCCCACTCCGGCTCTATAGCCGCACACGTTCTCGCGTAGACTTGGCTGGTTTCAACAATTTCTGCCGCCATCAGCCATTTCTGCCGTTTTTTATGCAGAGTCGATGCGGGGAAAATGCGCAATTTTTGTTGTCTCGCGCCCTCGTAGTCTGGCCCTTCGTGATGCGTTGCAATAAAGCCCAACAAACCCGTCAATAAGCTTCGATGTATGGCCTCATAGTCCAGCTCGTCGGGGATTGCCCCCACACGCCATTGATTCGCTTTGCAGGCCAAAAGCAACTGACGGTGGGTATCACGCCATTCCCTGACACGCAAATAATTAAAAAACTCCTTCTGGCAAAGCTGTTTAAACTGATTGGCGCTAAGCGCTTCACGTTGACTCTCGAGATAGCGCCAGGTATTGATCCAGGCCAAAAAGTCTGAGCGCTCGTCTTCAAAGCGCCGATGCGAAGAATCCGACTGCTCACGTTTATCGCTGGGGCGCTCTCTGGGGTCTTGCACAGCCAGGGCGCTGACGATGACTAAGACCTCGGCCAACACACTTTTATCGACGGCGGCTACCAGCATGCGTCCTAACCGAGGGTCTAAAGGCAGGCGAGCGAGCTGATAGCCTAAAGGGGTCAGGTCCTGCTTTTTATCCACTGCCCCCAACTCTTCCAGCAATCGAAAACCGTCGCGAATTAACCGAGGATCGGGCGGCTCGATAAAGGGGAATCGTGTAACATCGCCCAGGCGCAACAAGCGCATCTGCAAAATCACTTGAGCCAAGTTGGTGCGTTTAATCTCTGGATCTGTGAACTCGGATCGCGATTGAAAATCATCTTCATCGTATAACCGAATGCAGACACCTTCGGCCACACGCCCACAGCGACCTTTGCGCTGATTCGCACTGGCTTGGGAAATCGGCTCAATCGGCAAGCGCTGTAACTTGCTTCGGTAGCTGTAGCGGCTGATGCGAGCGAGACCTGAGTCAATCACGTAGCGTATGCCCGGGACAGTCAAAGAGGTTTCGGCCACGTTGGTCGATAACACCACCCGAATGCCTCGTCGAGACTGCATCTGAAACACGCGGTTTTGCTCGCTGGCACTTAAACGCGCATACAGTGGCAAAACATCGTATTGCTCACTACCCTTCAATGCTTTAGCGACATCACGGATCTCTCGTTCACCCGGCAAGAACACCAAGACGTCGCCGCGCTTACCGTAGTGGCCTTGATCAATCATCCCCAATTGCGTGACCACCTGATCCGTCAACTCAATGCGCTCGTCCGCACTGGGCGCATATTGCACTTCTACTGGGAAAGTACGACCTTCTACTTGGATAATCGGTGCGCCCCGGAAGTAATCTGAGAAGCGCTCAACATCGATCGTTGCCGAGGTAATGATAATTTTTAAGTCAGGTCTTTTCGGCAGCAAGCGTCGCAAATAACCCAGCAAAAAATCGATGTTTAAGCTGCGCTCATGAGCCTCATCAATAATCAAGGTGTCGTAGCGTTTTAACAGGCGGTCATGCTGGATTTCGGCCAACAAAATTCCGTCTGTCATTAATTTAAGACGGGTTTGGTCAGTGACTTGATCGGTAAAACGCACCTGATATCCAACCGCACTACCTAACTCGCACCCCAGTTCACTGCTAATCCTTGCCGCAACGGAGCGAGCCGCCAAACGACGCGGCTGAGTGTGGCCAATTAAACCAGCCTCACCTCGTCCCATGGCCAGCAGCATTTTCGGTAACTGGGTGGTTTTTCCTGAACCTGTCTCACCCGCAATAATCACCACCTGATTGCTTTGTATCAGACGTTCGATATCTTCTTTGCGCTCGTTAATCGGCAAACTCAGCGGAAATTCGAAATGTAATGCGGGAGCCGACATAAGGAAGGTAAAGCTCGGTCAGAGTTAAACAAAACGCGAATGGTAATCGACCCGAGCCAGAAATCCCAGCGCAGAGAAGAATGCGAGTCGACCTTACCCTCTGAGGGCGTTATTCTAGCAACACACAGTAATAGGAATTACCGCCATGGCAACAATTACGAACATCCCTTTCTCGAAACTGAGCCTGGGGCTTTCCACCCAATACAGTAAAACCGTGACTGAGCAAGATATTCAGCTCTTCGCAGTGCTTTCTGGCGATGCCAACCCGGTCCACTTAGATGCTAAATACGCTGCGACCACCCAGTTTGGCGAGCAGATTGCGCACGGAATGTTGACGGGTGCTGTCATCTCTGCTGCGATCGCCATGCAAATGCCAGGGCCGGGTACCATTTACTTAGGGCAAACGCTGGCGTTTAAGCGCCCCGTCAAAATTGGCGACACCGTCACGGTGACCCTGACAGTGGCCGAGAAGCATCCCAGCAAACCTAGAGCAACCCTGGACTGTACTGTGACCAATCAAGATGGCGTAACGGTCGTCGAAGGTCAGGCAAACGTGCTAGTCCCAACCGAGGAACAAAGCCTGACAATTCCGGATTTACCAACCGTGAGTTTGGGCTAGAACCCCCCGCGCCTGTGCTCGACGACGCGGGTCACAGGGTGGGAGCTTGTTAGGCTCCCAGTACGCCTGGGCTGTTATCGGCATTTTGCACAAACTGATCGGGCGGGAGATATAGCAGCTTGAGTAAAATCTCTGCGGATGTCTGCGAGACCTCTGCAGACAAGGCCATCACGTTTAACACCTCACCCTGAATGCTCGGCGCAGTCACACCGAACAGCATCTTGTGCTCTTCACCCTCGGCACGAAAAATAGCGGGCTCTTTCTCGGCTTTCATGGTTTCGACAAAGTTTGCCAAGAGCAAGGTTACACCGTCACGAAACATCGAGTAGTTCAATTTTCCCCGAAACTCCTTGGTATCGATCGCGATGTCGAACCGCACGGTGGATCCGTCTTCCATTTTCACCGTTGTGATAGCACGCCGCTCGCCCGCCAGTAAACTTTTGTACAAATTTTTAGAATGCGTTCGCGTAGGTTCAATTAATGCTTTGTGAATTAGATTCACAGACATCGTTATGAACTGTTTATTCGAGATTGTTGCGTTTGATTGCGCCATAATAGCCACCTTGTAAATACGTGCGAGAGTTTAGCGAGCCAAACGCACGATGGCTACAACCCACTAACGAAATTTAAGGGATTACTGAGTGTCACATTCAAGTCCGCTATGGCAAGCACTACCCCGTGCCAAGATTGACTGGAACGGCGACACCCCCATTTCGAAAGACTTTGACGATATCTACTTTAACCCGGGTCAAGGGTTGGCTGAGTCACGTCACGTCTACCTGCTGGGTAACGACATACTCGCGCGCTGGCGCCAGTCGACAAGAGAACGGTTTGTGATCGCCGAACTGGGATTTGGATCGGGACTGAATTTTTGCGCCACCGTGCAAGCCTGGCTCGCGGCTCCCGAGCCCAAACCCAAGCTCCATTTTGTCTCGGTTGAGGGCTTTCCAATGAGCACGGCCGATTTGGAGCGCGCCTTATCGCACTGGCCGGAGCTAAGCGACATAAAACGAGGCCTGTTAGCACAATACCCTGACCCCATACCTGGGACGCACAGGCTAAGGTTTTATGATGACGACATTACCTTAGATTTGTGGTGGGGCGATGTGATTTGGGCAACTGCACAGTGGGCGGAGCAAGATTTACAGGTTAACGCGTGGTACCTAGACGGCTTTGCGCCGAGCAAAAACTCGTCCATGTGGTCAGATCAGGTCTTAGATAATATCGCTCATTGCTCGCCCAGTGGATGCACTGCCTCAACTTTCAGTGTCGCCGGAAAGGTTAAAACCTCCCTACTTGAGAGAGGATTTTCAATTCACAAAAAGCCGGGATTTGGACGCAAGCGCGAACAACTCTTTGCAGTAAAGCAGAGCGATACCAAGCCGTTCTCGATCAACTCAACACCTTGGCATAAAAGTGCAGCCAAAAGCACAATACCCAAGCACGTCGCTGTTATCGGGGCAGGACTTGCGGGAAGTTTTGCCGCCTACGCGCTCGCCAAACGTGGCATAAAGGTAAGCGTGATCGACCCCAATGGCGTTGCAACGCAGGCCTCGGGCAATGCCCAAGGGATTATCTACTGCCGTATACCAAAGCGTCATGCACCCTTGGGTGACTTTGGTGTACTCGCGTTTCGGTACGCAACACAGCTGTATCAAGACCTACTCACCCAGAACGTGTTGCGTGAAGGTACCGATGCCAGTCTCTGCGGTATGCTACACACGTTTCAAATGGGCACCGCATCAGAGCTTGAACTGAACATAAATCAACTACCCAATCTCGCTCAGATTGTCTCCGATGATGAAGCCAATGAGCTGTCTGGCTTATCAATAAGCGCGCCCATGCTGTACTACCCGAGATCAGGATGGATCTCACCAAAAGCACTCTGCAAGGCCCTGCTCTCGCACCCTCACATCACGTTGGTAACAGACACCTTCGAGCGCCTGACTCCGAGCGATTCAGGGCAAGAACTTCGATGTAGCTCACAAACCCTATTAGCTGATTGTGTTGTGGTCACAGCGGGCACCGCCACTAAAAACCTTATACCCAATACACTGTTGCCCACCAAAGCAATACGCGGGCAGACCACACAAATTCCAGCAATAAGCGCCATCCAAGCGGCCTTGTGCCACGAGGGCTACATTGCTCCGGCTGTCGACGGGCAACATTGCATCGGTGCGACCTTTGATTTGGATGACTGCGACACGAGCCCTCGTCCATCCAGCGACCAAGAAAATTTGGCAAAACTCGATACCTTTTTGTCGATTAAAGAGAGTCGTGTTCTGGGGCATCGAGTTAGCTTTCGGTGCACCACGCCAGATTACTTGCCAATTGTCGGTCAAGCGCCCGACAACAAGGCTTTACAAGAACGTTATCAAGCGTTGCAATTTGACGGTAAGCGGATCATCTCCCAAGCCTGCCCCATGCAAACCGGAGTATTTATGCTGACCGGTCTTGGGTCGCGAGGTCTGACCTATGGCCCCTTGGCCGGAGAGTTCTTGGCGTCATTGATCAACCAAGAGCCCCTTCCGGTTGCTGGCGAATTGATTAAAGCCCTGTCGCCGGCACGATTCGCCATACGTCAATTGAAGAGGCGGTCGAGCGCAAAATCCCGTTCCGATTGGTACGAAGCCGCGACAGCGCCGCCTTCGCTACGAAGACCTCGAAGCGCATCACCAGCGCGATCGAGCAAGCCGGTCTGCCGATGCTTCCGATCGGCGTGGTCGAGCGCGCGGCGCCGAGGTCGTACGCGTGGGATGGGTACGTGGAATTGATTGGAATGTGTCGCGCGCGCGGGCTCGAGGCGCACTGCGTGCTGAGTTTTCACGCGTGCGGTTCGAGCGTGGGCGATGGGGGGTGTGCGATCTCGCTTCCGCCCTGGGCCGCGGCGGCGAATGGTGATGATTTCTTCACCGACGCCAGAGGGGGGCAAAGTCGAGAATACTTGTCGCTATGGAGCGATGAGACGCGCGCGCGATGTCGAGGCGACAGGAGCCCGAGCGAGTGCTACGGGGAATTCGCCGAACGGTTTGCCGAACGGTTCGCGGACGATATTCGCGACGGTGTCATCACGCAGGTCATTGTTGGTTTAGGTCCGTGTGGAGAGCTGAGGTACCCGTCGTATTGCGCGAGACGGCGATGGGGGTTTCCGGGGACGGGGGCGTTGCAATGCTACGACGAGCGCGCGCGCGCGGCGTGGGCGATGGATGCCGCATCGCGTGGGGGTGTTCCGGAGTGGGGACGCGCCCCGCCAAATGATGGAGCGCGATATAATGCAGACCCTGATGGGCGCGCGTTGGATGTCGTGGTGCTAGATTGCGGCGGCGGCGGCGAGCGAAGCGAAGCGTCAGAATCAGAATCAGACGACGACGGCGGCGAGCAAAGTCCCGAGCGCAAACAGCGTCGGCTCGCGATGTCGCGTTCGGCCTCGAGCGCGTCCAATAGTCTTGCTGACTTACGCGTGTCCTCGGCGCCATCGATATCGTCGCTTCTAGAGAATTCGCGACGACACGATGACAACGAAGACGAAGACGCATTTTTTCGAGAGGCGTACGCGACGGCGCGCGGGAAACATTTCTTATCGTGGTACGCCCGCGAGCTCACCGCGCACGCCGACCGCGTGCTCGAACGCGTCTGTGACGCATTCCATCGCGCCGGCGTTGACCCTGAGATTGGCATCAAATGCCCAGGCGTACATTGGTGGGTCAAACATCCCAGCCGCGCCGCCGAATGCGCCGCCGGGTACTACGGCGCCGACGGCGAGAGCGCGTACGCCGAAATCGTTCGCACGTGCGCGAAATTCAACGCATCGCTCACATTCACGTGCGTCGAGATGCGAGATATTGAACACGACGCGGCACACATGTGCTCGCCGGAAACGCTTCTCGCGCAAGTCTTACGCGACTGCGCCAGACTCGGCGTGCGAGTGCACGGCGAAAACGCGCTGTTTCGTTTAGACGACGACGCGTATTCGCAAATTTTACGCGCGTACGGCAAAATAAATACTGGCGACGACGACAACGGTGCGAAAACTAATGCAGGCGCGTTGTCGTCGTTTACGTTTTTGCGTTCGTGCGACGCGTTGTTCGAAGAGGAGAATTTCGCGAGATTTACGGATTTCATCCGACGCATGTCGGCGTGAGCGAATCGCGCGCGTGTACTTCATTCCTGTATGCTAATAAGTTAATGTATGCTATGTCTACTAGGCGTCACCATCCACGTCGTCGTCGTCGTCGTCGTCGTCGTCAATCATCTCGACGCGCTTGTACATTAAAATTTTCTTCTTTGTCCCCGCCGTAAACGCTCGAGCAAACATTTGACCGACTTTCCCAACCGTATCCTCCACCTCACGCGCATTCACCCGCACGTACCCGTACCGTTCATACAATCTCAACGCACGACCATTATCCTCATCGACGTGCAGCGCAATAACCGCAGGTTTCGGGCGCATTTTCCCGCAATACTCGTCGCACGCGCGCAGCAACGCTCGACCGACGCCTCGCCCGCGTCGCTCCGGCTCCACCGCCATGCCGCTCAAATACGCAAAATACGACTGCTCCGTCAACCCTAACGCCAAAGGCACATTCGCCACAATCTTTTCCTTGCTCGCCTTGGCGCCGAACGCGGGAAGCGACGTGACATCGACGCATCCAAAGACGTCGGCGTTCGCGTCGCTCGGCGCCACATCCGCGTCAACCGCCGTCGCTCGCAAAAGCACGAACGCCGCGCCCGACCAGCGGATTTTCGC
>JALRFH010000101.1 GCA_023253715.1 Halieaceae bacterium
GATGAAATGTTTGATTACATGCAAAATCTAAAATTACAACTCGGTGAAGAAATCAAACGCATTAAAGCATTAGAAAAAGAAATTTCAGAATATCAAGATGCACTCATTCAAGTGAATCATTTAAAAGTATTAGAGTTTGCACAGAACAATGTATGGCAAGACTATCACGCCAAGTGGGGACAGTATGAAACTACTGTTAAGAAAGACGGCGATGAAGTTGTGACAGAAGTCACAATGCCTGAAGTGCCTGGCGCTGATAAAGTGCTAGAAGCAGCTAACATGTTCTATGATTTCGTAAGCGGTAACAAGAAATAAATACATAACAAGTAATAGAACATTTGGGCATAGCCCAACAAGTAATAGTAAAAAAGCCCCTCGTTTAGTTCAACTAGGCGGGGGGTAATCTTTTATGGGCTATAATAATTCAAATGAGTTTGATTATCCATTTCGTGTAGCACACCTTCACCAAACACACCTATTTCGTGTGAGCCTGAGCGTGTTGCACATTGGAATTGGATGTCAGTCTTTTCTGCATACACAAATGGTATGCGTCTTTGGATATTCATATTGTTAAAGAATGTTGTTCGTGCTACGTTTAAGATCCTACCTGACTCGTTAGCAACATAATTTCTAAATATACCTGGTTTCGATGATGTTGAGTCTGCTGAGAAAGCATCAATACGATACAGTGCAAATTGATAGCCTCTGGGTATGGTTGAGAAACTGTCTTGGCAACGACCATCGCCAGGACGTATGCCTTTGTAGTATGTAGGTGTTCCCAATAGGTCGTTGCCTATGTCAATAGTGCCTGCGTTGCTTCCTGCGAGTATGATAGCACCGTTAAGTCTTAGGAATTCTTTTGTTGTGCTAACAACACTTGTGCCTGCCAGTGTAACCGTTTCACTTATTCTATCGTAGTTGGCATCAAGTCCTTGTATGAGCAATGGCATTGTGTCTGCGGCATTGGTGCTCTTGACTTGCATTATCTGTGCGGCTGGAGGGAACACATAGTTTGCGTCTTTATACCACATCGCTTTTAGATTACCTGTTGCGACTGTGCTGTACCCAAAGATGTTCCACGCTTCGTTACCTGCGGTTTTACCCAGTGCTACCGCGGCTTCCCAATTGATATACTTGTCGTTACCCGCCATCTATCTTACGCCCAAGGTCTACCTGGGAGCAAGCCACCTGCGTTTGGATTGTCAACCACATTACCTGTATCGTTGTCGCCAACAGCATACCGAGTAGGTAGTTGTGTTGCGTCTGCTGTTGTATCACTATAACGCCCTGGCTCCACACCATTACGTGCAATTCTGTCTGCGTTTGCTAGTGCAAGTTTAGCATCCTGTCTTGCTCTTTTGGTTGCTAGTGTTGAAATACCGTTTGCTGACATTGTGTTCTCCTGTTACGAGTATTTATCAGCCATAAAAAAAGGGACCGCCCTCGATGTCCCTTTATAGTTCACCGCCCTCAACGGCTCTGATCTACACAAGTATTTAGATGGCCTGCCACAGTTATTAAGTGGGCGGTTAATTATTTCTTAGGGGTGTATCCAGGACTTTTGATTTTGAGTTTGCGTTCTATCCTAAGCAGTCTTGCAACTATGTGATCCATCCAATCACGATCACAACTAGGATCCTCCGTGGTCTTGCGTATGTGCATGAGGCTTCTAAAGCAACAGGCCATAACAGCCAGGGTCATTATCAGACCTATGCCACACGTGCCAAGCAGTAACCATTCCCAAGGAACATTCATTAACATAATATATTATTTACCCAAAAGGGGTCTGCAATCAAAAAAAAACCTGTGCAAAAAAATTTTAAGAAGTACTTAACAGCACCCCCGACCAGTTTTTATAACTCGCTTATGTGCCTTAGTCCTGTAGGGGCGTCCTCATCATCCGGTACCTCCACACAGCGAAGTGCAAAGAAAGCGTTATACTTACTGGTTTCGGGAACCCAAAAGCGTGTGCGATTGACGTGTACTTCAAACCTAAAACCCAAACGACGAAGCATACGTATAATACGCACATAGTGAGGATCACGTGTATATACAGCGTAGTGTTTGATATCGAACTCCTATAAGCACGTTTGAAGCGTGTGCGTGTAGCGGATACTCGTGCTGTGTGTATTTAACAGCCAAATGGGGTCTGCAGGGTTTTTTTGGAAATTACAAAAAATTAAAGAGAAGTACTTTTCATTTCAGCCTGGTGATTTTACCCCTGCCCGCTTGTAAAAACTGCTTTAAAAATAAAGACTTATGCCCCTCGGCCTCTCGTCTCGAAAATATATTTTGTGATGCCTCGGTCAAAAAGAAAGGGCGAGTCTCCCCGCCCTGTCCTCAATCGCACAGCGATCTACTCGAGTTCTGTTAGTCTGCTCTGCTACCCATGTAGGCCTTGTAGCCATGTGCTCGTAGCACGTCAGCATAGGCCTGGGCACCCACTTCCTTACAGTCCATGCTCTGCCCGTTGTGCTTTGCGGGATCCCACAGCGTCATGGTCTTGGGTCTGTATGACTTCTTAAAGCCTACTGACTCCAGAGCCTTTGCTTCTTTACTGTTGGTTCTAGCCACAGCAACATCCACCCAAGCAAAGCCACAATACATTGGCTCGCCGTACTCATTGCCCCCTGTCTTTGTGTTCCAATCCTCTAGGAACTTGGCCACTGCTGTCTGTGCCATTACCGTTGCTTCGGTGTGTATGTCTTGAATGTTTTTCATATTGCCCTCTCTTGTTTAGTTAATAATAATATATTACGATCTTTTGGACTCTGTGTCAACCCCTAATTACACAACCCTTAGGTTGTGTAACGCTCTCCTGTTAGTATGTTAACCAGTGTTACACCCTCTCCGTGTGCGGCCCTTGCTTCTGCTCGCTCTTCCGCAATCTGTTCTGCGGTTCTGTTACGCTGTGCTTCAATGTACTCACGAATGCTCTGCTCGGTTGTTCAACCAACGCCCTGTTTCTTGATTGTCCGGGCAGCCCAATTCCCTCAAGGCGGCGCCATAGGACCTTAATCGATCCGTCACGATCCTTTCCGCACGGCCGTATCGTTTCATCAGTGCTTTTAGAATTTTCAATGCAGCGTCTTTGTTTCTAAGCTTTGTTACAACGCTTTCTAGCACCTCGCCTTCCACATCCACTGCAAGCCATAGGTAGTGGCGTTCACCATTGATTTTGACAAAGACCTCATCCACGTGCCACTTCCACTTGGAGTAAGCCCGCAGTTGCTGAATACGTTTTTGTTTGATCTCGGCTGCCAGCAGTGGACCAAATCTGTTCCACCAGAACCGGACTGTTTCGTGGCTGATGTCGAATCCTATCTCGTGCAGAAGGTCCTCTACATTCCGCAGGGAAAGTGGGAACCGGATATACATCATCACCGCAAGGCGGATGATCTCGGGGCTCGTCTTGAAGTAACGAAAGGGGCTGCGCTCTGTCATGGCGATGAGCCTAGAGTGAGGCCCCCTATCGCTCAAGGGTGGTTTAATCTGACACTGCCAGATCCGCAAGAATTGGACAATCCGGTCGGTGATCGCCAGCACACTGGTGCACGAGAGACGAAAGAGTTTCTTTCATCGACATGAGTTTAGAGATCTTTTCATCAATCTGGCGCAGGTGCTCCTCTGCGACGGCCTTTACCTGCGCACTTTCTCGATTGTCATCGTTATAGAGCGCCAAGAGCGTACGGCAGTCTTCGATTGTAAATCCCAAGGCTCGCGCTCGTCCGATGAATGCCAGCTTACGAAAATCGATCTCTCTGAAGCTTCGATACCCGTTTGCAGCGCGCAAAGGTGTTACTAGACCGATATCCTCATAGTAGCGAATGGTCTTGGCCGGCACTCCTGACCGCTCGGCAACATCACCAATGTTCATTTCTGCCTCCTCTCACTCGGCCGGGACGGGGGCGAAGTCCTCCACCCGCCCAGACTCTTGGCGCTCGTCCATCGCCGGTCTTACGCGCCGCAGCCGCAACGCGTTCGTCAAGACAAAGACCGAGCTAAGTGCCATCGAACCGGCAGCGACGACCGGTGACAGCAGCACGGCGAAACTCGGATAAAGCGCTCCGGCGGCCAAGGGTATCAAAGCCACATTGTAACCAAAGGCCCAACCAAGGTTCTGTTTGATGTTTCGCATGGTGTGTCGCGAGATCTCGAAAGCGTTCACAACGCCGCGAAGATCACCGGACATCAATACGACATCTGCGCTTTCGATCGCCACATCCGTGCCAGTGCCGATGGCGATGCCAACATCCGCGTGGGCGAGCGCGGGTGCATCGTTGATGCCATCGCCAACAAAGGCCAATGTGCCCTGCTGGCGCAGATTTTCCAGTGCCACCACCTTGCCGTCGGGCAAGACCCCCGCGATCACGTGGTCGATACCAGTCTCTTCGGCAATTGCTTCTGCCGTTTCGCGTTTGTCGCCGGTAATCATTGCCACCTTCAAACCCAGACTGTGCAGTGCGGCAATCGCGGCTCGGCTCGAGGGTTTGACCGGATCGGCGACGCCAATCGCAGCCACCGCCTTGCCATTGATTGCGGCGAAGATTGCGGTGCGACCTTGCCGTGCGAGCATAGTTTCAGCCTCTGCGAGTTCACCAAGATCGATCCCTTCGCGCTGCATCATCCGGTCAGCTCCGACAACAACCTCGGCCCCGTCAACGATGGCGCGCACGCCATACCCTGTAATCGAAGTAAAAGCGCTCGGTTCCGACAGTCTGATGTTTTCCGCCTGCGCGCCGCGCACGACAGCTTCGGCGATCGGGTGTTCTGATCTGGCTTCGACCGATGCGACTGCCGCAAGAACGGTGCAGCGCTCGGCTCCTTTGGCCAGCACAAGGTCGGTCAGCGCGGGACGTCCGGCGGTGACGGTGCCGGTCTTGTCCAGGGCGACAACCTTAACGTCCCCCAATGCTTGCAGAGCATCCCCCTTGCGGAACAACACGCCCATTTCAGCAGCGCGACCGGTCCCGACCATGATCGACGTCGGCGTCGCCAGTCCCATCGCGCAGGGACAAGCAATGATGAGAACTGAGACACCCGCGACCAGCGCATAGGTGAGGGCGGGATCAGGGCCGAATATTAGCCAGACAAGGATCGTCAAGGCGGCGAGGGTCATCACAGCGGGGACGAACCAAAGCGTGATCCGATCCACCAACCCTTGAATGGGGAGCTTGGCGCCCTGCGCTTCTTCGACCATGCGGATGATTTGCGACAAGGTGGTATCCGCCCCAACACGCGTTGCTTTGTAGGTCAGACTGCCCGCGCCATTGACCGTACCGCCCGTGACAGGATCACCAGCCGACTTGCCGACCGGCACGGGTTCCCCGGTAATCATGCTTTCATCGACATGGCTTTCGCCGTCCACAACCTCACCGTCCACTGCGAGTCGTTCTCCGGGGCGCACAACAATCAGATCTCCGGTGCGCAAGGCATCGATCTCGACCTCGACGGGATCGCCGTCACGCAAAACACGCGCCGTACGAGCCTGCAGGCCGAGCAGCTTCTCGATTGCAGCCCCTGTTCGCCCTTTCGCTCGCGCTTCGAGCCAGCGCCCGATGAGGATCAGGACCACGATAACCGCGGCGGCCTCGAAGTAGACAGCGCGGACGGCCTCGGGCATCAGCGACGGCAAGAACGTTGCGACAACTGAATAAAGATAAGCTGCGCCTGTGCCGACGGCGACCAGACTGTTCATGTCTGGAGCACCTTTCAGCAAGGCCGGAAACCCTTTCAGATAGAACTGTCGGCCGGGCCCAATGAGCACAGCCGTTGTGAGGATGAACTGGATCAACCAGCTGGCCTGCTGTCCTATGGTATTGTTGATCGCCATATGCACGGCCGGGATCAGGTGCCCGCCCATTTCCATCAGGAAAACCGGCAAAGCGAGTGCTGCGGCCAGTGCCACCCGGCGTGCCAACCCGCGCGCTTCCTCTTCTTTTCGCGAAGTGCGATCCTGTGTTGCCGTGGCCTCGGCCACGCTGGCTGGATATCCGGCTTGCTCGGATGCACGGATGAGGGCCACAGGGTCGGTCATGCCCTCAAGATATGTGATGCGCGCATTTTCCGCCGCAAGATTAACGTTGACCTCCAACACGCCGGGAACCGAGGAAAGTGCCTTATCGACGCGCCCGACACAAGAAGCACATGACATGGACGCGATGTTCAGCGTCACGGATGCCGTTCGCGCTGGATACCCGAGATCTTTCAGGGCTTGGACCGCATCTTGCAGGTGGGGCGAACCATCCACGCTGAAACGCGCCGTCTCGTTCGCGAGGTTCACGGAGACATCGGATATTCCCCTCAACGCGGCTAGGCCCCGATCCACGCGC
This sequence comes from Halieaceae bacterium, assembly GCA_023253715.1. Classification (GTDB taxonomy): domain Bacteria; phylum Pseudomonadota; class Gammaproteobacteria; order Pseudomonadales; family Halieaceae; genus Aequoribacter. The sequence goes on from JALRFH010000101.1 coordinate 6,333, forward strand.
CCTACGCATGAGGCGCAAGACATTCCATCAATCGAGAGTGTCACTTTAGTTTGATCTGTCATTTCAGTCTCCTGGAATCCCATTTGACACCCCAAATAGGAGTTCCAGTGACTGGAAGGTCAATACCCAATTTGAACTTTCCTGGCTTCGCTTTAAAAATCTACGGAGACCCTTGACCTTCCCCCCACTGGAAGCCCCATCTGCAATGAACAAGCTGTCACAGAGGAGACATCGACATGAAATTCAACGTTCCCGACATGAGTTGTGGTCATTGCACCAGTACGATCGAAAAGGCGATCAAGGCAGCTGACGCAAATGCGAGCGTATCTTGCGACATTCCGGCCCGCACGGTTTCTGTTGAAGGTGCACTGTCAACAGAACGGCTGACGGCCCTGCTTCGTGAAGCTGGGTACGAAAATACCGTGACTGCCTAATCTATGGGTCATCGCACCCGTCGTGACGGGTACGATGACCTAGGTCTTTTGGTATGTAGGGGCTCCGACTCATTCGCCTGCTTCATTGCTCATCGGGCCTGATGTCAGAACCCACAGCAGAGTGCTAGTTTGCCGACGCCCGCACGTTGTCGACCAATTCCGTGAGCTTATCGCTCTCGACGAAACCCGGAACAAGGTTTTCGCCGATCACAAATGAAGGCGTGCCACTGAAGCCGAGCGACTGCGTCAACCGCATCGAAGTCGCGATGTGCTCTGCGATTTCGGGGCGTTCCATGTCAGATTGAAGGCGTTCGAT
>JALRFH010000138.1 GCA_023253715.1 Halieaceae bacterium
GATTGAAGTTTGTCGGTGACGTAGGTCCGTTCTCGAATGTCAGTGTCGGTGGCACGGTTCGTGTGACCTATGACGGCGTGTATAAGCTAAACGAAGACACTTACGGTGATAAAGCGGGCGGCAAAGCGTTTTTAAATTCCTTAGGTCTTGCGAATTTGGGTGCGCCCACAACAATTGAAGCCAATGGTCCCGGGATTGGTCCCGCGGGTGGTTTGGCAGTCGGTAATTTTGCTGTGATCAACATCCTAGGACCCCGCGTAGAGGAAATCGTGGGTGCGCCGGCCGGGGCTATCTCAGGTCTTTTGGCAGGTAACACCTTCGTTGATGGCTATCCGAACAACCCTAACGAAGGCATGATCACCTTGGGTGAGCACTTGCATCCTCATGGTGCGGGTGTGGCGTTTGGCGTTCCTGTTCGACCCTGCGACACCGATAGTCGCGGCTGTTTGAATGATTATCTGGATTTCGATGGCGACGAGTTGGCCATGCCAGAGATTTACGGTGATCGTGCCGACTGGTTGCGTGAGCTGTATATTGATGCGAGCCTACTTTTAGAGGGTGACGACGAAATCAACTTCCGCTTGGGACGTCAACAGGTAATTTGGGGCCGTACAGATTTGTTCCGAGTGCTCGATATCATCAATCCTGTGGACTTTTCGCGACACAATATTTACGACGAACTCGAAGATATTCGTATTCCGATGTGGATGTTGAAAACCGACTTCCGCTTTGGTCCCACCGGTGCTTTCGATGACTTGAATGCCCAAATCGTGTGGAACTTTGATAAGTTTCGTCCCAATAACCTAGGCCAGTGTGGATCACCTTACGTCATCCTAGACGCCGGATGTTTCCTGCGCGGTATGAAAAACCTATGGGACAATGGCGGTACGGTATCAAACTTTGCACCGTTCGATCCGGCCGATCCTTCAAAAGGGCTTCTCGCTACCAACTTTGGTCCCGAAACGATCGGTATTCGCAAGATTCACATGCCTGAGTGGAGTCTTGATAACACCCAGTTGGGCATCAAAGTTGAAGGTGTCTATGGTGATATAGGATGGTCTGTAAACGCAATGACTTACCGTTCACAATTACCGTCTTTACGTGCTGGCGGTGTGCCCGTTGTGAATCCGTTTACCGGTGGGGCCGCTCAGACGTGGGATCATCTGATTGCCTTTGATGTTTATTTCCCTCGCGTCAATATGGTGGGTGGTTCGCTGGATTACTACTCACAAGAATTGGACACCGTGATTCGTGTTGAAGCAGCCTATTCTCAGGGTGAGGAATTTGCCAACACCATTGAACCTGAACTGTACTCCGAGAACGATGTCTTCCGCTTTGTTATTGGATTGGATAAGAACGTATTTATTCGTTCGATTAACCCAACCCGCGCGTTTTTGCTATCGGCTCAGCTGTTTGGTCAACAGATCCAAGACCACGTCACTCAAAAGGCGACGCTGGGCACCATCGGTATGCCTGACTGGGAGCAAAACTTCATCGCAACCTTCTTGATCAAAGGTTGGTGGTTGAGTGACCGTTTGAGTCCTGAGCTGATCATGGCGCACGACTTTAAAGCGGGGGCAACGGTATTCGCGCCTAAAATTGATTGGTTGATCAATGATAACTGGCAGTTGATTTTGGGCGCGAACATCAAAACCGGTGGTGGTGACGAGCGTTTTGACGACTGCCGCTTGTGCAACCCGTTCGGACCCTTCACGACGTCAATTCCAGGCTTACCTGAGCACGGTGCCGAGGGTTTGATTTCGGGCTCTGCAGGTCTGGGTGGTTTTGAGCCTTTGGGTCGTTTCCGCTCAGGCCCATTGGGTATGGCTGAAAAAGAAGACGAAGTTCAATTAACTATTCGTTACCGCTTCTAAAGATACGTTGAGCAACCGGGCTTCAGGCTCGGTTGCTTACAATAACAAGAGGAATTTATGATGAAAATGAAAAGTATTATCTCTACTGCTGTGGCGATGATGGTGTCTGGTTCTGCTCTTGCGGCGCCTACCCAAGAGGACGTTCAACGCTCGTTCTATCCCTATAAAGACGGCGTTCCGACATTTTCTGGCTTGGCACCTGGTATGGTCATTAATCAGGCTAATGTCGCTCAGTTCGAAAGTATTCTTGATCCTGTTATGTTTGAGCACATCAGTAATGGATGGACCGAAATGCCGGTAACTGCCACCACTTCGTTTGACTTGCACCCGAATTACGTCAAAGCGAGTGCCGATAATTTAGGCAATGTGAGCTTAGGTGCAGAGGTCGGTCAGATTGATGGCTGGGTGGCTGGGCGTCCCTTCGTAGAAGAGCCCAGCAAGGACGATCCAAGAGCGGGTGAAAAACTTGCGTGGAACTATAAGTACGGTTACAACTGGGGTGACAATGCCGCCATTTACCCGTTCTATTGGAAATATCGGGATATGGAATCCGGTAACATCGAACGAACTCTGAAATTCAACTTTCACTTCTTGAACTTCAAAGGTCGCGTCAACCAAGATCCTAAGCCTGAATTAATTCCAGGTGATGAAAAATATCGTGCGATTTATGTTCAAGTACTCGAGCCCTTCGATGTTAAAAATACGCAGCTGTTAATTCAGCGTTCGATCGATGATCGCAAAGCTGATAATAGCTATTTGTATTTGGGCTTTCAGCGCCGTGTCCGTCGTCTGGCGACTGAACAGGTCACCGATGCTTTCTTAGGCTCACAGCTAATGATTGAGGATTTTGAAGGCTACAACGGTCGCGTTTCTGATATGAAGTGGACTTATCTTGGTACTCAGAATGTCATGTTGCCCTTCTTTAATCACGATGAAGTGGAACTCGATCCCGATACTCACCAAGATGACGAAGGGTATCAAGTGGTTGCCATGGGTGATAAGGGCGGTTGTTATCCTCAGGTAAACTGGCAGTTACGTAAGGCTTACGTACTGGAATCGTCCCCGGTCATGGAGGGGCATCCCATCAGTAAGCGGATCCATTACATTGATGCACAAACCTTCACGATTCCTCGCACCAATATCTATGATACTGCGGGCAAATTGTGGAAAACCTTTGTCATTGGCCAGGCTAATCCCGAGCGCCACTTGCCAGTGAATAAAGGCTCTGGTGTATCAATTGATGATGCAGTGACTATGATTAACGTGCAACAGATGAAGTGCACCACGGCGCAATTTAAAGGCCAGGTCGATAAAGAGCTCAACCCTGAGTCTTTGTTCACTGTACAAAATATGCGTGTAAAAGGCCGCTAGGTCACTCTTTGGGTGCCGAGGTTCTCTCGGCACCCACGTTTTATCTATCGGAGTTGGTATGACTGGCTTGTATCGCCATTTTATTAATGGGGCGTTTGTTGAAAGTAATGCCCGTTTTGCTAAGTACAGCCCCTTGAATAACGAGCACATCGCAGACGTCTGTGAGGCATCGCAAGCCGATGTGGATGCTGCCGTGACTGCGGCGAAAGCGGCGCTCAAAGGACCTTGGGGTCGTATGACGACAGATCAAAGGGTATCTAAGCTCTACGAGGTCGCCGACGAAATTACTCGGCGCTTTGATGAGTTTGTCGCTGCAGAAATGCAAGATACGGGACAAACTAAACATGTTATGGAGCATGTTTTTATTCCTCGAGGCGCTGCTAACTTTAAAATTTTTGCAGACGTGATTAAGAACGTGCCGACAGAAACGTTCGAGATGGCTACACCTGACGGCCGCGGTGCCATTAATAGCGCTATTCGTGTGCCTAAGGGCGTTATCGCCGTGGTGTGCCCTTGGAACGCACCGTTTTTATTAATGACTTGGAAGGTGGGACCTGCCTTAGCTTGCGGTAATACTGTTGTGGTTAAGCCCTCGGAGGAGACGCCAGCAACCGCGACGTTGTTGGCGGAAGTCATGCGTGACGTCGGTATTCCAGAGGGCGTTTACAATGTCGTGCATGGGCGGGGCCCGGAGTCGACAGGCGAATTTCTAACTTCGCACAAAGATGTCGATGCTATCACTTTCACGGGCGAGACTCAGACGGGCGCGGCAATTATGACGGCGGCGGCAAAAGGCATTCGTGATGTGTCGTTCGAGCTCGGGGGCAAGAACGCGGGAATTGTATTTGCGGATTGCGACTTTGAAAAAGCGGTTGAAGGCATAACTCGAAGTGCTTTTTTGAATACCGGCCAAGTGTGTTTAGGTACCGAACGTGTTTATGTGGAGCGGCCGATTTTTGAGCGTTTTGTGGCGGCACTCAAACAACAGGCCGAAGCTGTCGTACCTGGCAATCCCGTTTTAGATTCGACGACTTATGGTCCATTGATTAGCAAAGAACACCAAGCGAAAGTACTTTCGTACTATGAAAAAGCGGCCGCTGAAGGCGCGACGATTGTCACCGGTGGTGGCGTACCGGATATGGACCCGCATCGAGCATCATGCCGAGGCCGCTTGCGAAGCGGATACGCTCCACCACCGCCGTTGCGTCACGCAATCCCGGCGTATCC
>JALRFH010000200.1 GCA_023253715.1 Halieaceae bacterium
ACCCGAATATTCCTTTGGAAGCTTACGAGCAGCGTGCTCAGATTCTACTGAAGAATAAAGTGCCTTTCATTACGCACGCCAATGGAGATGCGGCAATTGATATGGTGATTACCGCGCATAATGACGCGGGCATTACGGCAGACGACGATCGTCGTAGTGTGGTCATTCACGCACAGCTCACGCGACCTGACCATTTGGCAGAGTACAAGCGCCTGGGCCTGGTGCCTTCGTATTTTGTGGCGCATACCTTTTTCTGGGGTGACTGGCACCGCATTAGCTTTGGTGACGAGCGTGCCTTGCACATAAGTCCCCTCAAAAGCTCGCAGGACCTCGGCATTCATTACACGGTACACAACGACGCGCCGGTCGTGCCACCCAACATGATGCGTTTGTGGTGGACCGGGGTGGAGCGTCAGACTCGCAGCGGTTTTGTGCTGGGTGCAGATCAGCGTGCATCGCCTAAGGAGGTTTTGTATGCGATGACACAGGGTGGCGCATACCAGTACTTTGAAGAGGACATCAAGGGCTCGTTAACACCCGGTAAGCAAGCTGATATGGTCGTGTTGTCAGAAGATCCCTTGGCCGAAAACGCGACCGCTTTAAAAGATATAGCGGTGCTGCAGACCTGGGCCCGGGGTAAAAAGGTCTTTGAGCAGTAAAGCAACTTAGGCAGCGAGGACGTGCGTTGAGCCCGCCGGATCTTGAAGGCCGATGAATAGCCCATCGGCCTTTTTTACTTAGGGTGAGTCGCTCCATTCTCGGTCTGGTCGGGCGCGAATACTGAGGTCAGGGTAGTCGGTAAACATACCGTCAACCCCTAGCTCAAATACCATCTGATACCAGTTTATCGCTGATCGTTCATCAACACCGTTCCAAGCCTCGACCGTTGGATTGGACTGGATGAATGTGGGCAGTAAACTCGGCTCAGCATTAACACCCCAAGGGTGAAGTTTCAGGCCTTCTTGTTTTGCATTCTGTAATAGTGTGCTGGGCCCTATGGTGCCATCAGCTGCGCGGTCGATGAGTAGATCTACCGACGGCCCAATGCCATCGGCAAATTGGCTAAGGGCTTGCAGGCCAGATTGGGACTGTAGGTCTGGCCAATAATCGAGTCCATAACGGGCCATAACTGTCTCGTCAGGCTGCCATCGAGTCGCGAGAAAAATACGTTTCACCGTACTTTTGGTGGCGATTTCCATAAGCGGCTGGGGCCAAAAGCACTGGACATAGACGGGTGCGTCGCGGTGATTCCAGCCAGCTTGATCCAAACTTGTGAGCAGGGTATCGACCATGTCGAACCCCAGAGATTCGTGATAGTGCGGGTGCTTGAGCTCAGGGTAAATCCCAATAGTTCTTCCTATTTTTATGCTTGCTGTTTTCGCAATTGCGATGACTTCGTCAAGGGTGAGAATTGTGTCCTGGTCGTTCATCGCCACATTATCAGGGCGCAATTCAGGTCGCCGCTCTCGGGCTTTCAGGGTCTTGAGTTCTTCGAGGGTAAAGTCTTCCGTGAACCAGCCCTCGAATATCTCGTCATCGATGGTCTTGGTGGTCTTTCTGTCGGCAAATTCGGGCCGCTCTGCGACATCGGTGGTCGTACCGATTTCGTTTTCGTGGCGCGCAACAAGATAGCCATCTTTGGTCATGACTAGATCAGGTTCGATAAAATCAGCACCTTGTTCGATCGCTAATTGATAGCTGCTGAGCGAGTGTTCTGGTCGGTAACCGCTCGCGCCGCGGTGGGCAATGACGATAGCTTGAGTACCCGCTAAGTCTGGAGTGGAGGTATACGTGTCCATTTCAGCTCCTTGAGAACTGGCTGTGCTCAGTGTTACGTAGCTAGCAACGATCCATAGATAAAATCGCATGGTAAAACTCCGGTTTAACGCAGCAGATTACTCACTGATTCTTACAGTGGTGTGTCATACTGTTGCTTTAAGACTACACAATAAGCAAACGAATCACTAGGTGCCTTGATGATGTCCGACCGCTCCCCTGACGCGAGTATCCCTCGCATGCAATTCGTTGTTATCGCTTTGCTCCAGGGCATTGCGCTATTCGCTCTACATCAAACACTCGAACACGATCTCTGGCCGTCGACACATTTTGGCTGGATGATGGCTATCTATTCGGTGGTGGTTGCATTGCCTTTGCTGGTGTATTTGACAGCGAATGGAAACGAAGCCCCAAATATTGGCTTTTACGGCTACGTTGCTGTCTGTGCCGCTGGTATGGGTGCTTATGCGGGTTGGCAGATGGAGCCTAGAGCTCAAATCAGTGCTGACTATGTGATGTTAAGTTATATTCCTACGGCCCTGGTGGCCGTGTTTTTGACGGCCTTATTAAGGTTACGGCGTGTGCAGGGACTCGATTGGTACTACGCGTCGTGGCGAATAGCCATTACCGGTGCTTGGGCGTGGTTGTTTACAGCTGCTTGTTTTCTGGTTTTGTCGCTTTGGGGTGGCTTATTCGAGGCTTTGAACATCCTATTTTTCAGGGACTTGTTTGGAGAGACCTGGTTTATGTACCCCGTGTTCAGTATTGCGTTTGCTTCGGGTGTGATTGTCTTTCGAAGCAAATCGAATTTTTCAGAAAGTCTTATTCGTTTGCAGCAAATTGCTACCCCATTCTTTTTGGTGGTGGTTGTGGCGATTGTTTTGATGTTTATGGTGACGCTGGCGTTTACGGGGCTCCAGCCTCTGTGGGATACAGGCGGCAGTGCTCTCGTGTTGGCTTTTCAAGCGCTCATTTTGTACTTGATGAATGCTGCCTATCACGGTGACGATAGCAGACTCCCCAAACTGGCCAATTCCCTGGTGAAATTGGGTTTGCTCGCCATGCCCGTTCTCAGTGGCATTATTGCTTACGGTTTGTATTTACGTATCGCGCAATATGGTTGGACAGTAAGCCGCTTGTGGGGAGTCTCTACCGCGCTGTTGTTAGCTGGTTTTGGGCTGTTTTACGCCTACTCAGTGGCTCGCTCGGGGCAGGGGTGGTTGCGCCGCATCGATGACTTTAACGGTCGATTGGTGTGGCTTGTTTTGGCGTTTGTGATTCTGGTGAATACGCCAGTGTTGGATTTTCGACGTATCACGGTTTCCGATCAGCTGAACCGAGTGGCGCAAGGAGTCATGTCTCCTGATGACCTTGACATCTGGTACCTCGGCAAGCAAACGGGCAGAGCAGGTTATTTTGCTTTGCAAGACGTTAAAGCGCGGTATGGAGGGGACTACCCGAAGCTTGCCGAGCGAATTGACCGGCTGGATTGGGACGCGGAAACACAAACCTCGGCTTTGACCCTAGAAACGCTAGAGGACAAGTTTCTTTGGGGTGATGATTTGCAGCACACGCGTCTTCAGGTCTTCATGCAGGTCTTACTGCAAGAAATTAACGACAATCCGTGGATGTACAGCGGTGTCAGTACGTTTCGAGTGCTCGAGCTGGATGTCAATGATGATGGCACAACAGACTATCTTCTAGTGACGGAGCAAGAGTTTGAGGTCAGTCTTAAGTTATTTGTTGCGCCTAGAGGAGCCGAAGCAGATTGGACTAACCATCCGGTTGCCACGGCAAAGGGCGTTATTTTCGACGAGGCGCGGACCAAGCTGCTCAAGAGCTTGGACGCTGGGGAGGTCCAGGTAGTCCAACCACAATGGCAGGACATTGTGATTGGCGAACAGCGCCTAGAGGTCCGTTAGGCGCAACATCGAACATTGGGATGCCTGATCTCAGCGATCAAAAACGTCGGCAAACTCCTCGCTGTAGAAGCTGAAAAGGGCTCGAATTTCCTCAAGTGTTATGTCGTAGTCCGCTAAATTATGCTTGTGCGGAGGACGGTCATCACGCTTGTTGGCGGCCATGTGGGTTTTGAATTGATCCACATCAGATTCGTCAAAGGTCAATCCAAGCCGCTCGAATACGGCCCTACAGGCCTCTAGGGGGCGCGATAATAGATCGTGGTAGTGAATATCGATAAAGCGCTCAGGTGCACTGCGACGTGCTGCAATGGTGCTTTTGAGGTTGCGGCAACGAACGGGTTAAATATCATAACAGCAGAGACTCCCACGAAAGCGGCAACCATGATCGGAGCAAACAAAAACTGCAAAGGCGATCGTCCGACCCCACGCGCGACAACCAATTCGCTTGATCGCGCGAGGGCAAGAAACATCCAGACGGCTGACAGTATCATGATCAACGGCATGGTTTTGTAGACAGTGCTTGGCACATTCGACAATGTTAATTCCGCAACTTTTCCAAAGCTTGCGTCATCTCCGAACTGCCGGAGTTGTTCAACAAAATCTATCAGGCAAACAAATAGGGAAAATATAAAGAA
>JALRFH010000208.1 GCA_023253715.1 Halieaceae bacterium
TGCAATGATGACCTCGTTGCCTCGCACAATGGCACCTATGGTTACGCCGGCTGGTAGCTTGATAGCGTCAAGTCGTCGACCAATGACTTTCGATGATCCTTTGTCACCCCGAACAACGATCTCTAGGGACTCTGCGGCACCGCGTCTGAGTGAGTGCACACTACTTACATCACCTTTACGGACGTGGGTGAGCAAGGAGCCAATCGTTATTTGTTGAGGCGAGATTGAGATATCGATTTCGTCACCAATCAGCTCAGAATACGCAGGGTTGGTAATGAGAGTGATGACTTTTTTCGCCCCCATTCGTTTCGCTAACATCGACATCATGATGTTGGATTCATCATTGTTCGTGAGGGCGCAAAATACGTCCGTCGTTTCAATGTTTTCATTACGCAAAAGCTGAGGATCAGCAGCGCTCCCATGCAGGACTAAAGCCGATCTCATCTTCTCCGATAAGGTGCGGCAACGTTGATAGTTTTGCTCGATGATTTTGACGTCGTACTGATCTTCTAGCGCCAACGCTAGCGTACTACCGATGTTACCGCCGCCGGCCACAATCACTTTGCGATAATCTTTGTCGATGCGGCGAAGCTCTGACATCACATTGCGGATGTGTTTCCGGTCAGCCAAGAAAAACACTTCGTCACCTGCTTCAACAATCGTGTCGCCCTCTGGAATTAGCGGGCGATCCTGCCGAAATATGGCGGCCACGCGAGTATCAACTTTAGGCATGTGCTCGCGAATTTCTTTTAATTGATGCCCCACAATCGGCCCGCCGGCTACAGCTCGAACAGCCACCAATTGAACGCGTCCATCTGCAAAGTCTAGAACTTGTAAAGCGCCAGGGTTCACGATTAACTGTTTGATATTTTGAGTGACTAGCTGTTCAGGCCCAATAATGACATCGATGGGTATGTGTGCCTCTTCAAACAAGCGCGCGTGGTAATTGAGGTAATCTTGATCGCGGATTCGCGCAATTTTTTTTGGGCTGTTAAAAATGCTGTGTGCAACCTGACAGGCCACAATGTTGATCTCGTCGCTGTTTGTTACTGCGATGATCAGTTCAGCATCTGCCGCCCCAGCACGTTCTAAGGTTGATGGTAGTGATGCCGGTCCCTCTACCGTTCGAATATCAAGGCGGTCTTGCAATCCACGAAGAATGGTGGCGTCAGTGTCCACCACGGTAATGTCGTTCTGTTCGCTGGCTAGCTGTTCAGCGAGTGTTCCGCCTACTTGGCCTGCACCCAATATGATGATTTTCATCGCGGGTCAATGCCTAATGAAATTATGCGTACCATACTGAATCCCGACCGAGAATCCCAGTGTTTTGTTTTTAGGAGCCTGCTTTTTTCAGTCGGCAATAAAACAGTCCATCAGAACCGTTGAAGCTGGGCAGAAGTTGACGCCCTACCTGGGTAGCGAGCCCCCACGATTCATTAATGACATCGACTGACGCCTGATTTTGCTGATCCAGAAATGCGAGAATCGTCCGATCGTTTTCTTGCTCGAATATTGAGCACGTCACGTAAAGCAAGCTCCCGCCTGGTTTCAGTTTAGGCCAGAGGTCCAATAAAATTTGAAGCTGTTGTTGATGAAATTGCGCTAAGTCAGATTCTAAGCGCAGACTTTTGATATCGGGATGGCGGCGAATAACACCAGAACCTGAGCACGGTACATCCGCAAGGATATGGTCGAAGCTTTCGGCTTCCTCAGAAGGGATTTGATTGAGGCCCTCAATCTGAATTGGTAGTCCCAAGCGACGGGCATTATCATCCACTAAAAGTAAGCGCTCACTGTTTATATCTCTAGCAACAATATGGGCCTCTGGATACGATTCTGCTAGGTGGCAGGCTTTTCCTCCGGGCGCAGCACAGGCATCAAGAACACGTTGCCCGGGTGCCACTATTAAGAGGCTTGCGGCGAGTTGGGCGGCCTCATCTTGGACCGAGACCAGGCCCTTGGAAAATCCGGGAAGTTGCTCTACCGCGAGCGTATGGTCTAAGCGTATTCCTTGGGGCGCGAGCGCTGTTGGAGAGCTCCCAACACCCGCGGTTTTAAGTTGCGCCAGGTAGTCAGTCAAGGTACAGCGCGTTTGGTTGACACGAAGACACATCGGGCCCGCTTGGTTGTTAGCGGCTAGAATCTCTGCGGCTTGCGCTGGCCATTGTTGTTGTATTGCTTGATACAGCCACTCCGGGTGAGCCGCCGCAGCGGCTGCGCTGAGGTTGTTAGTGAGCGACGCCTGTTCGCGGATAAAGGTTCTTAAGCAGCCATTGATCAGTTTAATCGCCCACGTTTTTTTAAGTTGTTTGGCCAGATTCACGCTTTCATTAACCGCTGCGTGATCTGGTGTCCTCATGCTGTGTATTTGATATAAACCGGTTAACAAAATAGCCTGCACCTCAGCTTCTTTTGCTTTAATGGGTTTTGATAACAATTGCCTTAGCAAGGCCGACAACTTGGGTAAAGCGTTGATGGTGCCTTGCGCCAACTGGTGCGCGAATGCTCGTTGGTGTGCATCTAAATCATGATCGAAGTCCGACACCCGAACAGCGTGTCCGGTTAACACTTGGCTGACTGCTCGGATTGCACTCAGTCGCGCTGCTGAGGGTTTCACGAGAGCGGCCTACCGAGCACCACACCGACCATAAAGGGGTTTTTGCTGCTGTTGAGTACATCTTTGATTCCCAGGGCCTTGCCGCCAGGCAGTTGTATCTGCGTGAGTTTCAGGATACCGGTACCACATTGCACCTGAACGCCATCGGGGCCGGTGTTGAGGATCGTTCCTGTGGGGTGATTTGATGGCGCCTTGGTGTCAATAATCTCAGCTTGATGAATTCGAACACGCTCGCCATTAGCGCTGGTGAATGCACCGGGAAAGGGGTAAAAGGCGCGTATCTTTCGATCGATATCAACAACACCTTGGCTAAAATCAATAAAGGCCTCTGATTTGTCAATTTTGCGCGCGTAGGTGGATTGCTCGTGATCCTGCGGTGTGGCCTGTGCTTGATATTCTTCTAGGTTATTGAGGGTGTCAATGAGCGCCTGACTTCCCAAGTGTTGCAGCGCGTTAAACAGGGTTCCCGCAGTGGTCGTTGCAGTGATTGGACAGCTTAGAACCTTCAATACGGGTCCGGTATCTAAGCCGGCCTCCATTTGCATGATGCACACACCGGTTTCGACATCGCCTGCTTCAATGGCGCGTTGTACGGGTGCCGCGCCACGCCAGCGTGGTAATAACGATGCGTGTACATTCAAACAACCCAGCCTGGGAACATCGAGCACGGCTTGTGGCAACAACATGCCGTAAGCGACGACCACCAAAACATCCAAATTCAGGTTTTTAAGGCAAGCCTGTATCTCTAAGTCCTTTAAGCTTGTGGGTTGCCACACAGGAATTTGGGCAGCCAGGGCTATCGTTTTGGTGGGGCTTGGCATCAGTTTTTTACCGCGACCCGCAGGTCGGTCCGGTTGCGTAAGCACTACGGCGACGTCGATCCCTTGCTGTAACAGGGCTTCAAGATGATGGGCCGCAAAATCAGGCGTGCCAGCGAAGCCAACGCGGAGGGCGGGGGACTTCATCAGGCTTTGGCTCGCTGGGCTTTTTCGAGCTTTTTACGAATGCGGTTCCGTTTTAGAGGTGATAGATAATCTACAAATAATTTACCGTCTAAGTGGTCGATTTCGTGCTGCAAACAAATCGCCAACAATCCACCTAGCTCTTCTTGATACATTTCGCCTTGTTCATCTAAGGCGACCACTTTAATGCGCTGCGGCCGACATACAGTGTCATAGAACCCCGGCACCGATAAGCAGCCTTCATCATACTCGCCGAGTTCTGGATCCAGCACTTCGATCTGCGGGTTGATAAAGACGCGAGGCTGGGATTTGTCTTCACTGATATCGATCACAAGGATGCGCTCGTGTACGTTAACTTGTGTCGCGGCAAGTCCTATACCCGGTGCTTGATACATGGTCTCGAACATATCTTTAATGAGCGAGCGATGTTGATCAGTGACTTCGCCAACCGGTTTGGCCACAGTGCGCAATCGCGGGTCGGGGAATTCTAAAATTTGCAGTACGGCCATAATCATCTATATCGAGAAATACGCGCGCATTATACCGCAATGACAAGATGCGGGTTAACGTTTCATCGAAAACGCGCAGGGGCTGTGAATTTTGTCCACAAAGAGTATCATGCTGTCATATCGGAAATAGTGAAATCACAGGTTGCCTAGTTATGTTGTGTCGAGTCAGTCGTTTGTGGTGGGCCTTGTGCGTCTTACTGTGCTTCGCAAGCGCAGCCCAAACCGAGGAGTTGCTCGAGGTCAATCCAGGCGCCCCCAGTGAATACCGAGTGAAGTCGGGCGACACTTTGTGGGATATTGCCGATATGTATCTCTCAGAGCCGTGGCGCTGGCAAGAGCTGTGGGCCGGAAACCCTCACATTGCGAACCCTGATTTAATCTACCCTGGTGATGTATTGAGTCTACGTGTTCCAAAAGGTGGTAGGCCCCAATTGCGGATTGCGCGAGGCGGAGAGGTCAAGCTCAAACCGGGTATGCGCGTCACGCCACTCGATTTGGCCATTCCTTTAATCGGCCTTGACGAGATCGGCGCTTTTTTGCGACGCAACCGTGTCTTGGAGCAAGAACAGGCCGAGCTAGCGCCCTATATTTTGGCCTCAAATAAGCAAAGCTTACTAAGTGCGCCGGGTGACGTGGTCGTAGCCCGTGGCCGTATTGAGGTCACGTCGCAAGATGATCAAGAGTCTATGTATGGGGTTTATCGCCTAGGGTCGCGCTTTAAAGATCCCTTGACCGGTGAAGTGTTAGGGGTTGAAGCGCGATTAATAGGCGCGGCGCAAAAGCTCGATACCAGTCCGACCGATACTGAACTCACAGAATTTGACGTAAAAAGCGTAAAAGAAGAGATTCGCCAAGGCGATCGGTTGCTGCCATTACGCGAACGGATATTAGATGCGGCCTATCAACCCAGGGCGCCTGAATTTGAGCTTCAAAACGGCTATATGATTGCCGTTGAGGGCGGCGTGAATCAAATCGGTTCGCTCAATACGGTGATATTGAATAAAGGTGCACGCGATGGCTTAGAGGTGGGTCATATGTTGCACATTTATCAGGCGGGCGCTCGAGTGCGCGACGAACTCGAGGGCGACACTGTGACGCTTCCTGATGTCCGAGCGGGTTTACTTATGGTGTTTGAGGTGTTCGACAAGTCGAGTCTAGCCGTGGTGCTCAAAGCGAGCCGCCCACTGTCGGTGATGGATAAAGTCAAAACGCCGTAATCAGCAATCAATCGGTCGATCAAGGATGATCTATGGACCTTTCAGAACAGGAAGTTGCGGCGCTTCTGCACAGCGCCACCCATGGTAACGATATACCCTTACAAACTGCCTTACAGCATTTTGGTGACATTGCCTGTTTGTTAAATGCCAGCGAGCAAGATTGGTGTGCATGTCACGCACTGAGTCAGACGTGGCAGCTAACATTTAAGGCAGTCATTGCCCGTATCGAGACCGGTCGCTTGCAGGAGCACGAACGACGAGTGGTCGGCTCGCTCAGAGATTTAGGGGTTGATGTGTTGCTGCCCTCAAGCGCTTCCTATCCTGCCCTGCTTCATCACATCCCAGATCCTCCAGCTCTCTTATATCGCCGCGGCTCATGGTGCGATCTGAACACACCACAAGTTGCGATGGTGGGCGCGCGCCGGGCTTCGATTCAAGCACAAAAACTGGCCCATACCTGTGCCCGTGAACTCGCAGCGTGTGGGCTTGTTATCACCAGCGGAATGGCAGTTGGAATTGATGCTTGCTCACATGCAGGTGCTTTAGAATCGGGTCATACGATTGCGGTTCTGGGCAGCGGTATCGATCAGTTATACCCGGCACGCAATCGTCGCCTTGCGCGGCAGATCCTCAAGCAAGGTTGTTTGGTGTCTGACCATCCCATTGCAACCAATCCAACGAAGTACACCTTTCCGAAGCGCAACCGCTTGGTGAGTGGCTTATCGCGCATGGTGATTGTGGTAGAGGCAGCGCGCCGCAGTGGCTCCCTTGTCACCGCGCGGCACGCCCTGGAGCAAAATAAAGAATTGATGGTTTACCCTTGGTCTGCCGCACACAATCAGGGTTTGGGGTGTTTGGATTTACTTGCCGATGGCGCTGGGCTGATACGCGATGTGGCGGATGTCTGGTTAGCGCTCGCACAGACCGACCTTGCTATCGAGCTGAAATCCGGATCTGTGATAAACAGCGATTCGACGCCGGACTTAAGTACAGAGTGTCAGCGCTTGCTGCAATTATTGGGTGATGCCCCTGTCAGCAGTTGGGAATTGTCACGGCAGCTGAAACAACCCATTGCCCGGGTACAAGAGCACTTGTTAGAACTGGAATTGGCTCGCCGAATAGCGGTCAGCGGTACCGGCTATGTTCGACTTTAAATTTACCTTAAGCGGTTTCATTGTTAAGATGCGCGCCCAATCTTTTGATGTAGTCACCAGAGGAAGTTTACTATGAGCGCACCATTCGTAGCCATCGTTATGGGTTCTGATTCAGATTTGCCTGTTATGGAAGCCAGCTTTGATGTTCTCAAAAAATTCAACATTCCCTTTGAGGTGCGCATTACTTCAGCGCACCGAACCCCCGCCGCCGCCAAAGCGTTTGTTGAAGATGCGGACAAACGAGGTTGTGCCGCCTTTATCGCGGCTGCAGGTATGGCTGCGCACCTAGCTGGCGCTGTATCGGCGACCACGGTGAAACCGGTTATCGGTGTACCTATGAATGCTTCTTTGGATGGCCTGGATGCATTATTGTCTACCGTACAAATGCCAGCTGGCATTCCAGTGGCGACTGTTGCGATCGGTAAAGCGGGCGCGAAGAACGCAGCCTACTTGGCGGCGCAAATCATCGCTGTGTCTAATCCAACTTTGGCGGAAGCATTGCGCCAGGAGCGAGCAGACAATGCCCGTGCTATCGAAGAAAAAAATGCGGCGCTGCAGGCCCAATTGAACGGCTAAACCCGTGCACTACCCGTTTCACTGCTTAAGGGCGCGTGCCGTTCTAGCGCGAGGCGGGATTATCGCGTACCCGACCGAGGGTGTGTGGGGTTTGGGCTGCGACCCTTTTAACAAAGCCGCTGTTGAGCGTTTGTTAGCTTTGAAAGACAGACCTTGGGAGAAGGGCTTAATTGTGGCGCTTGCAAGCCAACGCGTTGCGGCGGCTTTGTTACGAGATTTACCGCCCGACCGGCAACAGGCGATTAAGGCAAGTTGGCCGGGCCCGAACACTTGGTTGGTGCCCCATGGCAATTTGTGGCCGTCTTGGGTCACTGGACAGTCAGACTGGATCGCGTGTCGTTTAAGCGCTTACCCCGTGGTATGCGACTTGGCGCGCGCCGCTGGCGGCGCCATTATTTCGACGTCGGCCAATCCGTCGGGCCAGCCTCCAGCGATGACCGCGAAACAGGTGCGCCATTATTTTGGGCGCTCAGTGGATTTGGTGATGCCGGGTGGCGTCCAAGGTTTGCAAAAGCCAAGTGTGATCCGACAGGGTTTAACCGGTGAAATTCTCCGAGGGTAAGAGATGGTCAGTGTCGATGTACAAGCCGTAAAACAGTATTTACTTGGGTTGCAAGACGCCATTTGCGAAGAACTGAGCGCTCTGGACGGATCTGCCTTTAATACGGATGAATGGGAGCGCCCCGAGGGTGGTGGTGGCCGTTCGCGCGTTTTGAGTGAGGGAGACCTTATCGAAAAAGGCGGTGTAAACTTCTCCCATGTGCAAGGTGCGTCGATGCCTGGATCCGCTACGGCACATCGGCCAGAGCTTGCGGGGCGGAGTTTCCAGGCGATGGGGGTGTCTTTGGTGATTCACCCTAAAAATCCATACGTACCGACATCGCACGCCAACGTCCGTTTGTTCGTGGCTGAAAAAGAAGGGGAAGACCCGATTTGGTGGTTTGGCGGCGGTTACGACCTAACCCCCTACTACGGGTTTGAGGAGGATTGTGTTGACTGGCACCGAACCGCCCGGTCGGCCTGTGAGCCCTTCGGTGCGGATCTGTACCCTAAGTATAAGCGCTGGTGTGACGACTATTTCTATTTGCCGCATCGAGCAGAGCCTAGAGGTGTGGGTGGTTTGTTTTACGATGATTTGAACGAGGGTGGGTTCGACCATTGCTTCGGTTTTATGCGTTCGGTCGGTGATTCTTATATGAACGCGTATCGACCGATCATTGAACGCCGCCGGAATACGGCTTATGGTGAACGCGAACGCCATTGGCAATTATATCGACGCGGGCGATACGTGGAATTTAATTTGGTATTTGATCGCGGCACCTTATTTGGCTTGCAATCGAATGGCCGGACGGAATCCATTCTGATGTCTTTACCGCCACTGGTCCGCTGGGAATACGCGTATCAGCCTGAGGAGGGTTCGCCCGAGGCGGATTTGCTCTCTAAATACTTAGTCTCTAAAGAGTGGGTTTAGCGATGAGTGACGACACGAACTTGAGTCTGAGGCAGCGCAAATTCGCTGTCTTCGGCAACCCAATCAAACAAAGCCGGTCACCGTTTATTCACGCGGAATTTGCGAAACAAACGGGGTTGTCGTTGCAGTACCGTGCGATTCGCGTTGAGCTGGATAATTTTGAGCGTGCGGTAATGGACTTCTTTAAAGCGGGTGGTTCGGGCTTGAACGTAACGGTGCCGTTTAAAGAGCAGGCCTATCAACTGGCCTCCCGTCACAGCGCGCGAGCGGTTCGCGCTAAGGCTTGCAATACCTTGCGGCCCGAAGCGGATGGTGTGTACGGTGATAACACCGACGGTATTGGCTTGATTAGAGATATGATCGCAAACCACGGCTGGAGTCTGCGCGGAGTTCGGGTGTTGTTGCTGGGAGCGGGTGGCGCGGCGCGCGGCGTCATGGAGCCCTTGCTCAGGGAAAATCCATCGGCCTTAGTTGTGGCGAATAGAACGGTCGCAAAAGCTGAGACATTGGCAAAAGAATTCGCGGATTTAGGGCAGGTGGTTGGTAAAGCCCTAACGGACTTGGCCTCGGAATTGCCTTTTGATGTCATTATCAACGCGACGAGCGCAGGTCTTAAGGGAGAAACTCCGGACTTACCTGGCTCGCTGCTGGGTGATCGTTGTTGCTGCTACGATATGGTCTATGGCGCAGAGCCTACCGCGTTCATGCGGTGGGCCGCCGAGAATGCTGCCTGGGCCGTCTCGGATGGTTTGGGTATGTTGGTTGAGCAAGCGGCTGAAAGCTTCTATGTTTGGCACCGGGAGCGACCTGACACGGCGAGCGTGATCAATCATTTACGCGGATCTCTAGCCGCCGCCTAAGCGCTTACGCTGGGTAGCCGCAGCCGTATTCCTCGATGTGTTCGTTTTTTAAACGTACGTAGTTATTAGCGCTGTAGGTGAAAAAATCACGCTCCTTCTGCTTTAAAGGGCGAATTTGTTTGGCGGGTGAGCCGGCATACATATAGCCGCTTTCCAAGGTTTTTCCTGGCGTAACCAGAGCGCCGGCAGCAACGACCACGTCGTCTTCAATAATCGCGCCATCCATCACGATTGCGCCCATGCCGATCAGCACACGATCACCGATGCGGCACCCGTGCAAGGTGACACAGTGACCGATGGTCACGTCTTCGCCGATAATGAGTGGCCAGCCATCGGGGTTGAACGGTCCCGCGTGTGTAATATGCAGTACGCTGTTGTCTTGTACGCTCGTTCGTGCGCCCACCCGAATGTGATGCATATCGCCGCGAATGGCGACTTGGGGCCAGACGCTAACGTCGTCGCCGAGCTCAACATCGCCCAGCACAACGGCGCTTTCATCGACAAACACCCGCTTGCCGAGTTTTGGTGTCCACTGTTTAAATTTTCGAACTGCGGCCATATACCTCACACCTTTTAGAAACGCTACACTATACAAAACCAGGAGGATACTATGAGTCGACGACGTTTTATAGCGGGAGCTGTGTGCCCGCGGTGCGCTAAAATGGACACTATCGTGGTCGATATGGACGCGGATTTGCGCGAGTGTGTTGACTGCGGGTTTCAAGAGGCCCGCCCCCAGGCCCCTGCGCCATCCGAACTGCCCACCCGAGTGAGTCGCGGACTGTCGCGTCGCACCGAAACGCCCGCCGAGCCTGTTCGCTTGATGGATCCTGCAATTGAGGTAAAAAAAGATTCGTAACAGGATTTATACAGTCTAGCCCTTACAACAATATTTTAATGTGCTAAACAACGAGATGTGGTGTTTTTTGGGTTCACTGTTCCCAAGATATGGGGATTTATCAGGCGGATTGTCGGCAGACAAAAAAATGCATCGTAATCAGGCTGTTAGTGTTTTTCAGCCAAACATCGTCTATAATCTCGGGCGCTGCGCGATCGACCAGTTTCCACAGGCTGTGATCGTGTACCGTGTTTGATGTCGCGAGGCGCCTCGGGTGTCGTATTGGGGAGCGGGGTCAACGCCAAACAAATTTAATTAACGGAGACACAGCAGAATGGGTTTCATTAGTGAGCGACTGCGCGCAATTGTAGTACACGCCGCCGCCTTGATTGCTACCGTGCTAAGCGGTGGTGCTTTGGCCTCAGGGTCGAAGGTCAATCAAATGGATATGTCACCGGGGGTGACTGCAACGGGCCAGGCAATTTACGATCTACACACCGCGATTCTATGGATTTGTATCGTGATCGGCGTGGTGGTATTTGGAGTCATGTTCTACTCCATCATTTACCATCGCAAATCAAAAGGTTACAAAGCCGCCAACTTCCACGAGAGCACAAGCGTTGAGATCGCTTGGACGGTCGTACCTTTCTTGATCCTGATTGGCATGGCAGTACCGGCCACGTCAACCCTGATTCAGGTCTACGACACAGAAGAAGCCGAGATGGATATCCTGGTTACCGGTTACCAATGGAAATGGAAGTATGAGTATCTGAACGAAAACGGTGAGAATGTTTCGTTTTTCAGTAATCTGCGTACCGCTCAAGACGAAATTTACAACACCGAAGACAAAGGCGAACATTACTTATTAGAAGTCGATGAGCCTGTTGTGATCCCTGTTGATACTAAGGTGCGTTTCCTGGTAACAGCGAATGACGTTATTCACTCTTGGTGGGTACCGGAGTTGGCGGTTAAGCGGGATGCAATTCCTGGTTTCGTGAACGAGACATGGACTCGCGCAGACGAAGTTGGAATCTATCGCGGCCAGTGTGCTGAGCTGTGTGGTAAAGATCACGGCTTCATGCCCATTGTGGTCAACGTCGTATCGAAAGAAGACTACGCAGCTTGGCTAGAGACCAAGCAAGCGGAAGCCGCTGAAATCAAAGCCTTAATGGCGCAAACGTTTACAATGGATGAGCTGGTAGCGCGTGGTAAAAACGTTTACCAGGGTTATTGCGCAGCATGTCACGGCATGAACGGTGAAGGCGGTTTGGGTAAGGCAATTGCTGGCAGCGCCATCGCAACCGGCGACCTAACCAAGCATCTCGATATTGGTGTTAACGGTGTTCCCGGAACAGCAATGCAGGCCTTTGGTGGCCAGATGAATGACGTTGATATGGCGGCAGTTATCACGTATCAGCGTAACGCATTCGGAAATAACATGGGCGATATGGTTCAGCCCATTGATGTTTTTAATCACAAGAAAGGCTAAGCGGAGAGGTTACTCAAATGGGAGATCATCATCACGGCCCAGCCAAAGGGCTCTCTCGGTGGCTATTTACCACCAACCATAAAGATATCGGAACCATGTACTTGTGGTTCTCGTTTGCGATGTTCATTTTGGGTGGCGCCTTCGCCATGATCATTCGTGCTGAGCTTTTCCAGCCTGGCATGCAGCTGGTTGAGCCCGCCTTTTTTAACCAAATGACGACCTTGCACGGTCTGATCATGGTGTTTGGGGCGATCATGCCCTCTTTCGTTGGTTTGGCTAACTGGATGATTCCGATGATGATCGGTGCACCAGACATGGCTTTGCCCCGCATGAACAACTGGTCATTCTGGATTTTGCCACCCGCGTTCCTGATTTTGGCCAGCACCTTGTTTATGGAAGGTGGCGCGCCTGCGTTCGGCTGGACATTCTACGCGCCGTTATCAACGACCTACGCGCCGCCCTCTGTCACTTACTTCATCTTCTCGATTCACGTGTTGGGTCTGTCGTCGATCATGGGTTCGATCAACATCATCGCGACTGTGATGAACATGCGCGCGCCCGGCATGACCTACATGAAGATGCCTCTGTTCGTGTGGACGTGGTTAATCACTGCGTTTTTGTTGGTCGCCGTTATGCCTGTTCTTGCAGGTGCCGTGACCATGATGCTGATGGATATTCACTTCGGCACGAGTTTCTTCTCGGCTGCTGGTGGTGGTGACCCTGTATTGTTCCAGCACGTGTTCTGGTTCTTTGGTCACCCTGAAGTGTACATCATCATTTTGCCAGCCTTTGGTGTGGTATCGCAGATCATTCCTGCGTTTTCTCGCAAGCCATTGTTTGGCTACGCTTCGATGGTCTACGCAACGGCAGCGATTGCCTTCCTGTCGTTTATCGTGTGGGCGCACCACATGTACACAGTAGGTATGCCTATTGCTGGTGAATTGTTCTTTATGTACGCCACTATGCTGATCGCAGTACCTACCGGCGTTAAAGTGTTTAACTGGATCACGACAATGTGGCGCGGTTCAATGACCTTCGAAACGCCCATGCTGTTCTGTATCGGTTTCTTGGTGTTGTTCACAATCGGTGGCTTCACGGGTCTGATGCTTTCAATCGCGCCCGCTGACTTCCAGTACCACGACAGCTACTTTGTTGTTGCACACTTCCACTACGTGATGGTGGCTGGTGCGGTATTCAGCATGACCGCTGCCGTATACTACTGGTTGCCCAAGTGGTGTGGTCGTATGTACAACGAAACCATGGGTAAAACCCACTTCTGGATTTCGTTCATCGGCTTTAACGTCACCTTCTTCCCTCAGCACTTTGTGGGTCTGGCAGGCATGCCTCGTCGTATTCCTGACTACGCGTTGCAGTTTACTGACTTCAACATGATGTCGAGTATCGGTGCGTTTATCTACGGTGCGTCACAGATCCTATTCTTATACAACGTTATTGCGACGATTGTTGCGGGTAAGCCAACCAGCGAAGAGAAAGTATGGGATGGCGCAGAAGGTCTGGAGTGGACGGTTGCAACACCCGCGCCCTACCACACCTTTGAGACACCACCTGCAGTTCGATAAGACAGGTAGTTGATCAATGATACGAGTAAGCAACAATCCAACCATCGATACCACCGCCAAATTAGTGGCGGTGGCTATCGCGATGTTTGCGTTTGTGTTTGTCGTAATGGTGCCTCTGTATAACGTACTGTGTGATGCTCTAGGTATTAACGGTAAAACCGATGGGTCGCAATACACCTCGGTGCCGGTTGCGGTCGATGAGTCGCGCACGGTCACGGTACAATTTGTTGCCACCAATAACGAAGGCATGCCATGGGAGTTTGGCCCAAGTGTCACTGCCATGAAAGTGCACCCAGGTGCGGTAAACGATACGGTATTTTTTGCTCGTAATCCTTTGCCAAAAGATATGGTGGCGCAGGCCATTCCCAGCATCTCACCCTCGCGGGCGGTCAAGTATTTCCACAAAACGGAATGCTTTTGCTTTAACCAGCAACCGCTAGAGGCGAACGCCGATGCTGAGATGCCCTTACAATTTATTGTTGATCAAGATTTACCGAAAGATATACAGACAATAACCTTGTCGTATACCATTTTTGATGTGACCGATGCCGTCAACGGGAGTGTGGCGGCTCGGTAGTGCGCTAGCCCAGGGGGTGGGGCGCTTTTGGTTTCAGGGAGAAACACAATGAGTGATCAGGCAACAACGCACGAAAAGTATTACGTGCCCGAGAAGAGCGCGATGGCAGCCTTGGCGACTATCGGCTTAATAACAAGTACCTTTGGTGCGGCAACGGCAATGAACCAAGCCACATTTGGCAACGGTGAATCGTCGTTTACCACGATGTATATCGGTCTTTGCATTTTTGCAGCGACACTATTCAGCTGGTTTAGAACCACCATCAAAGAAAACTTAGCGGGCATGAACAGTGCTCAGCTTAAAAAATCTTACGTGATTGGTATGTTCTGGTTCATCTTTTCTGAGGTGATGTTCTTCGCCGCGTTTTTTGGCGCACTGTTCTATGTGCGAACGCTGGCAGGCCCCTGGTTGGCTGGTGAAGGCGAAGGTGGTGCATGGAACCATTTGTTATGGGAAGGCTTTCAATACAGCTGGCCAATGATGCAGACCCCGCAAGAAGCGGTTGGCGGTGTATCGAACCAGGTCATGGCGAATATGGGCACCTTTACCAGCGCGCACAAGTCGATGGCGTTTGCCGAGGTTGATGCGTGGTACCAATGGTTACCCATGTGGAACACGATTATCCTGCTGACTTCGAGCGGCACCGTACACATCGCCCATGAAGGGTTGTTGTCGGGTAACCGCAGCCGCTTTAACTTATGGCTGGGTATTACTGTAGCGCTTGGTGTGATCTTCTTGTCACTGCAAGTAGTGGAATACTATGAAGCCTATGCGCACTTTGGACTCACCCTAAATTCCGGTATTTATGGTTCGACGTTCTTCATGCTGACGGGTTTTCATGGCTTCCACGTTGCTATGGGTACTATCATGTTGGCCATTCAGTTGATTCGTTCGTTGAAAGCAGGCCACTTTACCAGTGACGACCACTTCGGATTTGAAGCATCATCTTGGTACTGGCACTTTGTCGACGTGGTTTGGGTTGGTTTATTCCTGTTCGTCTACATTTTATAAGTTATTCGGTCTGGCCCGCTTGCGGGCCAGCATCCCATGGGTTTTTGTGACCCAATTGACCCGTTGCTACCCCGTAGACAATCACGCAAATCAGTGCGATTGCCAGCGTAAGGCGAGCACCCAGTGAATGAAACGTTCTTCTGCTATTTTTATCGCCCTGATCTGTCATCAGGAAGTAAAATCCACTGCCAAGACTAGCCACAAGCGCTACCATTAACACGGCGATGATTATTTTGAGCATGATGCGTATCTCTGAGAAGGTCGTTCACAGTATAGCGGACTCTGGTATCACACGCTCGGTTTCCGAATATTAGGACCTTGAACATGGCACGACTTCGCTTCGACTTTGAATGGCGTTTAACTCTGTTTGTTGCAGTGTTGCTGCCCTTCTTGATCAGCTTAGGCTTTTGGCAGTTGGGGCGCGCAGAAGAAAAGCGTACGTTGTCAGCCACTGCACTGGCACGAGATGCCTCCGACTCATTGTCCGCTGAGCAACTAGAGGCGCTCGACCCCGGGGACTTGTCGGGTCGGAAAGTCCGTCTTCAGGGCCGGTTTCTGAACCATCAATATCTATTAGACAATCAGATC
>JALRFH010000191.1 GCA_023253715.1 Halieaceae bacterium
AAGGCGGCTGCATTAATCAAAGGACCAACAGTGACGCCTTCCTCGGCGCCGTTGCCAACTTTCATGGCTCTAACGCGTTCACTGAGCTTGGCCACGAAGTCATCGTACACCGAATCTTGGACTAAGAATCGATTCACACAAACGCACGTTTGACCGGCGTTGCGATACTTCGAAACCATCGCGCCATCCACGGCGGCATTGATGTCTGCGTCATCGAAGACGATAAAGGGAGCATTTCCGCCAAGCTCGAAGCTGAGCTTTTTGATAGTATCAGCCGACTGGCGCATCAGGATTTTACCTACCGCAGTAGAACCCGTAAACGACAGTTTTCGAATGATATCAGACTCACACAAGAGGCTACCCACGCGCGCGGGCTGGGTCGTCGTAATTACTCGGAACAGCGTCGCGGGAATACCCGCTTGATGAGCTAGGGTCTCTAGTGCCAATGCCGTTAATGGCGTTGCCTCAGCGGGTTTTAACACCATCGAGCAACCTGCTGCAAGCGCAGGCCCTGCTTTACGGGTAATCATGGCCAGGGGGAAGTTCCACGGAGTAATCGCAGCAGCGGTACCAATAGGCTGCCTTAGCACGAGGATTTGCTTGCCTTCGGCGTGTGAGGGAATAACATCGCCGTAGACACGTTTAGCCTCTTCAGCAAACCACTCTAGGAACGAGGCACCGTAGGCCACTTCCCCGCGAGCTTCCGCCAAAGGCTTACCGCACTCTGCGGTAATCAGTTGCGCGAGCGTTTCCTGATGGGCAAGAATTAGATCGTTCCATGCTTTTAGTTTCGCGGCTCGGGCTTTGGCGGTCTGAGATGCCCACGCGGCTCGTGCCTGATCGGCTTCAGCGATGATGGTGTCCACTTCGCTGTCACCCATATCTCGCAAGGTGGCCAGAACATCACCTGTCGCAGGGTTAGTGACGACGAGGCCATGCTTACTCAAGGCATCAGGATTAACCAAATCGGTCCAGGTTGTCATAGTCGGCTCCAAATTCTCAAAATGGCCACGAGTGTACACCCTATCCCGATTTGGCTAAATGCCTTTTCCAGCCCTCATCTGTTTGTGGGGCGACTTAGTAGGATTTAGTCGTCTTCAACGTCGAAAGACACCTCATCGGCGATGCCGTCAGCAGGCCTATCGTCTTTTATCCGCACCACGTCGCCCATGGCAAGCTGGGCGAAAAACCCTGCCGCATCGATACTGCTATCAGTTTTGTCCTTAAATTGTGCACCTTCCACGTTATAGGTGAGGCCCAGCAAGGTGATCTCGATATTGGGGTTACTGCTCTCGACCGGGGCCTTGAGTACCTCATCGTCTGGATCATCACGATCAAGCTCCGTGGCTAATAGCTGCTCACCAGTCAGGTAGGCTTCTACTTCCACAAAGTCTCCCGCGGATAAATCGCTTAGCCCGAAATTACGCAAGTCGCTGACGTCATCGTCAAAGCGCGTACGGCTATCGACCAACACCGCCACTGTGCCCGTTGCGAAGCGCAAAGTTACGATAGACTGCTCGATGTCGACGGAGTCTACGCTCGCTTCCAACTTTAGCTCACCTTCACGAGTTTCTATTTCAGTCGCGATTAGAATGTCGCCATTCCAGGTGCCCTCGACTTCCAAGAGTACGCCATCGGCAATGGTTAAGACAGCCGGTTTTTTGACGGCATTGGAGCCGTCGATCGGGACTCCGGCGATTTCAAAATTCGAGTCATCCACGTAATTCGTAACCGTGCCTTGCAAACTGAAATCGTCATCCGTCTCAAGGCTTTCTGAAAATGAGCGTTCTTGCTCTATCTGGGTCGCCATAATCTGGTCGCCTGACAAGGTGCCCTTTACCTCAACGTATATCCCGTCTAACAAGGTACTATCTGTCACCTCGCTCAAATCGGCGCTGGTATAGTTAACGGTATAGGTACGGAGTAGGAAAGTACTATCGGTCAGGTTCGAAATTGTACCTTCAATTTCAATCTCGCTTTCACCCTCAACGTAAATCTCCTGTCGTTTTTCTAAGAGGGTGGCACGTAAGTCCGTTAAGCCTTCTGGAAATCCGCTGATTTCCACAAAGTCGCCGACGGCCAAGGTATCAAATGTGGTGTTTTCAAAGGTGGTTGCAATGCGGTCTACTGTCACATTAACGCCCAAAATTGTAATGGTCATCACATCGCCTTGAGCATCTACAGCGATGGCCTGAACAGGGCCCTTTAACTCATTATCAAAAATAACGACCGTTGCCTCACCGGTAATGCCATCTTCGTTGATTGTCCCTTCTACTGAAACGACCATACCTACCGACAGATCAGGTTCAGTGGCAGGCACCCCATCGACAAAGATCGCCGCGTTATCGGTGTTAAACTCAACGCCATTGACAAAAATGCTTCCAAAGCCATCGATGGTGCCGTAGGCAACTGGCGCACCGCTACCACTGATACCAAGATCAGTGCCGCCATCAGTGCCGCCTGTCCCCCCTCCTGTGGCCGGATCAGTACCGCCAGTATTCCCGGAAGGTGCGGGCGCCACACTGCCACCACCGCCGCCACCTCCGCCACACGCAGCTAACAAAATGATGACAAAATAACTAACAAAACGTGTAAACCTGTTCATACTGAATCCTCATGTTGAGCCTCTGTGTAATAAATACCGACGGCCACGTACTTAGCGTTGGGATCGTTTTCTTGTAATTCGTGCTTCGATAACCAGTGGTCATAATATTCCAATAAGTCCATCGACTTTTGGTTTGACATCGCCCTAAATTCTTCGATTGCGTTTTTGTCTAACAAGTGACTTGAAACCTTTCGTTGAAACCAACGTTCCGAGCTCGAGCATTCTAAATTGCGCTCTATCGTCCCCATTAGCTCTGAGGTATCTGTACCAAATAGCATCAAGCGCTCATGCGATGTCTCTAAGGGCAGATACTCTTTTTTCTGTAACTGTAGCCTCCCATTGACCTGAACAACATTTTCGCTGTGCAATAAAATCGCCAGCATAGCGGCGGGGGTCATGTCGCCGCTAAAGCGCTTGACGAGCTCTGAAAAGCCTCCTTCCCCCTCATTGAGCAGGGGATTTGGAAGACCGTCCGTAGAAAAGTCCTCGTGATTACACCAAGCACTCAAGGTACGAACTATCCGATTACGGCTCACCGTTTCTTCAGCAAGTCCATCAAAGTCAGCCTCTAATATTCGCTTCACCTCTTTACGGCTTAATCCAGTCAAAACGGCAAGCGAAGACACCGTCGGTTTTGTGCCTCGATCCCGCAACATGCTAGCGGCCTCTGAGACAAAAATGTGACGCACCTGTTGCTCTAACGTGCGATGAGACACGCCATGTTTTAACAACATGCGCACGAGCGGCCGCAGGATTAGGCTACCCATTTGTTGAATTTTAAAAATCAATGATTCAGTCATGTTTGGGAATATATTCCCAAATTAAGGCTATAGCAAGTGTTTTTTTGCTTTCACCGACCATAAACTAAAAAACCCCCAGTCTTACGACTACCCGAGGGCACAAGTTCAGGTTTTTATTTAAAAGCCTGGCGCCAAGCTTCGCTTGCCCGGCCCTCGCGTGCTACCGCTCGGGCGTTCGCAGGCTCGCCGCATGCGCTTTACAATGCCACTAAGAGGATTAAGAGTTGCCATCCTTGGCCAAGCATCGCCAGTCTTGATAAGCCCCTGCCCGCACATCCGTGTGCGGGCGTTCGCAGGCTCGCCGCATGCGGCTCGAATTCCCTGCTCACCCAACTCTCTCATGGGGGACCCCATGTGAGACGATTTCCGCGGGCTGTAAATAAAAAACCCCCAGTCTTACGACTGAGGGTTTTTATTTAGAAGCCTGGCGATGACCTACTCTCACATGGGGAAACCCCACACTACCATCGGCGATGCATCGTTTCACTACTGAGTTCGGAATGGGGTCAGGTGGTACCACTACTCTATGGTCGCCAGGCAAACTGGTTGGTGTCTTTCGACACCGAATTCGATAGTCAACTGAGTCTGATTAAATCGTCTATTTCTGTGACT
>JALRFH010000226.1 GCA_023253715.1 Halieaceae bacterium
ACTGGCGTGCTACACTCGATCACACCCGTGTTACCGCGGATCGTAGGATCCCAAGTATAAGCGGTGGTGTACCCATTACTTAAACCATGGTAGTACGAACCCACGAGATACTCGCACTGATAGCCCGCAATAAACTTACCAATGTTGGTGTAACCGGTGTAGTCAATCTTCGCATGTACCTCCCGCTCTAGATACGCGCCAGTGTAAATAACATCCAGATCGCCCAAGCGACCCTCTAGCGTCCAAGCCGCTTGATCAAAGGTGTCTTCTAGCGAGTCTTCGCTAAAGCGACTTACATTCAAGTCACCTTTTTCTGGGTCGTAATCAAATACGCCGTCCGTCTTCAACGTCTGCGTGGTAAATTGACCTAATACCGACCAATCGTCATTAATGAAGTACTTAACACCTAAACGGGCACCAGCATAAGACACATCGTTGAAGTCGTCTTCGACCAAAGCACTGTTACTGGCGACTTCTTTGATCACGGGTACCGTGACGCCACCCGCTCCCACCGTGGTACCATTTGCGAATACCGTTCCTTCTGGGTAGAACACGCTGCTGCCGGGGAAGGCAATGTTCACGTTCTCGTTCGCTTGGAAAGTGCCTTCGACGTTGTCAATGTAGCCGCCGCGGTTGTCTGAATAGAATGCACCGCGAATCGCCAGCGTATTTTCGATCAAGGGAATGTTTATCATTGCCTCGACTTTGTTACTGTCCTCACCTTTCGCCGTTTGCGAATACTCCGCTGCAACGTTACCCTCAAACTCACTCACATTGGGCTTATTGGTAATCAAGCGAACAGTACCCGCCTGCGAGCTCGCGCCATACAAGGTGCCCTGAGGCCCAGGCAAAACCTCGATACGTTCCATGTCAGAGATATACACGTCCAGGTTACGGCCACCCGCGGTGATGGGCTGTTCGTCCAGGTACATCGCCACGTTGGGTGCAGACCCCTGCGACTCGGCTACCGTAATATTGATCGCATCCACGGCAGCGCCACGAATGTACACTTCATTCTGTCCTGGACCACGTCCACCCATATTCACGCTGGGTAGTTGCGCGACGTAGTCTTCAAAATTGGTGACGTTTTGTTCGCGAAGTGCCTGGCCAGACATCGCCTGCACTGCGATGGCGACGTCCTGCATGCTCTCGGACTTTTTCGTCGCGGTGACAATCACTTCCTCAAGCATTTGAGCCTGCGTTAAGGCCGATTGTGCGCTGAAGGCACCCGCCGCAACAACAGAGACAACGGCTCGGTTGATGAGTTTCTTTTGAAACATAGATTGCTCCCTTAGGGTTTCTGTGTGTGTCGTCTACAGCCTAGATGCACGAAGATCCGGCAAGCCAAGACCAAGCTGGACAGACCTTTTTGCCTTGTCCAGCGTGACATACCCTACTGAAATTTTACTTTAAGGTCAAAGTACTTTGATGACAAAGCCAGCTTAATCCGACACAAAAACACAGCAAAAAACTACAAAAAACACTTTATTAACATGTAGTTACAATTCAAAACCAGGCAATGCCGGTAAAATTACCAACACCAAGTAATTTGAGATCAACGCGATAGCGATCTTCCGTGCAAACCGCACACATCGTTTTTTCAAAACCGGATGACCGATGGATTTCCCTGCGCAGCTCGATCAGCGCCAATCGCACCAAAAGCGTTCTAAAACATTTTTTTTTAGACCAAAAAAATGTTTTAGAACGCGATCAACATATGGTTTCCTGAACATCGCCTTGTGATCAGCGCAAGCTGAATCCTTAACCACAAACCTCGGCGTTGCCGACCAGGAGCGTGCATGAAAAAACACAAGCGTGATGTCTCTAACCGCCACTTCCACCGTGGCTACGTAGCAGGAAATCAAGGAAAAAGTAGGGACGACTGTCCTCACTCACAGCAACACAACCGCGAACAATGGCTCGCTGGCTGGCGAGATGGCCGCGCAGACTATTGGGATGGTGTCACGGGTTTAGCAACACTCCCCAGGTTGCAGTCCATCTAACTAAAAAGCGATGTTTGCATCTTTAAATCCGCGGGCGGCTGCGCTTATCGCATCCGATCCGCGATAGATAAATCCCGTATATAACTGAAGCAGAGCGGCACCCGCCTGACGCTTTTCTGACGCGGATTGCTCATCAAAAATACCGCCAACCCCGATAATAGGTAATTCGCCTTTGAGATGTTGGTATAGGGCACGCACCACCTCGGTAGAACGGCTTCGCACTGGTACACCACTCAGGCCACCGGCTTCGCCCGCGTATTGATGTCCCAGTACGGCATCGCGTTCGACGGTGGTATTGGTTGCGATAATTCCGTCAACCGAGGCTTCGATCAATGTGTCAGCCACTGACAGCAAGTCATCATGACTCATATCTGGCGCAATTTTTACCACCAAAGGCACCCGTTTTTCGTTGATAGCGTCTAATCGATAACATTGCTCGCGCAAACTCGACACTAAACGCTTCAGCGGCTCACCAAATTGCAGTTGGCGCAAATTCGGCGTATTGGGTGAACTCAAATTCACGACCACGTAATCAGAGTATCCATGAACTGCATCAAGGCACTGCCGATAATCGTCCAGCGCGTTCTCTAGCGGGGTTGTCGCATTTTTACCGATATTCACCCCCAACACGCCGGAATACCTGCGACGCTTTATGCGATCAACCATGTGCTCCAAACCCTTATTGTTGAAGCCCATACGATTAATGATGGCTTGGTGCTCAGGCAAACGAAACAAACGCGGCTTGGGGTTTCCATCTTGTGGTTTGGGAGTCACCGTTCCCACCTCAATGAAGCCGAAACCCAACGCACCTAAAGCATCGATATGATCACCATCTTTATCAAGCCCTGCCGCAAGACCAATCGGGTTGTCAAAACTCAAACCCATCACCCGCTGGGGGTTAGGCTTTAAGTCAGACGCAATCATCCAACTCATCCGCAAAGCGTGATAGGCATCTAAACCCAACATTGCCGCAGTATGGGCGGCTTCGGGCGGAAGTAGATGGGTTAGTTTCGCCGCTAGTGACATTCTTACACCTTATTGAACCAATCAGGCGCGCATGCTACTGCGCCTGTGCCGCTCTCGCAAGCTCGGCAAGCTCTCGTAATACCACCGCGTATACGGCAAAATCGGGTGCCTCTACCGCTTTTAGCTGTGAAACAACCTCTTCCCAGCGTTTCAAGGCCGCAGCGTGGCGTGAAATCCAGCTTTGCAGACTGCCCTGAATATCGCCCCCAGCCGCCATTTGGATCGACATTATCTCTCGGCAGAGCTCATGTTGGATGTCGACGAGTTGCTCAAGATAAGCGTCTCGAGCGAGTACACGCCACTCACTATCAACGCTCGTGGCCAACAGTGCGCGAGTCAACACATCAAGCTCCAAGCGACGCTCCACGGCAAAAAAGCATTGCGCCAACTTTGTGACTTTGCACTGTAGTGTCTCCGCACCACTGACCAATCCGGGGAATACATGCGCGTATTCACTGTGGCTAAGCAGGTTTATCAGGCTTTGATTCTGATACTGACTTTGCCACTCAAGTTGGTGGTGGCGCCACTGCGCTCCAAAGGCGGAGGTGTCGGCCAAATAATCACCTTGAAGCAACTCCATTATCCCCGCTTTAAAGCGTGGCACGAACTGATCCAGACTACCGAGCGATGTCGAATTACGCAGGAACCAGCGTAGACTTCGCTTCAACAATTGGGTCAGCTGCACCAAGGCTCGATAAACATGCTCTGGCGCCATAGTCTCCCCTTCCTTGACCAGTACCGACCAGAGATGCTCGAGGTTAAAGACTTCTAAAGCAGCGACATAACTGCGGGCAAATGCCTCTGCTGTCGCGCCAGTCGCGTGCATTTGCCGGAAAAAGACATTGGGCCCTAAACGATTCACCATATCATTAGCAAGTTGCGTGGCCAAAATCGCAGTGTACAGAGGATGTTGATGCAAATATGCCCCGAACTCTTCCACCAATTGACTCGGGAAAGAACGCGCCACCCACGGTTTTAACGTAGGTTCCTCGGCTAAGGTATTCGAATGCAACGCGCGTTTTAGATGCGATTTACTTGCCGACAGCAATACGGCGAGCTCTGGCCGAGTCAGCCCCAAGCCTTGCGCGCGCCGTTCAGAGATTTCGTCATTACTGGGCAAATGCTCGAGATCGCGATCGAGTGCGCCCCGCTCATTTAACTCAGCGATCAACTGCTTATATTCCAGTATTCGCTGCGGGGCGTCTTGCGCCAACAAGCTTAAAGCCAAGGTCTGAGAACGGTTATTGTGTAACACGTGGCGGGCTACCGCTTGGGTGTAGGATTCCAGTTTACGTACTCTCACAGAATCCACCATGACACCGCGTTCGATTAAGGTGTTCAAAAAAATCTTAATATTGACCTCGTGATCCGAGCAATCAACACCCCCGGCATTATCAATAAAGTCCGTATTGCATCGTCCTCCACCCAAGCAATATTCGATACGTCCCGCTTGAGTCATTCCCAAATTGCCACCTTCGCCCACCACCTTAGCACCCAACTCATGACCATCAATTCGCAGGGTATCGCCCGCTTTGTCGCCCACGTCTGTATGGCTTTCAGTCGAGGCCTTGACGTAGGTACCAATCCCGCCATTCCAAAGCAGGTCCACTTTCGCTTTGAGCAGCTGGTGAATCAGCTCATTCGGGGTCAGCGCCTCATCATCAATTTGTAGCAAAGTTCGTATAGCGTCCGTCAACACAATGCGCTTGGACGTGCGCTCAAAGACACCACCGCCTGAAGAAATCAATGCTGGATTGTAATCCGCCCAACCTTGAGTGGATTCGCGAAACAGGCGCTCTCGCTCTTTAAAACTCACTAAAGGATCTGGATTAGGGTCAATAAAGATGTGTCGATGGTTGAATGCAGCGACGAGTAGCAAGGACTCAGAGAGCAACATCCCATTGCCGAAAACGTCACCCGACATATCCCCAATACCCACAGTCACAATGGGATCGCGTTGCGGATCCATACCCAACTCGTGGAAATGCCGTTGCACTGACACCCAAGCGCCGCGTGCTGTAATACCCATTTTTTTGTGGTCGTACCCAAGGCTACCGCCCGAGGCGAACGCGTCTGCGAGCCAAAATCCGAACTCTGCGGCTATGGCGTTCGCCGTATCAGAAAAAGTCGCCGTGCCTTTATCGGCGGCAACAACGAGGTAAGGATCATCATCGTCGTGGGCCACAAGCCTGTCATCGCGCCGTATAACACCTGCCTGCTGATTGTCTGTGAGCTCTAACAAGGCCCTTATGAATATTTTGTAACACGCGACGCCTTCAGCATTTCGCTGCTCGCGGGACATCAAGGTATGTACTTGCCTAGCGACGAAACCGCCTTTTGCACCCACCGGCACGATCACCGCGTTTTTAACTTGTTGTGCTTTCACCAAGCCCAACACTTCGGTCCTAAAATCCTCGCTGCGGTCCGACCAGCGCAGTCCACCGCGAGCAACGGGCCCACCGCGCAAATGCACCCCTTCCACCCGCGCCGAATACACATAAATCTCCCGATACGGCACAGGTTTCACCATGTCCGCAATCACAGAGGGCCTAAACTTGAAGGCGAAATAGGTGCAAGCGTCAGCATCAACGTCCGTGTGTAAAAATACATTGGTGCGCACCGTCGCCTCGAGCAGGGACCAATAGTGACGCAAGACTCGATCTTCACCCAAGTTGGAGACTCGCTCGAGCGCCGCGTCAAACTCTGCGGTTAGCTGAGTCGAAACACTTGACCAACGGTGAGCTTCAGCGGGTGCAAATTTGGCATAAAAAGTGCGCACCAGAAGCGCGGCCAAATCCATATGCTCGCTCAGCGTTGCCGCCATAAATTCAGGCGAATAGGTAAACAAGATCTGCTTGGAGTATCGCGCGTAGGCGCGCAAGACCGCCACCTCACGCCAACTCAAACCAGCCCCGATCACCAATTGATTGAAGCTATCGAGCTCGGCAATACCCCGCCAAATCACTAAAAAGGCTGCCTGAACCTGATCTTTAATCGGATCAATATCCAGATCAAGGGCAAAGCGGTACTCCAAACGAAAGTCTTGGATCCATAAACACGCCTTGGAGGCATTAGTCAGTTTATGGGGCCGTTCGAATAATACCCGTAACCCCATAGATTCAAGCACTGGCATGACATCCGACAAGGGCAGTGAGTCACCCAGATGATAGATTCTCAGGTTTAAACGCTGCCGATGCTCGCGATCAATGTGCAATACCGGCAATAAAGGCTGATCCGGCCCCAATTGACTTAACAGCAAGACGTCGTCCGCGGCTAGATCGGGAGAAAAATCGCCTTGATATCCGAGACTAAAGTACTGACCGTAGGACGCCATCAGTTCTGACGCTTGTTTGCGACCACAAAGATCGCGCAAGCGCTCTTGTAATCGTTCCATCCATCCCTGTGCAATTTGTTGCACTTCTCGCTCAAGCGCTCTGCTCATCAGTGGGTTCCACTGACTTGGATCGCAGCGGAAGACAAAGTGAACTCTGACCAGAACAGACTCCGAGAACTGCGTTGAAAATTCGGCCTCAATTGCACCTAAAGCGTTCATCAACAAGGCTTGGATTCGCTCTCGCAATTGCGTGTTGTAAAGATCCCTGGGGACATAAACCAAACAATTGGCAAACCCAGTTAGGTCGTCGCAGCGAACAAATAAGCGCGTTTGACGACGTTCTTGTATTCGATTGATCGCCGTGACGGTATCCAGCAAAGAATCCAAGTCAGATTGAAAGAGTTCGTCTCGAGGATAGAGTTCGATGACACGCAAAAGCTCTCGCCCCTCGTGCTCCCGCTCGTCAAATCCAGCCCGCTCGAGCAGATTCGCGATACGCAAGCGCAACCAAGGAATGTCTCTCGGATCCTGGTTATACGCTGCGAAGGTCAATAAAATGAGAAAGCGATGAACACCAAGACAGGCACCTTGGTCATCGGTGACGACCACATCAACCCAGTCGGGATACGCCCATCGATGCACTCTCGAACGAATCGGTGATTTCACAAAATGAATCACGCCAGCGGCCGACCTCAAGCCACCTGGGGCCGCATTTTGACTGGCGCTATTGTGAGGCGGATACTGCAACAAACCGAGGGCATCCGAGTTCGCTACCAGCGTCTCTCCCTCTGCCGCAAAATACTGATAGCCCAACATAGTGGCTTTGCCTTCGGCAAACCAAGCCAACAAAGCCGCCGCTTCTGTGTTCGCGTTTGCGGTCGTCAAGAGCATCGAACGCGCTAACTTCAGTTTGTCTTGCATGAGGGTAAAACTCGACACCACCGCATCGACCTCGCGCATGACGTCCGAGAGCTCTGGCAGCACGGTCGCATTCAGCGTCTGCGGATCTTGTTGCTCGACTTCGAAATATAAAATGCTGATGGGCGTCCCTCGATCCAAGCTCACGTGCCGCTCATCAATACCCGCAGATCCATCGACCAACACACTCACATTACAGGATGTAAGCCATTCAATACCGATGTTAAAACGCTGCAAGGCGCCTCGAACGGAAGCCGTACAGAACGGCATTTGTGGGCACACCACGACGACAACGCTGTTGTCGGCACTCCAGCCTGTTTGGTCACGATCGGGTGAAAAGGCTTGAATGATTACCTCACCATCTGACCAGACATTTAATAGGTGCTGTAACCACTCCACACGTGCCACGAGCGTCTCTATCGACTGACGTTCAAGATCCTCCGACCCGAGACTTTCGTACAGTGATTGAGCCAGTCTGATACGCGACATTCGTTGAGCATCATCGGCATGCCGTGAACGCAGAGATTGGGTGATTTCATCAAGCTTTTGGTCTTTGGACAGCAACGGAGTCATAGATTTCATTACCCTAGAGCGATAGATCGTCAGATACCGCTTGATTTTTGCCTTCCAGCCCTCATAGTACATAGAACTTTTGGGGCACATTCTAGTCATAACAAACACCTGCTCTCCCGAAAAGTGAGCAAGTGCTTGGGCTTTCGTAAATCATACGCCCCAAACCCGCAGCATGAAATAGGAGATACTGTGGCACAGTCCGAAATCCGTTCACTTGAAACCTGGCTATCGCAACAAATTGTCGGTCAGTCCCATCTGGTTAATCGCCTGATTATCGCTCTCCTCGCAGACGGCCACTTGCTGGTAGAGGGTGCTCCCGGACTCGCTAAAACCCGGGCCATCAAGTCCCTCGCAGAAGGGATTGAAGGCGATTTTCATCGCATACAGTTCACACCCGACCTGCTGCCAGGGGATGTCACGGGCACCGAGATCTACCGCCCTCAAGATGGCACTTTCCAGTTTCAACAGGGTCCCATTTTTCACAATCTCGTGTTGGCCGATGAAATCAACCGAGCGCCAGCAAAGGTGCAATCCGCCTTACTCGAAGCCATGGCAGAGCGACAGATTTCGGTCGGTAGCCAAACTTACCCGCTCCCCCCCTTGTTCTTGGTCATGGCAACACAAAACCCAATTGAGCAAGAAGGCACCTACCCACTCCCAGAAGCCCAGCTGGATCGTTTCTTAATGCATGTCAAAGTGGATTACCCAAATGCTGAAGCAGAGCAGCAAATTCTGGCCATCTCACGCCAAGAAGCGCAAGGTACGGCGAACGCATCGCAAGCAGAACTGAGCCAGGCTAGCATCTTTGAAGCGAGACAAGCGGCGTTGGCCTTACACATGAACGAGGCTGTTGAACGCTACATCGTGCAACTGATTATGGCCACGCGGCAGCCCAGCGCGTACTCGACAGACCTCAGTGCATGGATTGAATTTGGCGCAAGTCCCCGAGCCACGATCGCCCTAGACCGCTGCTCACGTGTACACGCTTGGCTGGCGGGGCGTGACTTCGTTACGCCCGAGGACGTCCTAGCCATCGCACCCGATGTCTTGCGCCACCGAATATTGCAAAGCTTCGAAGCCGAAGCCAACGGTATCAATACCGACACCATTATCGAACAACTACTGCACTTAGTACCGGTTGGATGACACGACACGAGCCCCCTTTGAGCAGAGCGCCCCAAGGCGCATATTGTCAGTTAGCCACCCTGCTCGCGACACGCTACTCGGCACGCAATCTTGATCTTCACGCGCGCAAAGCGGCCTTATCGCTGTTGGCAGGACAGCAAAGTAGCGCGCGCCGCGGCCGTGGCCTCGTCCCGCGCCGCTGCGGCGGCCTCGGACGCGGCCCGGCGCGCGTCCGACCACGAGAC